>JBQCZX010000029.1:0-29253 GCA_052089485.1 Marinobacter sp. | reverse complement strand
CGCGGATTTTAAAGCCGATCTTCTCGTTTCTCAAGTCAGCATTTACCCTAAAGCCTAAAGAATCCAACTTTTTCGCCAGATTTTCACAATAATCACGCTGATTATCGGTAATATTGAGAATAGCGACCTGAGTCGGGGCCAGCCACGCCGGAAACGCGCCCTCGTACTCCTCGATCAAAATCCCGATAAACCGCTCAAATGAACCCAGCACGGCACGGTGCAACATCACAGGAGTTTTACGCTCAGAGTTATCAGCAACGTATTGCGCACCAAGGCGACCCGGCATAGAGAAATCTACTTGGATAGTGCCACACTGCCACACTCGTCCGATACAGTCCTTGAGAGAAAACTCGATTTTAGGGCCATAAAAAGCGCCTTCACCGGGCAACAACTCCCAATCGACACCTTCGCGATTCAAAGCTTGTTCCAGAGCCGCTTCGGCTTTATCCCAAACTTCATCTGAACCTACGCGTTTTTCCGGGCGAGTAGAAAGCTTGTATAGAATTTGATCAAATCCGAAGTCTTCATACACTTCGTGAAGAAGCTCGATAAACTTTGATACTTCTGGCTGAACGGCATCTTCTTCACAAAATATATGCGCATCATCTTGGGTAAACCCACGCACCCTCATCAGGCCGTGTAGCGCCCCAGAGGCTTCGTTTCGGTGGCAAGAGCCAAACTCTGCAAGCCGCAAAGGAAGATCCTTGTAGCTTTTTAGGCCCTGATTAAACACCTGGATATGGCACGGGCAGTTCATCGGCTTGATGGCGAAGTCGTGCTTCTCAGATTCCGTGGTGAACATGTCATCGCGGAATTTATCCCAGTGGCCGGATTTCTCCCACAAGCTACGGGAAACCACCTGAGGCGTTTTGATCTCCTTATAACCATGGCGGTGAAGGATTCCACGCATGTACTGCTCGATCTCTTGGTACAAAGACCAGCCGTCCGGATGCCAGAACACCATTCCCGGCGATTCTTCCTGCATATGAAAGAGGTTTAGTTTTTTACCAATCTTGCGGTGATCACGTTTTTCGGCTTCTTCTAAACGGTGCAAGTAAGCCTTGAGCTCTTTCTTGTTGCCCCAGGCTGTACCGTACACGCGCTGTAACTGTTCGTTGCTGGTATCCCCACGCCAGAATGCGCCAGACACCTTGGTTAGCTTGAATGCTTTCAGCTTGCCAGTACTGGGCACATGAGGACCGCGGCACAGATCGATGAAATCGCCCTGGCGATAGAACGAAAGGTCTTCCTCACCCGGAATGTCCTCAATGATCCGAACCTTGTATTCCTCGCCCATCTCATTGAATAGCTTGACCGCTTCACTGCGGGAAAGCACCGAGCGAGAGACCGGAATATCCTGCCTGGCGAGCTCTTCCATGCGCTTCTCGATCCGGGCCAGATCTTCATTGGTAAATGGCCGGTCGAATTTGAAGTCGTAATAAAAGCCATTATCGATCACCGGCCCGATGGTTACCTGAGCGACAGGAAACAGCTCTTTAACGGCCATAGCGAGCAAGTGGGCGGTGGAATGGCGGATAACGTCAACACCGTCTTCATCACGCTCTGTGATGATCGCGAGTTCTGCATCCTGCTCGATCCGATGGCTCGTATCCACAAGCCTGCCATCTACGTTGCCGGCAAGTGCAGCTTTGGCAAGGCCGGCACCAATATCGGCTGCGACGTCGTGTACGGTTACGGATTCAGCGAAACTACGGTGACTGCCATCAGGCAGAGTTATGACGGGCATGAAAGGCTCCTGTTGATTACTCAGCGGTGATCTATACCAAAGATCACGTGGTGACGGCGTTCCGCGACACAAACCGCGGGCCGATTCGGGGCGCAGTTTAACAGAAAAAACCCCAGCAGGTTAATGCTGGGGTTTGCCTATGGCGTGCGCCATGTGTCCGCTGAACTAGGGCGACGGTACAAAAGCCGGTCGCTCTCCCTCGCCGGCCCTTCGCCGCAACTGTAAAAATGCCAGAAGGCCGAGCAAAAGCAGCGCAGGAATGAACATCAGCTCTTTTGGCGGACGTGAATTTGCCACCTGTACGATATCGATGGTCCATCCAAAGCTCAACCCGGCTTTTTCCGCATCGCTGCCAAAGTTAACGAACTCAACGTTCATTACCTCACCCGCCTCGGACACCTCCAATCCAGCGGCCGCCAGCCGATTCTCGGGCGTGTCGCCCGCGGGCAATGGCAGCTTCAGGTACTTAGATACATCGTCACCCGACAGCGACATGCCAGAAGCCTGAAGAATAATAGGCTGGTCTGCCGCCACTTCATCTACGTGCTGCAACAGTTCCACCCCAGGGCGATCATTGGTGGGTGGGTATACTTCATCCCACCAAAAGCCCGGACGGAACAGGGTGAAGGTAATCAGCAACAGGCCAATGGTTTCCCACCAACGGGTTTTGGTAAACCAGAAACCCTGGGTGGCGGCGGAGAACACCAGCATGGCCGTCACCGCACTGAACACCGTCACTAACAAGTCGAACCAGCCAGTCAGCCCAATCAACAACAACTGAGTATTGAAGATGAACATGAACGGCAGAATGGCGGTTCGGATGTCGTAGGTGAAGCCTTGTATACCCGTTCGTATCGGATCTGCCCCCGAAATTGCCGCCGCGGCGTAGGCTGCCAACCCCACAGGTGGCGTGTCATCCGCAAGTATGCCGAAGTAGAACACAAACAAATGCACCGCGATCAATGGTACCAATAAGCCGTGTTCCGCACCCAGGCTGACAATTACCGGTGCCATCAGGGTCGACACCACAATGTAGTTCGCTGTAGTAGGCAGCCCCATACCCAGAATCAGGCTAATAACAGCGGTAAAACCCAACATCAGCAGCAGGTTACCGCCGGAAATGAACTCCACAAACTGAGTCATTACCAAGCCGATGCCAGTGAGCGTAACGGTACCCACCACAATGCCTGCAGTGGCAGTGGCCACACCAATACCAATCATGTTGCGGGCGCCAGTGACCAGTGATTGGGTAAGGTCTAACCCGCCCTGTTTAAGGCCGCTCAGGTAATCACCACGGTCTTTAAAGAACGCTTTCAGCGGTCGCTGGGTGAGAATGATAAATACCATGAATACGGTAGCCCAGAAGGCCGACAGTTGGGGCGAAAAGCGCTCAACCGTTAGACACCACACAAGCACAACAACTGGCAACAAGAAATAGAGCCCGGTTTTGACCGTTGGGCCCACTGGTGGCAGTTCGTCCATTACTGAATCTGGACCTTCTTCTTCCAGATCAGGGTAGCGCGACCCATAGCCGACAAGGCCCACGTAGGCCGCCAGCAACAGCGGAGTGAGTATCCACATGGCGGCGCTGCCGAACACATCTTTCATCCAGCCTATGCCGTAATATACCGCTAAGGTGAGCACGCTCAGCCCCAGCAGAATCATCACCCATACAAGCATGCGCTGGGCCAAGGTCGGTTTGTTCAGCCGCTCAACGCCTTTCATGTTCATCTTGCAGGCTTCCAGGTGCACGATGTAAATAAGTGCCACGTAGGAAATCATTGCCGGCAGAATGGCGTGTTTGATTACTTCCAGGTAGGAAATACCCACGTACTCGACCATCAGAAAAGCTGCCGCGCCCATAATTGGTGGTGTAAGCTGACCATTGGTTGAGGCTGCCACTTCTACTGCACCGGCTTTGGTGGCCGGAAACCCGACCCGCTTCATCAATGGGATGGTGAAGGTGCCAGTGGTCACCACGTTGGCGATGGATGAACCGGAAATAACGCCGCTAAGACCGCTGGCCACCACAGCCGCTTTGGCCGGGCCGCCGCGCATGTGGCCGAGCATGGCGTAAGCTATCTTGATAAAATAATTCCCCGCACCGGCTCGTTCGAGCAAGGCTCCGAACAGTACGAACAGGAAAACAAAACTGGTGGATACGCCCAGTGCTACGCCGAAAACGCCTTCTGTGCCAAGCCACTGGTGCGAAGCCAGTTTGCTCAGGCTCGCGCCTTTGTGGGAAATAACGTCTGGCATGTAAGGACCGGCCAGTGAGTAGATAATGAACACGCCGGCAACAATCGTTAGAGGTAACCCTAATGCACGACGCGTTGCCTCCAGCAGCAACACCAACCCGGCCATCGCGACAATAATGTCCTGCAGGTTAGGTGACCCAGGGCGAGTGGCCAGTTGACTGTAGAAAAAATAGAGATACGAAGCCGTAAACGCCGCCGCCAGCGCCAGTATCCAGTCATATATCGGTATGCTGTTGATGTTTTTGCCACGGATCATGGGGAACGCTGTAAACGCCAGAAACGAGGCAAACGCAAGGTGAATCGAGCGTGACTCGGTCGAGTTGAGTACGCCAAACTCGAAAATGTACGGTAGTGGGGATGCGATCCAAAGCTGGAAAAGAGACCAGAGTAAAGGAACAACAAAAAGAATGATCGCAGCAGACCCAGTAGCAGCCCTTCCACCGGATTCGGTCTGAAGAAACTCCTCAACCTTCTGCTTATCGATACGATCTCCGGCGCTTGGGTCGCTATTGGTCATAGCAGAGTCCGGTCAGGGGAAAACGATAAAACAAGTTAAAACTGCGGGCAGAAGTTGCCCGCAGTTGCGCTAATCGCCGGAAATCGAATTAATCGATCAGGCCAGCTTCTTTGTAGTACTTGGCAGCGCCCGGGTGCAGTGGCGCACTCAGTGCATCAGCTACCATCTCTTCCTTCTTGAGGTTGGCGAAGGCCGGGTGCAGACGCTTGAAACTGTCAAAGTTTTCAAACACTGCCTTAACCACTTCGTACACAACTTCGTCAGGTACATCGGTAGAAGATACAAACGTCGCGGCCACACCAAAGGTGGTCACGTCGTCATCAGAACCACGGTACATGTCGCCAGGAATAACAGCCTTGCGGTAATACGGGTTGTCATCAATCAGCTTTTTGGCTGATTTGTTATCTACGTTTACGAGAACGCTGTCACAGGAAGTGGTCGCTTCTTTGATGGCACCGGATGGATGGCCCACTGTGTAAAAGAACGCATCGATATTGCCATCACACAATGCCTGGGATTGCTCCGCAGCCTTAAGTTCGGCCGCCAGGGAGAACTTGTCCATAGTCCAGCCCATTTCATCCATCAGCACTTCGGCTGTCGCACGTTGGCCCGAACCCGGGTTACCTACGGAGACCCGCTTGCCGGCAAGATCTTCAAAGTTCTTGATGCCGGAGCCTTTGCTGGCTACAACGGTAAACGGTTCTGGGTGCAGTGAGAATACGGCACGCAGATCTTTGTTGGGGCCATCTTCTTTGAACTGGCTGGTGCCGTTGTAGGCGTGGTACTGCCAGTCGGATTGCGCAACCGCCAGATCCAGTTCGTTCTGGCGAATGGCGTTCAGGTTGTAAACAGACCCACCTGTGCTCTCAACAGAGCAGCGGATTCCGTGCTCTTTTCGATCCATATTAACCAGGCGGCAAATAGCTCCACCGGCCGGATAATAAACGCCGGTTACACCACCGGTTCCGATGGTTACGAAGCGTTGCTCCTGCGCGGAAACAGCCGTTGAGGCCGCACCCAAGCTAACAGCTGCTGCTACAGCGAATGCGGAGGCTTTGAGTTTCAGTGTCATGTGAGTTTTCCTTATTTTGATCGTTGTTATCAACTGCCCGCCTGAGCTCACGAGCAAGCATCGCGCTCGCTATAGAACATAGACCACTTCACCCAAGAAATAAAGCATGGATTAGCTCGCTAACCAGTTGAGCAAACAACAAAAAAGCCCGCAATGCGGGCTTTTTTGTGCTTAGCTGCAAACTCTATTTACCAGCGCGAGCCTTAGCGATCATCTTATCCGGCCGCAGCAGGAACCGCGCGAGCGCCGGTAGCAGCCAGATTGCTCCAATCATATTCCAAAGGAACATGAAGAAAAGCAGGAAGCCCATATCCGCTTGGAACTTGATTGGAGAGAAAATCCAAGTAACGACACCAAGCCCCAGTGTTACGCCGGTAAACATAACCGCTTTACCAGTCGAGCGCAGGGTTTCGAAATAGGCATCCTGAAGCGTTTTCCCCTCAAGCAAGTAATGCTCCAGCTTGCTGTAAATATAGATACCGTAATCGACACCGATACCCACACCCAGCGCAATCACCGGCAACGTCGCCACTTTGATGCCGATGCCCGACACAGCCATGATCGCCTCACACAGAATCGAGGTTAGGCCCAGGGGAACTACAATACACAGCACAGCCCTTATGGAGCGGAAGGTTGCAAAGCACAGCAGGCTTACCACGCTATAAACCAGGATAAGCATCATATCCTTGGCATTGGAGATAACTTCGTTGGTAGCCGCTTCTACACCGGCATTGCCAGCTGCCAGCAAGAAGGTGTGCTCTTCATCGCTGTTAGCCTTAGCAAACACTTCAACCCTTTCAACCACGGTTTCCAGCGTTTCGGCCTTATGATCCTCAAGGAACACTAGAACTGGCGTCAGACTGCAGTTGGTGTTGATAAGGCCGGATGGCGCCTCACGAATGGACGCATTAATAATGGTCTGGTTGCGGGAAATCTCAAACCACTTCCAGTTGCCCTCGTTCAAGGCCTTGGTCACGATCTTGGAAACGTCGGCAAGCGAAGCAGAGGACTGAACGCCTGGCGTGTTCTGCAATTCCCACTGCAGTGAATCCATGGCCCGTAGAACGTTGTACTGGGTACATTGCTCTACCGGCGTCTTAACCATCACAACCAATACATCCGCACTGGTAGAGTAGTTATCAATGATATACGCGTTGTCCAGGTTATAACGGGAGTCGGCACGAAGCTCGGGCGCCCCCTGGTCAAGATCCCCTACCTTCAGATCCTGCTTGTAATAAAGACCAAGTCCTAGACCAATCACCGCAATAAGCAGCGAAATTGGAGCAACTCCAGGGTGAGAGAAGTAGGACATCAAATGCCATTTGCGATCCTGCTTTTCGCCCTGATTTTGTACGTGACGAACACCACCTTTGGAAATGCCAAGGTAGGACATAATCAGTACATGCAGCACCAGATTGGTGAGGATAACGAAAGCCACACCCAGGCCAGCCGCTATGGCCAGATCGCGGATAACGTCGATCTCGATAAAGAACAGCGTAAGGAAGCCGAAGGCATCAGAAATCAATGCCAACATGCCCGGAATATAGAGTGCACGGAATGCCAGGCGGGCCGCGGTTACAGCATCAAAGCCTTTGCCGGCTTCGACTGCCATGGCGTTTACGATCTGAACACCGTGACTAATGCCAATGGCAAAAACCAGGAACGGCACAAGCACCGAGTATGGATCCAAGCCGTAGCCCAGGAGCCTAAGGGCACCTAGCTGCAAGAACACCGCAACAATCGATGTGAACACAGGCACCAGCGTGCCGGTGATGCATCGGGAGTACCAGAACAGCAACAGAGTGGTCAGTAGAATAGTAATGCCGGCAAACCAAGCAATGGAGCCAATACCTTCAATCAGGTCACCCACTTTTTTGGCAAAGCCGACAATATGAATGTCGATATTTGGGTTCTGGCCTTTGTACTTATCCCGAATTTTTTCTTCGAGTTGTCGGGAAAACGCAGCGTAATCCAACGGCTCGCCCGTTTCGGGATTTTTCTCGTACAGTGGGGCATACACAACCGTGGACTTAAAGTTGTCCGAAACCAGCCGCCCTACTTCGTTGGAACGAAGAATGTTCTGACGCAGTTGTTCTAAGCTTTCCGGAGAGCCATCGTAACCATCGGGAATGACGGTGCCACCCTGAAAACCCTGCTCCGTTACTTCCACCCATCGAACGTTTGAGGTCCACAGAGTTTTCAGCCCCGAGCGGTCAACACCGTCAAGATAAAAAGCCTCATCGGTGATTTGCTTCAGAGTCTCCATGTACTCCGCAGTAAAAATGTCACCTTTTTTGGTCTCCACGGCAATACGTACAAAGTTGCCAAGGTTTTCCAAGTCGTTCCGGTGATCCAGCATATTGATAACATAAGGATGCTCAAGCGGGATCATGCGCTCGAAACTTGCATCTGGCTGGATTTTTATCGCGTTATAGCCCAAAAACACCGTCAACAGCAGAAAACCGATAAGGATCACGGCCCGGTTGTTAAAAATCAGGCGTTCCAAAAACGGCTCCGCCTTAGGCGTCGTCAGGTAGTGCTCACCCTTGTCATGATTCGGGTTGGACATGCAAAAAGCCCCTCTATTATTTTTTCAGTTGTTGCCACATCAGGGCGTTATTGAAGGTTCTTTCCGCGCGCGTCGGTAATTTTTACGCCGCTTTCACCCACGATAAGAAGATTGGTGCCAGAAACCGGAACCACACTCATGACGCCAGCCCGATCGCTGCGAAAGTGCTCACGGAATGAATCCGCACCATTGCCGCTCATAAGCACTGTGCCACCATTACCTACCAGAGTTATCCGGCCGTCGTCAGCCACGGCTCCGTCGTTGAGTGTCGCGCCTGCGCTGTTCGGAACCATGCGCCAGTTCTTTCCCAGATCCGTCGAAAACAACATGTTGCCACGCAACCCAAAGGCCAAAATTTCGTTAACTTGCCCGGTTCCAATCACGCCGAACAGAGAACCCGGATAAGGGCTTTCACGTCGCTCCCAGGTGTCCCCATTATTCACGGAAACGTGGATTTGCCCGGCCTCACCAACAATGGCAAGCGCGCCGCCCGTTATATGGGCAATACTGTTGAGGTGGAAGTTTCGAGCATTTTCAATCTTCGGTGCCCAATCGCTCCAGGTCTCGCCGCCGTCCTGCGTGCGCAAGATCATGCCGTAGGCACCCACCACAAATCCGTGCTGGTCATTCTCAAACCAAACGCCTAGCAGCGGGTTTACCGGGCCGATATCCAAATCTGACTGCATGTTTTCCATGGTAAAAATCAGATCATCTAGCGCCCACTCCAGATCGCCCTTCTCCGATTCAGGCGCCTCTTCAATGTCCCCTTTCATGGCAGCAATCTGTTCTTCCTTACTGGCGATGGCCAGTTCGCTGGCATCAACGCCAGTTAATTGCAGGCTCCAACTCTCGCCAGCATCCTCGGTATGAAGCACCACGCCGCTGTGACCAACGGCCCAGCCATGAGTGTTCGACCCAAAATCCACTGCGGTCAGTGTCACAGCGACAGGAACACTGCCCTGTGTCCAGGTTTGCCCGTCATCATCGGAGTAAATGATGTGCCCTCGTTCCCCGACAGCTACGATGCGGTCACCCGCGAGCACTGCGTCATTAAGGAGATTTGTGGGAGCCAGGTCGGTTTGCCGGGCCGGTGTTTCGATTATGTCAGCAAGCGCAAACGCCGCTGGCGCAAACCAAGCCATGGAAAGCCCGAGGCAGGCTGCCCCCAAAGTCTTGCACGTCCACCTTCTAGCCATTCAGATTGCCTATTATGTTGTTTTTACTGTGTATCTCTGGCCGGCAGCGCCGGCAATAACGGAAAAGCGCCCGCCTTAGCGGACGCTCCTACGGCGCAGGGAGGCCGGTGAAAAATAGCGTTTATTGGGTACATCTTCAGTGAAGATCCGGGTACTAGACTCTTCAGTATCCAAGCCAAGTACGTGATAACGGTGGGCTTGAAGATCATGATAGACGTCAAGAACCGTCCATACACCCGGAAGTTCATAATAGTTTTTTGCGATACCCATGGTCACACGCCACAACTCACCACGGCCGTCATACTGATCCAGTAAAACCGTGTTCCAGCTGTCTGCATCTACGTAAAAACGGCGTTTTTTGTAAATATGGCGCGCACCGTCTTTCAGGGTTGCCTCAACCACGTGAACACGCTGAAGTTCCCAGCGGGTTAGATCTGGGTTCAGGTGAGAAATACCGAGTATTTCAGAATAAGGCGTGCCTTTTTCGCCAATACGATAGTTGTTGTAAGGAATGTAGACTTCCTTTAAACCTTCGTAGTTCCAGTTATAGCGATCCAGCGCACCGTTAAAGATATCTGTGTCATCCGCCGTGCGTAGGTTTTCAGCAGACGCAATTGGCGAATCGTAACCCAGGTTCGGCGCACGGCGTACGCGGCGCTGTCCGGCGTTGTAGCCCCAGCCATTTCTCGGGTTAATGATCTGGTTCAGGGTTTCATGGATAAGAATAGCGCCGCCTGCAAGGCGGGGTGGCGACTGGGTAAATGAGAGGTAATAGAAAATGATGTTATCTAGCTCATCTTCACCGCCCTCAGGGTTGTAAAAGTTGAAAAAGACTTCCTGCTGGGAGGTAACCAACGAATAGTCGCCATCACTTTGAACCGCAACTTCACTGGAACGGCGAGTACCTGAAACACCACGCCAGCGCGTCAAATGATTCCAAATCACCTGCCAGGCTTTCTGTTCGTTATTTCCGTGAAGGATCGGGAAAGGATAACCACCAAATGCGCCTTTGAGGCCCTCGCCCTTGCCGACAATTTTTGCGTCTACCGCGTTTTCTCTGGTGTTCTGCGCAACCCAGTCAGGTATTGCGTGAGTACGGCGGGATTTATAAACCGGCACGCGGAAGCTGGCGGGGTAGGTTTCAAGCATCGCAAGAACACCATCAGAAAGGTGTTCGGCGTACTGACCCTTATTAGACGCATTAATGGTGAAAAGTACTTCGTCGGTCGGGAACGGATTGATATGGTGCTGCCCTGCACCCTTATAACCAGCAGGAGGTTCTGTTAAGCCCCCAGTCCAAGCTGGAATTGTACCCGCTTTATTTCCGGCCTTGATCGAGCCGAACGGCGTGAGATCCTGGCCGAGGCGTGAAGCTTCACTTGAAGATACTCCGGCCCAGGAAGAAGGTGAGGCTATCGAGAGGGCGAGCAAACCCCCGAGTATCGCACTCTTTTTATAGTTCATTATATAACCCTGAATTCGACTGGAAGCCTGTTAGAAGGCTTTTTATTGTTGCCTGTTAGAAAGGCAGGCTTTCCGACAGGTTAGCCGATCCGTCAAGGTTGTCTATCGACCGAAAGTGCGATTTTGTATCCAGCTGTAATCAAGGGCTCACAATTACAGCTGGATATTCTCCCCTCTGCCCTCAGGCTTCGAGGCTCTTATGCACCACCTCGTATAGATCAGCAGACAAGCCGGACTTGTCCCGAATACGCTCCAAAGCTGAGTGCATCAGTGAGCTGTAAGCCGGAGCAAACTTCTGCCAGCGCGTAAGCGGTGTTACCAAGCGCGCCGCAATCTGCGGGTTACTGTCATCTAAACGACACACTTGATCGGCCAGAAATTCATAGCCGGAGCCATCCGGGTTATGGAAAGCTGCTAGGTTTTGACCTGCGAACACACCAACCACGGAACGTATTTTGTTGGGGTTTTTCCAATCGAAGGCTGGGTGCCCCAACAGTGCGTGAATCTGCGGCAACTGGCCTGCGCGATCGCTGGAGGTCTGCACCGAGAACCACTGCTCCACCACCTGAGGATCGTCCTGGAACCGCTCATAAAAGTCGGCCAGCGCTTGGCTTCGTTCCGACGTGTAATCCGAGTTTACCAGGGCGCGCAGAGCGCCCATGCGATCGGTCATGTTATCGGCGTTGCCGAGCTGAGCAAGCGCCAGATCACGGCCGGTTTCATCATTGATCATCAGTAACCAGGCCAACGCTGTATTTCTCAGGCTTCGGCGGGCAACGGATTCCGGGGTAACCTCATAGGTTCCGGCATCCGAATTCCGGTGATAGCAAGCAACCAGATCCTCACGCAGCGACGTTGCAATCTGATTTAGCACCCGATCACGGGCGCGGTGAATGGCAGCAACATCTGGGCTATCTGCCAGCTCAATCAGGTAAGCTTCGGAGGGCAACTGCAGCATTTTTGCCACCAGCGCCTGATCAAGTGTTGAACCACCAAGCAAGGCGCGATATGCCTCGACCAGGCGCGGCTCGATCTCACTGTCATCAGAAGAACCAACCAGTGATTGGATGACATCCACCGCGAGGCGCTGGCCCGCATCCCAACGGTTGAAGCCATCGGGGTCGTGGCTCATCAAAAACACCAGCTGCTCGCGGCTCCAGGGGTAAACCACACGAACCGGCGCCGAAAAGTGGCGCAACAGTGAAGGGACTGGTTTTTGGGCAAGGCCGTGAAACTCGAATGTGTGACTGGCCTGCGTTAATTCAAGCACCCGCTCGTCCGGCGCATTCGCGGCATCTTGATCGCTTTCAAGACTGAGTGGCAAAGCTTCTCCACCTGCCCCTAATAGCCCCAGAGCAAAGGGAATATGTTGCGGCTTTTTATTGGTCTGGCCAGGCGTATCCGGGATCGACTGTTGAACGGTCAGGCGGTAAATACCCTGTTCGTTATCATAGTCATCCGACACCTTCAGCACAGGCGTGCCGGCTTGCTCATACCATAACCGGAACTGCGTGAGATCCCGGCCAGAGGCATCTTCCATCGCTTTTACAAAATCGTCAGTGGTTACAGCCTGGCCGTCGTGGCGTTCAAAGTACAAATCGCTGCCTTTGCGGAACAGTTCGGGGCCAAGCAACGTGTGAATCATGCGAACAACTTCTTCACCTTTCTCGTAAATGGTCAGGGTGTAGAAGTTGGTAATCTCCATGTAAGAGGTCGGGCGCACCGGGTGAGCCATAGGGCCAGCATCTTCAGCAAACTGGGCGGTTCTCAGCACGGTTACATCTTCTATCCGCTTCACCGTGGGTGAGCCCATGTCTGCAGAGAAGGTGGCATCACGGAACACCGTAAAGCCTTCCTTGAGGCTCAGCTGAAACCAATCGCGGCAGGTTACCCGATTACCAGACCAGTTATGGAAGTACTCGTGGGCAACAATGGATTCAATTCGCTGAAACGCGAGATCGGTTGCCGTCTCTTGGCTGGCCAGCACGCAGGACGAATTGAAGATGTTCAGGCCCTTGTTCTCCATGGCCCCCATGTTGAAATCGTCCACTGCGACGATCATAAATATATCGAGATCGTATTCGCGGCCGTAGGTTTCTTCATCCCAACGCATGGAGCGTTTAAGAGAGTCCATGGCATGCTGGGTTTTCTCCGCATTGCGGGGCTCAACATAGATACGCAGATCGATGTCCCGGCCTGAGCAAGTGGTAAAGGCGTCCTGTTTTTCAACCAGTTCACCCGCGACCAGTGCAAACAGATAACTGGGTTTGGGAAACGGATCTTCCCAGGTAACAAAGTGGCGGCCATGTTCCAAATTGCCTTTCTCTACCGCGTTGCCGTTGGACAACAGCACCGGACAGGCGCCCTTGTCGGCCTCAATGCGGGTACGGTAACGAGCCATCACATCCGGGCGATCCGGGAAATAGGTAATGCAGCGAAAGCCTTCAGCTTCACACTGGGTACAGAGCATACCGGACGATTTATATAGCCCCTCAAGGCGGGTATTGTTCTGAGGCTCAATCCAGGTCACGATCGTCAATTCAAACTGAGCCGGCACCTTGGCAACAAGCAGCTGATCATCGCTTTCTTCGTAGGCCTCCGAGGCAAGCTCCTCGCCATTCAAAGCAACACACTCCAGCTTCAGGCTATCCCCATCCAGAGTGAAAGGTGCCGATACCTCGGAGGAGTCCGGGTTACAGCGCACAGACATTGTGCTGTGCACCCTCGCGCCATCATCAAAGAGTTCGAAGCGAAGGTCGACCGTATCCACCAAGTATGCGGGCACTTTGTATTCGCTTAGGTAAATGGTTTTTGGCTGATTGGTGCGCATTGAGTGTCTCCAGATGTCTCAGCCTGCAACTGACCCAAAACAGATCAGGCAGGCATTTTCAGAACGGGCAGGTAAAGAGCGCTTTAAGCATCCATTACCCGGAAACGGACTTCATAACCGGTGAACTTACGAATATTGATTACACCGGTATCAAGAATCAGGTATTGGCCCTTGATACCTTCAAGAACTCCTTCCACTTCCGGCGTTTTATCCAGGTTGTGGGTTTTGATCTTTTCTGGCCAAGTCTGCACAGGATAACTCAGGCCAAGCCCCTGCTCATCCACTTCGCGAATGGAATCAGGGCCGTGCTCGTCCCTCAGGGCGGCAATATCATCTGCGATCAACGTCAGTATCCGCTGGCGCTCCTGGACAAGATCCAGCTCGGTAACGTCACCCTTAAGCATGGCACGCCAGTTAGTGCGGTCCGCAACGTGCGCTTTGCAGGCCACTTCAACCAACCCGGAAAGATACCGGGTAGCCACTCTAAACATGGGAATCGCATCGACTGCGCCCTGATCAATCCAGCGTGTGGGTACCTGAGAGCCCCGGGTAATGCCTACCTTCAAGCCTGAGGAATTTGCCAGGTAAACCACATGCTCAATCATGCAGTGGGTCTCGCCCCATTCTGGCTCACGGCAGGTACCCAGATGGTAGTGACACTTTTCAGGGCTCATGATGCACGAATCACAAGCCGCCAGCTTACGAAAACAGGGATAGCAAAACCCCTGACTAAAGCTCTTTTTGGTTGTCCGGTCGCAGTTAATGCAGCGAATCACACCTTCAAAATCGAAACGCAAAGGTTTGCCGATAAGCTCGTTCAGCGGCACCCGGGCATCACCCACGGCCAAAACATAAGATACGGGATCGCCCGCATCTGCCGGCATTTTTCTCAGCCGACCAGTTACATCCGCAAGATCGCTCAAGACTTAACCTCAACAAACTGGCTGGGGTCAACATCGTTGTCGCCTGACTGGCTACGACGCACAGAGGGATCACACTCAGTGCCCGCCTTGCTGCCCCGATCGAGATAACCAACCCGTTCCTGCTCCGGAATATTGTGCAGGTTTTCATAATGGATAATGGCTTCCAGGCTGATCTCACGCTGTTGCGGTGAAAGCTTTCGCCCATCCGGCCACTTTCCGAGCTCGATGGACTGACGCAGGCTCTGATAAACGTTGGGGTCGAGCCGTTCGATAAGTTCTTCGTAGGTCATCCGGTTCTCCTGAAAAAATCTTCATAAAAAAGTAGCTGAATCGTTTGACAGGTATAAACGATAATGATTATCATTGCTCTACCAAATGACGACGGTCGTGTCGTTTGGTCTCTCTCATCAGGAGCATATTCTGCTTCTTTTATACCCCACCTTTTGGTGGGGTTTTTTTTATGCTTGCTGTTTTCTACGGACAGGCAAAATGGCTGCCAACGCCAAGCCTGCAACAAACCCACCCAAATGCGCTTCGTTTGCCATGCGCCCCAGGCCTAGCATTTCTGGCAGCGGCGTAAACCCAATCACCATCCAAACCACCGCAAAGGTTACGAGCGCCGGGGGAAATTGAAACCGCGGGGCCGCTCGCTGGCTAAGCCAGCAATAACCAAGAATGCCATAAACAACCCCCGAAAGGCCGCCAAAAAAGGGACCGGAAACCATGTACTGCAACCCATTAGAAAAAAGACTGGTTATGATGAAAAGCAGAACCAGCCTGCCACGACCGTCAAACCATTCAATCTGGCTGCCCAAGAACCACAACATCACCGAATTAAAGATAATATGAGTCCAGCTAAAGTGCAGGAAGTCCGGCGTAAACAGCCGCCAGACCTGACCGCTGGCAAGTGTGGCAAGCAGCGAATCAAAGCGCTCTGCTATGGTTCCAACGCCGTAAGCACGCGGATCCACAATAAACAAGTTGCCGGTAAACGGATTGCTGCCCAGGCCGGTCAGCCAGGCCATCAATACGCCCAAAATAATAATACCCAGCACCAGTGGCGCGTGGCGCGGGGAGGGCTGCCAGCGCCCTGCCACAAACACCGGCGAACGATTCTGTTTTTCCACCGCCTGCCGAATGTCGGGCTCCGCCAAGAACCGATCCAATGCCTCAAGAACAGGTTCGGTATGTTCGGGGTTTTCCAGCCATAACACCTGGGAACCGCCCTCCTCACTAATTCTGTGAAGCACACCCCTTCCTTTCAACCACTGGCTAAACCCACCAAGGTCTATACTGGTATCCAATTGTTTTACACGATACACGATCTAATTTGCCTCATAGAATATTCAAGCAGAAGGCCACATGCGCTCTAGCGAGCAACGCTGTCTTCACTAATGGGGTAATCGGGGGAGTCGTAGTGATCCCGTGCCACATTAACCCAGACAAACTTATCGCGAGAAAGTGCCCTCTCACCGTCCATCCGGTACGCCACCAATCTGCCGTATTTCACGGCACTAAAATCAATACAGGCAACGTTGGATTTCAGCGGAGCCGGTTCGCTCTCCATCCAGTAATGGCCAACGAACACTGGCGGTGCATCCAACGGATAGCTGATCAGCTGTTTGCGCTCAGCTTCCGTAAGAGCCCGGCTAGCCACTTCAGGCGGCAAAGGGTCTGGCTGAAACACAACATCCGCGTAGGTACGCGGGTTATCTGCCCAAAACTTGGTGCGGAAAAACTCTCGAACGTATCCGTCTCGCCCGGTGATGGACATACCCTGAGGAAGTCGCAGGTCTGTGCCCCGTAACAGGGTATCCATCACCTGCCCAGCAAATGAGTCGATTGCTGCAGAGGCATGAAGGAAGTCCTCATCAATGCAGGCGCCGCCTTGCACTTGCTTGAATTTCTCAATCAGCTCGCTGTCCCAGCACGCATGCACGGCTCGGAAGTCTTCGTCATCAATAAATAACGGAATGGTGTAAAACCACTCAAGGAAATCGTTCCATTCGTGTGGATACGCTTCAAACTGAGCAAGAGTTTCCCGGATTAACCGATCGTGACGGGAGTTGTGCTCACGCAACCAGGTTCTGCCGCTGCCGGCTCTGGCACGGGTGCAATAGCCTAGCGCGTTATACTCGTGATTACCCATCACGATACGGGCAGAGCCCCGCTCAACCATATTCCTCACCAGGTGAAGGGCTTCACGGATTCTGGGGCCACGATCAATAATATCCCCGATGAATATAACCTGCCGGCTGCGGTGTTGGTACACCCCGTTAACTTTGCTGTAGCCCATTTGCTCCAGCAGTCGTGCCAGCGTATTCGCACAGCCGTGTATGTCGCCAATGAGGTCATAGCCACGACTTTTAGTAAGGTTCGTTTCGGCCATGATCAACTCGCTGCTATTTCGCTTGCCCAGCCAAGCTTGTTACGGCAAGTGGCATAGAAATTATGGTCTGTGGGGTGAATCAGCCGGATTTTGAAGGGCTTTTTGGCGATGCGAATGATGTCACCCGGCGCGCAGGCAATATTCATCTGGCCGTCGAAACTGATCTGGGGATAGGTTTCATTAGTCTCACCGATAACCAACTTAATCTCACTCTTGCCATCCACCACAATTGGGCGGCTACTAAGCATATGAGGGAACATGGGCACTAGCGCAATGGCATCGAGTTTCGGGTGCATGATTGGCCCCCCCGCTGAAAGCGAGTAGGCGGTAGAGCCGGTAGGGGTGGACACGATCAAGCCGTCCGAGCGCTGGCTATATACAAAGTGACCATCAACGTACAAATCGAAGCCGATCATGCGGGTAGACTTACCCGGGTGCAGTACCACATCGTTCAAAGCCGTACCAAAACCCAGCGGCTGCCCGTTACGCTCAACATTGCCATCAAGTAGAAACCGCGTTTCCTCAATGTATTCGCCTTCCAGCACCTTACCCAGGCGCTCTTCCAGATCCGACGGTGAAATATCCGTTAGAAACCCCAGCCGCCCCCGATTTACGCCAAGCAACGGAATTTTTGATTTTGCCAATTCCCGGGCTGCGCCCAGCAGACTCCCATCGCCACCAACTACAATAACCAGATCACAGATCTCGCCGAGGAGCTTCTTGCTGGCAACCTGCAAGCCGTGGCCAGGCAACATACTGGCCGTATCTTCCTCAAGGACAACGTGGTAATGGTTGGCGACCAAGTACTGTTTGAGCTGGCGCAGTGATTCAACCACTTTAACGCTGCCCATTCGGCCAATAACGCCTATATTTCTAAAGTGTTCCATGGAGCTTCCTGTGGTGTCGGAACGCGACGAGAGCGGACAAGCCCGCTGACGCCCATAACAATCTGACCTACAGTTTAACGAAAGTCACCCCGATACTGAAAAAAGTTCTGAAGAGCCCTGGCAAGACCCTCTCATTACCTTCTCATTACTCACTGATTTTACGACTGATGAGTCTCGCAGCAGTCGTCGAGACCTGGCTGGAATTCGGCAGGTTGGCTCACTCGCAGCAGTGGCTCGCTACAAGAGTCTCCGCTCTCAAGAGGGTGCTGGCACTTAGGGTTTTCGTAGTGCTCAAGCCATTGAAGGTACGCTGGCTCGTTCATGCCGCAGCGCTCTGCCGCAAACGCCGTGGGATTGCCGAAGTAGGTTTCAATTTCATCATAAGGCAGGGTCAGGTGGCCAACGCCGGGGTGGTAACCAACCAGAAAAACAGACTGCGCTTTCAGGTGGCCCATAACGGTGTTTTCCAATGGCTCCGTGTGCCTAAGCTCATGCACCTCTTGCTCAAGGACAACAACCTTTTCATCCCTGTGCGCTAGTTCGCGTTGTTTACGATCCAGCTGCTCCCGGAGCAATACCAGCTCCGCGTTCACATTGGCATCATCGCGGCCCTTCCCGGCACCATCGGAAGCTACCTGCTTCTGCATATTGAGGTACTGCTGATTACGCTCAGACAGGCGAGACTTTAGCTGTTCGTTGCTGAGGCGTTGGCGCTCGTACTTTTGTTCGAGATCAGCGGTTTCATTGCGCAGGGCTTTGATATCAAACCGGTGCTCTCTCTGCAGTTCACAAAGCACCTCTCGATGAGCGCTCTGTAAGGTTTTGATACGCAGACGCTGCTCGCGAATCAACTGCGCCAGGCGCGCACGATCAGCACCTGTGCGGGTTGCTTCCGTCTCAGCGGACTCTCCCTCCCCGGCACAAAGCACAGGGATATTCTCTTCCTCTTCAGGCTGAGCACGGCGGAACTTGAGAGTGTTGGCGTTGACCGCTTTGCGGATAGCTTGAAAATGGTTGTTGCCCGGGGTCATATCCGGATCCCACAACTCAGATGCGTGCTGGGGATCCGGGCACTGGCTACGACAGACAAGGCGAATAGCGCCGCCGCCCATATTCGGCCCCTTGGCTCCCTCGGCGGAGAGTTTTTCTATAGGCACGTTCCAGCTGCTATCTGCCCTACCCTCCTCATCAAACCAGATGCGAAAAAATACAAGTGCACGTACAAGAAGGTCGCTACTCAGGTCTACCAGAACGGCCTTCACGTCGGTTTCAGCAAGATCTGACAGCCCGACATAGCCATCAAGAAAGGCGCCGAACTCGCTGGCACGCATTTCCCTGGCCACCTGGTTGCCCTCTATGAAGAACACCGCCGAATAATCGTCCGTTGCCTGGCCGGCAGATACCATTGCAAACTCCCTAAAATCCAAAAACTCTCTGGAAAACCAAGATTCATAGTTTAGTCAGAGAGTTCCCGGTGCAAAGAGAAAAACTGCAACGTTTTGTGATCAGACTATCTTGATTACATACCGGCAGCTAATCGACAACCCTGATCAATAGCACGCTTGGCATCCAGTTCTGCCGCCACATCCGAACCACCAATCAAGTGCACGGGCAGCCCAGCGGCTTCAAGCCCCGCCTGAAGCTCACGCAAAGGCTCTTGGCCAGCACACAAGATAATGGTATCTACCGGCAGAACCTGATCCTCGCCTTGCTCAGCACCCTTAGATGTTACCGTGATGTGCAGGCCTTCATCGTCAATTTTGCGGTAGGTAACGCCAGGAACCATCTGCACCTTGCGGTTTTTCAGTGAGGTTCTGTGAATCCACCCAGTGGTTTTGCCCAGATTTTTGCCAACTTTTGTGGCTTTACGCTGCAGCAGGAACACGTCACGGGTAGGCTCTGGAACATCCGGCGTCATGCCTTTGATGCCACCACGGTGTTCAACCGTAAGGTCTACACCCCACTCACGCATGAAGTGATCCGTATCCAGTGCGGGAGAAGCACCTTTATGCACGATAAATTCAGACACATCGAACCCGATTCCACCCGCGCCAATCACAGCCACTTTCTGGCCAACAGGTTTGCGCTCCAACAGGGCATCCAGATAACCAATCACTTTTGGATGATCAATACCTTCAATTTCCGGGGTGCGTGGCTCTACGCCAGTTGCCAGAATCACCTCATCGAAATTGCCGGCCTTTAGATCTTCAGCCGTTACACGGGTTTCGAGCCGAACATCCACGCCGTGCTTCTCGAGCATCACACCGTAGTAGCGCAGGGTTTCATAAAATTCCTCTTTACCCGGAATGCGCTTAGCAACGTTGAACTGACCGCCAATCTCTTTGCCGTCATCAAACAGAGTCACCTTGTGGCCACGCTCTGCCGCTACCGATGCGAACGCCATCCCCGCAGGCCCCGCACCCACCACAGCAATCGATTTAGGCGCTGCGGTTTGCACGTAGGTGAGCTCGGTTTCATTACAAGCTCGAGGGTTAACCAGGCACGACGTCAACTTGCCGCTGAAGGTATGATCGAGGCACGCCTGATTACAGCCAATGCAGGTGTTAATTTCATCAGAGCGATCTTCTGCCGCTTTCTGCACAAGATCAGCGTCCGCGAGGAATGGCCTAGCCATAGACACCATATCCGCATCGCCTTCCGCCAGAATCTTTTCGGCAACGCCTGGCATGTTGATTCGGTTGGTGGTGATCAGCGGGATACTGACTTCATCTTTTAGACGCTTGGTGACTTTGGTAAACGCGCCGCGAGGAACAGACGTGGCAATGGTAGGCACTCGAGCCTCGTGCCAGCCAATCCCGGTATTGATGATGGTCGCACCCGCCTTTTCAATTTCCTTCGCTAGCTGCACCACTTCTTCCCACGTGCTGCCGTTCTCAATGAGATCCAGCATGGAAAGGCGGTAAATAAGAATGAATTCTTCACCTACGCGCTCACGGGTACGGCGCACGATTTCGATGGGTAGACGGATACGGTTCTCATAGCTGCCGCCCCACTGGTCGGTACGCTGGTTGGCGTGAGACACAATAAACTGATTGATGAAATAGCCTTCAGAGCCCATGATTTCTACGCCGTCGTAGCCGGCCTTTTGCGCCAGCTCAGAGCACACCGCGTAGTCTTCAATCTGCTTCTCAATACCTTCCTCATCCAGCTCTTTGGGCTTGAACGGGTTAATCGGCGCTTGAATGGCAGACGGGCCTACCAAAGCCGGAGAAAACGCATAACGACCCGCGTGAAGAATCTGCATGCAGATCTTGCCGTCGGCCTTATGTACGGCACCGGTGATCACCTTGTGCTTCTCAACTTCGTCGTCGTTGGTCATTTTGGCCGCGCCCTGAAACACAGCGCCTTCGGTATTGGGTGCAATACCGCCAGTTACGATAAGGCCAACGCCGCCACGAGCACGCTCGGCATAGAACTCAGCCAGACGCTCGAAACCGTTTTTAGCCTCTTCCAGCCCGGTATGCATGGATCCCATCAACGTGCGATTACGCAGCTTGGTGAACCCTAGATCCATCGGCTCGAGTAAATTCGGATACTTGGCTAGGCCTGGTGTCGCGTTAGTAGTCATATTTGGTCTCCGCATAATGATCATTGGCGAGATCTTAACCGCCCCGCTCCTTTTAATGACGTCTAAATTACCGATGCGGGTTGCCTTCAACAACATCCCTGAATAACATTCTATTATCTTCAAATTACAGCCTAAGCGAATCACTATGGATCCAGCCAATCTTTACCCCCTACCTGGCCGCAATTCGCTTGGCGACATCAGCGTTCTCTATGTCTGCGCCCTGCTCAGAGCGGCTGAAGCGGAAGGCGTAAACGTACAGGACCTGACACACCGCTTTCAGCTTAACGAACAAACCCTCACATCACCCGCCGCGCGAATCAGCATTCCACGCTTTATGCGGCTTGGCCACGCAGCCATTGAATCCTGCGGCAACGCCGCGCTGGGCTTGCGCATGGGCGCCTTGTCGCGGCCAGTGGATGCTGGCATTGCAGGCCTTGCGGGCGAATGCGCCAGCACTGCCGGGGCCGCCATACAAACGCTTATCCGCTATTCGTTATTGACCAGCCGAAACAGTCGGGGAACGCCAAAGACAGAGCCAGAAAAAAAGCGCCTGCAATTTTATTCCATCCGCCCCTATAACTCGTTCAACTGTTTTGTTGTGGACTCGGTGCTGGGCGCCTGGACTCAGTTCCTGCGTACGGTGAGCGGGCAATGGGATGTGCTGGAAAAAGTCACCATTGAATACCCATCCACTGGCATGGATGAGCTGTTTGAAGCCTGGTTTCGTTGCCCGGTTCAGTTTGGGGCAGCGGCGAACAGCGTAACGGTCCGGCAGGACATATGGAATCAGGAGTCCATGCAAGCACAACCGGCCATGCACGAGAAACTGGTGCTGCTTTGTGATTCAGAAATGCGGGAGATTCAGCGGGGCTGGACAACAGGCGACCGGGTAAGAAGCCTGCTCACACCTCTGTTCCGGGGAGAAACTCCAAGCCTTGAAACAATTGCATCGAAATTGGGCGTTACACCCTGGACACTGCAACGCCAGCTATCCGCAGAGAAAACCGGGTTCAAGAAACTGATGGATGACGCCAGAAGACAATTGGCAAGAGATTATATCCGGGAAACTGAAACCTCGTTATCCGAAATAGCCTGGCTCCTCGGTTTTTCCAACCCTGCCGCAATGCACAAAGCTTACCGGCGCTGGTTTGGACTTAGCCCAGGAGAGCACCGGAAGCAGCTTCGCGAGATAATCAAATAAGCGCGACCATGGGTTACAGGGCCTCCTCAGAGGCGCTCCGCATTACCGAAACAGATGCTCGGCGTGAAAGCGCAGGTGCTGTTCGATGAAGCTGGCAATAAAATAATAACTGTGATCAAAGCCTTCCCGCCGGTTCAGCTCCAGCGGGTAGCCGCTGTGCTTTGCCGCTGCTTCCAGAATTTCCGGCTTAAGCTGCTCCGCCAGAAAATTGTCGGCCTCGCCCTGCTCTACCCGTGCCGGCACAAAGGCGCTGACCTTACGCATCAGCATGCTGGCGTCGTAATCAGCCCAACTAGCGGTGTCTTTACCTAAATATGCACCGAAGGCCTTCTTGCCCCAGGGGCAATTAACCGGATTGGTGATTGGGCTGAAGGCCGATACAGAGCGATAGAGCTCCGGATTGCGCAGCGCCAGAACCAGAGCACCGTGCCCGCCCATGGAATGACCGGCAATTGAGCGCTGCTGACTGACCGGGAACATGGATTCGACAAGTGCTGGCAGTTCGTTCAGCACGTAGTCATACATATGGTAATGCTGGTTCCAGGGTGCCTGGGTGGCATTCACGTAAAAGCCTGCCCCTTTGCCCAGATCGTAGCTGTCATCGTCCGCCACTTCATCACCACGGGGACTGGTGTCCGGCGCAATGATTGCCATGCCCAGCTCGGCTGCGATGCGCTGAGCACCTGCTTTTTGCATGAAGTTCTCATCCGTGCAGGTCAGGCCGGACAACCAGTACAAGGCCGGCACTTTGTTGCCATTTGAGGCCTGCGGCGGCAGATAAATAGCAAAACGCATGGTGCAATTCAGCGTTTCCGAAAAATGGCTGTACTGCTTGTGCCAACCATCAAAGCTCTTATTGCAGCTCAGGTTTTCAACATTCATGGAGATCCCTCAAAAAAAAGACAGCCGCCGGCCCAATGAGCAGGCGACTGTTTTGATTACTTGTCGAAGTGAATAACGGAACGAATGCTCTTGCCTTCGTGCATCAAGTCGAATGCTTCATTGATTTTTTCCAGACCCATTGTGTGAGTAATGAAATCATTAAGCTTAAACTCACCCTGCATATAACGGTCCACGATGCCAGGCAACTCGGAACGCCCCTTCACGCCGCCAAATGCTGAGCCTTTCCAGACCCGCCCGGTAACCAATTGGAACGGGCGCGTTGAGATTTCCTGACCGGCACCGGCCACACCAATAACCACCGACTCACCCCAACCTTTGTGGCAGCACTCCAGGGCGGAACGCATCACGTTGACGTTGCCAATACATTCGAAGGAGTAATCCACACCGCCATCGGTCAGTTCAACAATCACCTCCTGAATCGGTTTGTCATAGTCGTTCGGGTTGATGCAATCGGTGGCACCCAGCTTACGGGCCAATTCAAACTTGCTCTCGTTAATGTCGATCGCGATGATGCGGCTGGCCTTCGCCATAGTGGCACCAATGATCGCCGACAGGCCGATGCCGCCCATACCGAAGATCGCCACAGTGGCGCCCTCTTCTACCTTGGCGGTGTTCATAACTGCACCCATACCAGTGGTAACGCCACAGCCGAGCAAGCACACTTCTTCTAGCGGTGCTTCTTTATTGACCTTCGCCAGAGAGATTTCCGGCAATACTGTGTACTCGGAGAAGGTTGAGCAGCCCATGTAATGAAAAATTGGCTGGCCGTTCTTGGAGAAACGGCTGGTGCCGTCTGGCATCAGGCCTTTACCCTGGGTTTCCCGGATCTTCCCACACAGGTTGGTTTTGCCAGATGTGCAGAATTTGCATTCGCCGCACTCAGGGGTATACAGAGGAATAACGTGATCGCCTACCTGAAGGCTGGTTACACCTGCACCTACAGACTCCACAATCCCGCCACCTTCATGACCCAGGATCACCGGGAAGATGCCTTCGGGATCATCACCAGACAAAGTAAAGGCGTCGGTATGGCATACACCGCTGGCAACAACTCGAATTCGCACTTCGCCAGCCTGTGGCGGCATAACATCCACCTCTTCAATGGACAGAGGTTGGTTCGGGCCCCAGGCAATG
Source organism: Marinobacter sp. (assembly GCA_052089485.1). GTDB lineage: Bacteria > Pseudomonadota > Gammaproteobacteria > Pseudomonadales > Oleiphilaceae > Marinobacter. The sequence goes on along the minus strand of JBQCZX010000029.1, from coordinate 4,574 downwards.
GCTGCTTTGGATTTGATTATCTGAGTCATATGGCTCTCCAGTCGTTGTATGGCTCTAGCGGAGGGTTCCGCCATGTTGATGGAGACATTGTATTCATTTCTTCCGGCGCGATAATCCCATAATATGTCAATTCACCTTTACCACTGAGTAATAGTGGCAAAGGTTTTTTTGGCCTGGTGCGTTTTACCTAAGCGCGCCAAGAGTCGGCATGGGAGGGGGAAGCGGATGTTTATTTGGGAAGGTGTCAGTGAGTTTGTGGCAGTTGCGGAGACAGAGAGTTTTACCACTGCCGCTAAAAGGCTGGGCATCTCTACCGCCCAGGTTAGCCGCCAGGTCAGTGCTTTAGAAACCAGGCTATCAACCAAGTTATTTTACCGAACCACTCGCAAGGTGTCGGCAACTGAAGCCGGGCAGACCTATTATCAACACTGTAGGCAGGTGCTTGATGGCCTGGAAGAAGCAGAGCGCGCCATGACCAACCTTCAGTTGACCCCCAAGGGCAAGCTGCGGCTGACTGCGCCGATAACTTTCGGGGAGAAGGTCATTGCTCCTCTGGTGAACAATTTCGTACTGCGCTACCCGGAGCTTGAGGTACAGCTAAACCTAACCAATCAGAAATTGGACCTGGTGGCCGGAGGCTACGACCTGGCTGTGCGCTTAGGCAAGCTGGAAGACTCCAGCATGATGGCCAAACGGCTGTCTTCACGAACGTTATATGTGTGCGCCTCACCGGATTATTTGTCGACTTACGGGGTTCCCCACTCTTTGTCAGAGCTGGAACAACACAATTGCTTGCAGGGCAACCTGGATTACTGGCGCTTTCAAGAACGAGGCAAGCCCCACAATATCCGGATAAAAGGCAATATTATGTGTGACAGCGGCTGGGCACTTCTGGATGCAGCCGTTAAAGGCATCGGTATTGTTCAGCTGCCCGATTATTATGTTCAGCCTTCGCTGGCCTCCGGGAAACTGGCTAGCCTGCTGGAACGTTACCAAGAAGCCGATGACGGCATCTGGGCTATTTATCCTCACAACCGCCATTTGTCGCCGAAGGTACGGATGTTACTGGACTATTTGAGCGAACGCCTTCAGCCGACCGGCAAACGCTCGTTATAAGGGAGTAGACGCGAGATATTATAAGAAGCCAAAACGAAAAAATCCGTTAGCCATAAATAGCTAACGGATTTTCGAATATGGCGGAGCGGACGGGACTCGAACCCGCGACCCCCGGCGTGACAGGCCGGTATTCTAACCAACTGAACTACCGCTCCGCAAAGTCATAACCGATTGCTTTTTAAGGCTTTGCAATCAATGTCCTGATTACTCGGTGACAACGAGAGCGCATTATAAAGAGGTGCCCGCTTATGTCAACGCCTTTTCTGACAAATTTCAGAAAACCAGCGTATTACATGGCATCGACCATCGCATCTTTGCCTTGAGCCGTCTTTCTGTACTCAATGGGGGTCATACCGGACCAGCGCTTAAACGCACGGTAGAAAGTGCTCGGTTCCGAAAACCCCGTCAGGTACACAATCTCATCAATGGACTCATCTGTTGTTGCCAATAGCTGCCGCGCAAGGCGGTAGCGAAAATTCGCAAGCACTTGGTTGAAGCTGGTTTCGGCCTCTGTCAGCCGGGTGCGTAAAGTGCGAGGCTTAATACTCAGCCGCGTGGCCACCGCATCTAGCGTCACTTCACCACTATCCAGTAACTCGGCAATAATGCGCTCAATCTGGCCGACAATGTCCTTTTTCTCTAAGCGAGCCACCTGTTCGCTGGCAAAACGCTCGTGCAAATCCAAAAGTTCTGGCTCTGCATGGGGCGAGGCATGGGCAAGCAGACTAGCGGAAAAGTACAGCCGATTTTCTTCAGCACCAAATATGACTTCACAGCCGAGCACTTCCTTAACATGCTCATGCCCTTCGTCACGCTCATGCTCAAACTCGACCCGATAAGGGCGAAACTGACCATCGGTGATAGAGCGAAAAAATGTGATCAACCCCTGTACAAGACACTCATTGAAATGCCGAAGGCGACGAACATCATCAGAGGCAGTATCCAGCACCATGCAGGCATTATCGCCGACAATGTGCAAATCTGTGTTAGCGGCATCGCTCAGCAGTCGCTGATAATTTTTTGCCCGCCGCAAACCCTCACCAAAGGTTGGACTACTTAGAAACAGGTATTCCAGAACCTGTCCTTTGTAGACTGGCAGAACCTGCCCGAGATGCAGCCCGATATCCGGATCACCGGAGACATCCTCAACAGCCTGCCAGAAAAACAATTGGGCGCTATGGGGAGTACGAAGTTGCTCTGTATAAACGTAATCCTCATTTACACCCAGCCGGCTAAAAATGAGATCGGTATCGATACCTTTCGTTTTCATCGCCTCGAAGATAAGGCGTAACATAACCCCCGCGTCACGTAGTTCCTGCATAAAATCCCGCTTTGTATTTATTGGATACTACTTTGTCCCAGCGGACATTCGCTGGGACACCCCAAGTCAATGCGCCGCTTGGACGGGTTTGCCAGACTTGTGACAGGTTTCTAAGTAATACCTGCTTGACCCTGATTTGGCAGGCTTTTTTAAAAGCCACCTAATACTAAGGTCTTAAATTAGAGCATATCAGGCCACAGGTTCACAGTTTTACCAGATTCCAGACGCAACGGGCACCTGTATTCGCAACCTTACGTAAATCCTTCATGTGCTATCCACGAACACACCGGCTATCAGGAAGAAAAACTCATATCAGACACGCTAGCTTACCAAAACACTCCACCGGCCGTGCTGCCACTCTACGGCAAGGCAATTCTGCCGAAAAAAGGCTCCTCCGACGCTGGAGCAATACCCAAACACATTAGAAATAGAGGCATTAGAGCCCACCGGGCGCAAGTACGCAGTCAGTTCAAGAAACCCCTGCTTTTAGCGGGTACCGCGCAACAGAACTGGCACAAAGGAGAGTCTGGATGGGACATCAACTGCTGAACGCAAGAGGCAATGCGCGCCGCACCTTAGCGGGCGCATCGAATGGCTCTAAACGACGCCAGAGGTGGTCTCATCGCCTGATGAGCAAGATGGCGCTCGAGCCACCGGCAGGGTAAAGAAGAATCGTGCGCCGCCATCCTCGGGGCGCTCAAAGCCGATATCTCCTCCCTGAGCCTGGATCAGCGAGCGGCAGGTGGGCAGACCAATGCCCATACCCTCGTCTTTGGTGGTGTAAAAAGGCAGAAACAGTTTTTCTTCTGCATCTTCTGCAAGCCCGACGCCATGATCGCGAACCTCAATCCGTACACAGCCTTTGCTGGCCACCCTTGCACTTACCTCCACTGGCAATGCAGAGCCTGCACTGCGTGTAGCTTCAAGTGCATTTCGTATTAGGTTGAGCGCCACTTGCTGCACCTGAATCGGGTCGGCCAGAACATTCGGCAAATCCTCCGACACAACAAGCTCAATTACCCCCTCGTTGTTACGGGCGTCCACTTCTGCGAATTGACGCGTGTCTTCCAACAATGCAGATACAGACGATTCTTCCTTACCAGTCGCCGGCTTTTTCATAAATCGCCGGATTCTTCGAATAATCTCACTGGCACGGTGAGATTGCGCCTCAATTTTGTCGAGGGTTTCCTGCAACAGGGTCAGGTTAGGATTCTCAACGGCCATCATCCGCTTAGAGACTCGAGCGTAATTGGCGATCGCGGTCAGCGGCTGATTTACCTCGTGGGCAACACCCGCCGCCATCTCACCCATGGTCGTCAGACGGGAAGTGTGCGCCAGTTGGTGGCGCTGCTCCTGAACAAGCTCGCGCGCCTCTTCCAGCGCCTGCTCACTCTCCAGCTCGGTAGTAATGTCGCGGAATACAACCACCGCCCCATGTAGACCATCATTATCGTGTTTCGGAGTGGAGCGGTATTCGGCAGGAAATCCCGTTTCATCGGTACGCAGCATTCTGATGTCGCGCTGATTTTCGGTAACACCCTGACGACAGGTAGCCTGCACCGGCAAACCATCAGGGCGTGCCGACGCCGTGGAAAAGTGGGTTTCAAAAAAATTGCACCCAACCAGATCCTCAACCGGGCACCGCATAATGATCGCGGCCGCAGGGTTGGCGAACTCAATAGTGCCGTTCTCATCAAGGCCGTAAATGCCTTCACTGATGGAATTGAGAATGCGGGCCTGGTCGCCCTGAAGCTCCCGGTTGCGCGCCAGCAGTTCACGCTCAAGCCGAATCACGCGGGCGTGGGTTTTCACCCTGGCAATGACTTCTTGCGACTGGAAAGGCTTGGAAATATAGTCGGCGCCGCCGAGGGAGAAGCCTTTTACTTTTGCTTGCAGGTCATCCAGAGCTGATAAAAATACCACCGCGCAATCAGCCGCTTCGGGATCGGCCTTGAGGCGCTGACACACCTCATAGCCATCCATCTCAGGCATCATGATGTCAAGCAGCACAACTTCAGGCTGATGGCGGCGAGCAAGATCCAGTGCGTTCTCGCCCTCATTAGCAATCAGCAACCGATAATTTTGGTCTTTCAGTGTCTCATAGAGAACTTTCAGGTTCTGTGGATTGTCATCCACG
>JBQCZX010000028.1:0-30640 GCA_052089485.1 Marinobacter sp. | reverse complement strand
ATGGACAATGTAGTGGTCGCCCGCCAGTTTTGCGCGTGTGGTAATACTGCCGGTGTCCAGGCCCGCATCGGGCTCGGTAATACCAAAGCAGGTTTTTTCCTTGCCTTGTATCAGCGGCGGTAACCAGCGTTGTTTCTGCTCATCGGTACCAAGCACCACGATCGGGTGTGGCCCAAAGATATTGATATGGAGCGCCGAGGCCGCCGTCATGCCACCACCGGAATTGGCCACTTCCATCATCATGATGGCCGCCTCGGTCACGCCCAGATTGGCGCCGCCGTATTCTTCAGGCATCGCCACACCCAACCAGCCATTTTTGGCCATGGCCTGATAAAAGTCCTCGGGGAACTCGCCGGTTCTATCTGTCTCCAGCCAATAGTCGTCACTATAGGAATCAACAATCTTACGGACACTCTCCTGAATGGCCTGTTGTTCTTCAGTCAATGAGAAGTCCATGCATTATTCTCCAGATCGGTCGTTGCAAATAGCGGGATTTTCATCAAGAGCACAGCAATCACATTATGCCCTTTATTGTGAATATCAGGTTGTCATACAAAAAAAATCAAAGCAAAGCTAAAATATTGTACTTAGAATTATGTTTTTCTATAGAAAATAGGTACTGTGCACTGGCATAGTTAAAATCAACACTGAAAGCGAAACACTCATGACCGACCAGGCGACCACAAACACGCAAACGGATACTGATACTGATACTGACATTGACCACACGGACAACAAGCCCGAACGCACCGGTCCCAAGCCCGTCGGTGCTGCAAAGCTGACGATAGAGATCATGCGCGCGCTTGCACGGCAAAATGGTGCCATGGGGGTTACCCCTCTGGCAGCAAAGCTGGGGCGATACCCCGGCACCGTTTATGGCATTCTGAAGACGCTGCAAAGCGAAGGCGTTGTTGAGTTTAATCCGACCACCAAATGCTACCGGTTGTGCATTGGCGGATTGCTTGAAATGAGTATTAACTGGCGCCCCGAAGATCTGCCGGATCGCATCAGTACACGGTTGCAGGAGGCCGCCGAACATTTTGGAGTGTGCATGGTCCTAAGTCAGCGAGTCAGAACTGACACCATTGTTATTGTTTCCAGTATAGCCCCAGACCGACCGTTAGCCTTGCAGGCGAAGATCGGCTCCCGCTTTCACGTACCGATGGGGGCAGCGGGACGGTTGATCGCCGGAATCGAGAGTTCAGACCAAAAACAACTTCAAAAGGCATATACGCAGACCAAATGGCTGCGGGAAAAGGCTTCGTATGAAGAATGGTCGGAGCAAGTGGCAGAGGATGTGAAGCGCGGCTATGCCTTTGAAACCGACACTGCACCACAGGGTTACATAAGCCTCGGTGTACCGGTCATCGATCAGCAGAACAAGGTGGTGTTTACGATCAACGCGATCGGGCCGACTGAAGACTTCTCCGAAGATCAGTTACCCGACATGATTGCCGCCCTAAAGAGCATGGCACGCATAAATTAGGTACACGCTCTGGAACCACGTCTAAAACCCGCCCCGGGTTACTCCGGGGCGGGCAGCCGTCCATCTGGATTAACGTTCCCATGGGTAGCCACGTTGATCACGCTCCTGTTCGTACTTGGTCACCAACGCGGTGTACTGATCCCAGATTGCCTGACCATCGAGACCGTCCCGGGTGACGTCCTCAATCCACACCTTCACATATTTCTGGGTAGCATCGATGAGCTTCTGACGCTCTTGCGGATCCATCGTGGTGATAGGCACCTTGCGACCAATAGTACCGGTTGTTAGACCCTTGGCTGTCTTGTCGATCTCGTCGATCTGCTGTTTGGCATAATAATCGACCATGTTGGAGCCGGCCTCGCGCATTAGCTGCTGCTGTTCCGGCGCCAGGTCGTTCCAGATATCGCGGTTCATGGCAACCACAAATCCCAAGTTCTGTCCCCAGTCCGCGCGAGTGATGTGGTCCGTTACCTCAAAAGTCTTGTAGGTGCGCATGGTGAAGAAATGGCCCGCGGTACAATCAATCAGGCCGGAATCCAGGGCTTGATACACTTCGTCGTAGGTCAAATTGACCATGTTCGCGCCCAGATCATCCAACACCTTCGCGTAAGTGGACGACGCACGCATTCGCTTACCGGCAATGTCCTCCACGGTAAGGATCTGGTGATCACCAGTACACTCGAACTGTACCCCGGTAGTGGTGAAGTTGGACACATATACCACGTTCTGTTTGGCCATCATCGCCTGAAGCTGCTCATTGGTAGTCATCAGCTCGTACATGGCGCGCATCCCAACCCAAGGATCGGCGTTTTCCAGCGGCAGGTCACCGATCCCCAGACCCTTTAATTTTTTGGGCTCATAGGCGGAGAGAACGGATCCAATGTCGGCAGTGCCGGAGTTGACACCATCCAGGATAGCGCTGTACTTCAGCAGTGCACCACCCCAGTGTATTTGAAACTTCAGATCGCCACCGGAGAGACGCTCTACCTCATCGGCGAGAAACTGCACAGCGGCGGCGCGGGCACCTCGATTTGGACTGCCTTCGGCAAAACGCAGTACAGTTGCAGCTGAGATATGACTGGCCGCGAGCAGCCCCAGAACACAGCCGGCCAGCATTGATTTAATTGGTAATTTCATTGTTTTTATTCCTTGGATTCAACTCTGAAGTGCACACCGGTTACGCGGTCTGCACCGCCATCTGATTTTCACAAAAATGCAGCTCTTTAACGTCTGAGTTTTTCGTGGTCGTTGGTTGATCTAGGCAACGGTTACCACAACCTCCTCGTCAGCGATAATATTTTTAAGCTCATGAATCTAAATATTTATTTAATACGGCTTCCTCTGATAGACATTACATATTTCCTCCGTTTAATAACTTATTAACGCTTAAGCCAAGCTAAAGCATGGGCACCATTTGGTGCAGGTGGCAATGTCCAATATGGGCTTGTGTGTGAAAATTGAGCGACCGGGGGAAGTTGTTTCAAAACGCCGTAAGCGGAATTTCGCTCTTCCATAATAGGGTTTAGATTTGTAGCAAAATGCTGGCCTTTAATATGCTCTTTTGGGGTTATCAACCCTAGGTCCTGCGTCCACATAGAGCTTCGGGTGAGTGATACCTTCACATGATAACTACCACCTTCTTTCGCGCGTCTTAATAGCGCCAACATCGCCCCAGTTGCACCTAAGTATCCCGCTAAATAGTCATTCAACAAGTACGTCGGAACCAGCCGCGGGTTGTTGGGAGCGCCTTCGTCTACCGCGATTCCACTTGCTACTTGGCCCAATTGCTCAAACCCTCCTCGTTTTGCCCAGGGCCCTTCATCGCCGTATGCACTAACAGATACATAGATTACACCGGGGCGTATTGTGGCTGCTTCTTCGGCGCCCAGTCCGCGACCAGACAAACTTCCAGGCCGCCATGACTGCACGACAACATCTGCGCCGCCGATTAAATGCATAACTTTTTTATAATCGAGAGGTTCATTAAGATCGGCAAAGGCAGAGTGCTTACCAATATTTGTATCGATAGTCTGTCGAAACGGATCCTGCCGTTTGGGAGGTGATATGCGCAAGATTTCGGCACCTTGTTCAGCCAACGTTCTCGCGACGACGGGGCCGGCTATCACATGGCCAAAATCCAGGACACGGACACCCTGTAACGGGCGTGAGATATCACCCCGAGGCCCCTCGGCGTCGCTATCCGCGATCTTTTCTATCTCAATAACCGGTTTGGCCGCCAACAAACTACCCTGCGGATGTTTTCGCCACTCTTCTGTGGTGCGGGCGAATACACCCGCGAGGCCTTCCTTGGCAAATTCGCCTTCTAGATCAATAGCCTTCCATTTGGATATGGCGGCTGCGAGGGCCTCCGGTGTGTTTGCCGAGTCCAACACACGAAGTACTCCATCTCGCAGATGCGAAAAAGAGCCTAGCGGAAAAAACCATCGATCATCCAAAGTTCGATAGAAGTCCGATTTCAATTCAGTACTCAAAGACAAGGATGGCAACAAATAACCACTCTGTCTTTGGAAATAACCGGGATTCAAAGCTGCTGCTGCCTGCATATAATCGATATTGATCGATTGGTGCTGTCCTGTTATTGCGTGCCACCATTTTTCGACGGTAAGTGAGTATGCACCTATAGCGCTCGTAATCGCGACGTTCAGCTTATGATGCGTATCAAACTCAGGTGGCAAGCCCGTTAATTTTAGACGCTTTTTTATAGTTGCTAAATCAAACTCATCGCGATCCAAAACTCCAGCGATCGCCTGATATACGTCACAATCCACTTCAGATACTTCGCTCATAATTCTCACCTGAAAAAGGGGTGAATATAAAACAACCATCAGCAGATCAATCTAGCTTCGGTTCGTTCGGTCAAATATTTTCTTGTTACACTTGCAGATAAACAATTCGGAACATCGCGACCACCCCTGACACATGGATTACAGGGCAGAGAAATCCACTTCCACGCCGGTTTCCTTCTGAACTTCCTCCCGGGAAAGGCCCCGACTGATATATAGTGCCCGGACTTTGTTACCCTCCCTGCAGGTTTCAAATGTGCCGTAGTTGGTATAGATACGGGGCACACAGCCCAAGCCCGTAGGCGGATAGGTCAGCTCCGAGACAATTTTCGGGTTACCCTGTTTGTCCACGTGGTCCATCATGACAAAGGTCTGTTTGGCACCGATGGCTAAGTCCATGGCACCGCCCACGGCAGGAATGGCTTCGGGGTCACCTGTATGCCAGTTAGCCAAGTCACCATTGGCCGATACTTGGAAAGCGCCAAGCACGCAGATATCCAGATGTCCCCCACGCATCATGGCGAATGAATCCGCATGGTGGAAAATCGCTGCGCCGGGCAGCAGTTTGATGGGCACTTTGCCGGCGTTGATCAGGTCCGGATCCTGCTCGCCTTCCGGGGCATCGATCCAGCGTCCGAGGACACCGTTTTCCGAATGCAGAATTACTTCTTTGTCTCCGCCCCCCAGATGGTTGGCGACCAGGGTAGGCATCCCAATACCCAGATTCACATAGGCACCTTCAGGGATATCCGCCGCAATCCGCCCTGCCAGGGCCATTTTCTCTTCTGTGTTCATCTTGCAAACCTTGTCCAGTTACTGTGAAGGATGGCTTATACCTTGACGAAGTGATCCACATGCACGCCCGGAGTCACCACACATTCCGGATCCAGTTCCCCTGCCGCCACGACTTCACTGACCTCTACGATGGTACTGTCTGCGGCCATGGCCATCACCGGCCCGAAGTTACGGGCAGTCTTGTTATAGATGAGATTGCCGTAACGATCGGCCGCTTTGGCCTTGATCAGGGCTACATCCACACTGATCGGGTATTCCAGTACGTAATGAACACCACCAATTTTACGGGTTTCCTTGCCCTCTGCCAGTGCGGTGCCATAACCGGTAGGTGTGAAAAAGGCGCCGATACCCGCGCCTCCGGCTCTCAGTCTTTCCGCCATATTCCCCTGGGGCACCAGCTCCAGTTCAATATCGCCGTTGCGATAAAGTTCCTCAAACACCCAGGAGTCCTTCATCCGGGGATAGGAGCAGACAATCCGGCTCACCTTGCCAGTTTTGAGTAAAGCGGCAATACCCTCTTCTTTCTGGCCAGCGTTATTACTGACGACGGTCAGGTTTCTTGCAGCTCCGTGGTTTATAAGAGCATCAATCAGCATATTGGGGGAGCCGGCCCCGCCAAACCCGCCGATCGCGATAGTGTCGCCATCCTTGATCTGGGCAATGACTTCCTCCGGACTACTGGACTGTTTATTAATCATTGCTTTTCCTTTCTTACTTTTAACAGAAGTAAAGATACTATTAAGCAACCAATATCTGCTCAATTACTATTTGCTTAATAGGGCGTTAAAAAAAACAAAAGAGCCCGCGCAGGTAGTCGCCTTGGTTACAACGATTATCAAGGCGGCGACGGCAATCAGCGTGTTTTCTGGATAGCGGACGGGACGGTCCAGGTATTTCACCGGACTGGGAATGACTGACGTATACAAGACACTACCCCTGTCTTGTTTACTGTCAGCCTGGATTCATAGAATAAGTGCAGCACTTTGGAGCAATCAGGTAGAGGTAGGAGGGCCGTTGCCGGTACCCTCATTCGCTTTACCTACCAAAGTGAAACAAAGATGGGATACCGACAACTGACCCAGGCACAACGATACCAGATTTCGGCCTTCTTGCGAGTAGGCTGGAGCCAGAGAACGATTGCACAAAAGCTGTGCTGTCACAGCTCAACCATTAGTCGAGAACTTCGCCGTAATCGAGGCCCGGAAAGTTACGATCCTGCACAGGCAGAGAGTTTGTCGCGGCGTCGCCGCAAAACAGCTTTCAAGGCTCATAAGCGAGTGCCATCGCTGGTGCACTGGATACAGAAGCAGATCCAGTATGAATGGAGCCCAGATCAGATTGCCGGCTTCATGAGCCGGGTCGGTAGCATCAAGGTCAGCCGTCAGTGGATCTATGATTTGATCTACCGTGATCGACTGGCCGGTGGCGATCTTTGGACATATTGTCGCCTACCTCACCAGAGGCGTTATCAACGTCATCTTGCCAAGCGAGCGGGGTTGGGCAAGATACCGGGTCGTGTAGGCATTGAGCACCGTCCCAAGGCCGTTGATGAACGGCTGCATATAGGCCACTGGGAGGGAGATACCATCCTTCACGGACATAAGAATTCTGGCGCAGTCACCTTGGTTGAGAGGCGCACGGGCTACCTCCTTGCAGACTGCGTACCGAAACTGAAAGCCGGCTTAGTCACCGATGTCATTATCCGTGAATTAAGGCCTATCAGAGGCGCGGTACAGACGCTGACACTGGACAACGGCTCTGAGTTTGCAGACCATCAAACGTTCAGCAAAACGCTGTCGTTGGCTTCGTATTTCTGTGACCCTTATCGGTCCAGCCAGCGGGGCTCCAACGAGAACACGAACGGCCTATTGAGGCAGTATTTCCCAAAAGGAACTGACTTCGCCAAGGTGTCCAGAAAGGCCATCAGGCGAGCCGTGAACAGACTGAATAACCGGCCAAGAAAACGGCTGGGCTATCGCACACCGGCAGAGGTTTTCTGGGGCGAATACTCAGGAGCGTTGAATACGAGCGGTGCTGCACTTATTACTTGAATCCAAGAGGTCAGGTGTGCGGAGAGCGGTCACCAGGTGGCCGGCTCAAATACAAAACCGTCACCCTGACGACGCACAAAACCACAATAGGGATCACCAAAGTGAACGGGCAGCAGGAGCGCTTCCTGATCGGCCACCTCGTTAAGCATTTGTAGGCGCACTTTACGTGCCTTTTCGGGCCAGATGCAGTAGCCGGAATTAAACTCCGGACGCATGATCTGCAGCGGGCTGTGGAAGATATCGCCGCAGAAGATCCCGATTTCGCCTTTGGATTCGAGACGGAAGCTCACCTGCCCCGGACTGTGACCCTCGGCCGGATGCACCGTCAGGCAGTCGGCGATTTCCTCACCGGGTCGCATCATACGGGCCAAACCCGCATCCACAATGGGCATGACGCTGTCGAAGAAGGAATCGCCAAACACATCAATGACTCCTGACTCTTTGTTCCTGCCTTCCCTACAGAAGATGAAATCATCCTCAGGGAAGTAGTAGGTGGCATTGGGGAACGTAGGCACCCAACGCCCATCCCGCCAGATAGTGTTCCAGCCTACATGGTCAGCATGGAGGTGGGTCATCACCACGTGGGTAACATCTTTCGGCGCAGCACCGGCAGCCTCTAGCCATTCATGCACCAGGGTATTGAGCATGTGCATACGGGGGATACTTTCTCGGGGTTTGAAATTGCCCACACCTGTATCGATCACGATGGTGCTGGAGCCGGTCTGCACAATCCAGAACTGGATAGTAACAATCAGCTTGCCCATTTGTGGCACCCAGTGGTGGGGTGCCATAATGCTTTCCAGACGGTCTATATCCTGACGATCGGCTTCCGGGAAAAGAAATGTCGGATCATGTGTGGGGCCGGAGTATTCCAGCACTCGTGTGACTCTAACATCACCGATACGCAGGGTCTGAATCATGGCTGACACCCTCTTTATAACATTTATGCAGCGACTAATAATGCCTTATAGTAATAATTTACAGTTATTGCTTTCCTCCAATATCTTTCAGAAGTAACAAAAGTGTCAATGCAAAATTACCAAACACAGCCTTAACGACCGCTTATATCCCTGCAATATCGGGTACTACCTTAATCGGTCACCAATCCCACCTTGTAACAAACTATCACCTTAACCGGCCGCTAGATCGGTCTGAATCTTTTCATGGATGAGGTCGGTAGGTAATGCTGGCCCACTATCTGTAGTGGGTCAGCAAGCTCTCGCAGAATTCCTGTGCAAAAGTGGGTAGGGTTTCAAAATCCACAGCGCATAGTTGATAATTGCGCTCTGCCCACTCATCCACCAGTTCAATTTGTTTGATATTTCCGGTGCCCTTGTACCGGGCAAATCCCAGCTGGGGGATTATGGCGATACCTACCCTGGCAGCGACCATTCGGTATATCGCATTGTAACTGGCGACTTGTACCCGGATGTCCAGGTTTGCGTGCAGCTTTTTCGCTTCCCGGACCAGAAACTGGTGAATGGCGGAGGCCTCCAACAGAGAAATGAGGGGGTAAGACAGGCAGTCTTCAAAGCTGATCCTGCTGTGTTCGGCAATGGGATGATCTTCAGGGCAGATAACAATCAGCCGACTATGTGCGAAAGGCATGGTTTGCAGGCCCGCGGTGGCCATATTGCCGGACACAATTCCCAGATCGGCGCCGCCCTCCTTGACCGCGCGAATAATTTCATCGCTGACATTTTCCTTCATTTCCACATGCACGTTGGGATGAGATCGCAGATATTCCCCCAGTAGCTCCGGTAGCAACTCGGTAATAGCCGTAGTGTTGGCAAGTAGCCGTAACTGGCCAGTGACCCCTTGGGCAAACCCCTGCAAATCACCAATAAGTAACTGTAGCTGCGAAATAATCTTGCGTGCGTGGCGCAGGTAAACCCGCCCTTCATTAGTAAGTTTGGCGCCCTGGGGGGTTCTCTGCAGTAGTTTAACCCCAAGACTGCCTTCCAGGTTTCGGATGCGAATGCTGGCGGCTGGCACCGACATGTGGCACTGTTCGGCACCTCTGGAAAGGCTTTCTGACTCGGCAATCTTGATGAATAACCGAAAATCCGTCAGGTCATATTTGATCGCCATTGATCGTCTCGGTGGGCGGAATTTTCAGCTGATAAATTACCGCATTTCGTCTGGACGGACAACAGGATGTGCCGGCCAGAAGACCGAGAAACCCCGCCTCAGCGGGTTTTGTCAGGCAGAGGAAGGAGCAGGGAGCGCAATACTTTAGCCCCTTGCACCTGCGCGGGAAAGAACCAACAAAATTGCCGTAATAAAAAATATGGCACGCATAAGTTAGGTACCCGCTCTAGAATCACGTCTAAAGCTCACCCCGGATTACTCCGGGGCGCACATCTCTCTCCCTGAATCAACGCTCCCACGGATAACCTTTACTCTTGCGCTCTTCTTCGTACTTGTCGATCAGGGCGGAATACTCATCCCAGATTGCCTGCCCGTCCATACCTTGAGCCGTAATGTCCTCAATCCACTCTTCCACATACTTCTGTGTGGCATCAATAAGCTTCTGGCGCTCACCCGAATCCAGCTTCGTTACTGGAACCTTGCGACCGATGTCGCCGGTTTTGAGCCCGCTGATGATGGATTTACTTTCTTCGATCTGTAATTTGGCAAAATGATCGACCATATTGGAGCCTGCCTGGCTCAGGCTCTCTTGCTGCTTCGGTGGCAACTCATTCCAGACATCGCGATTCATCACCAGCGCAAAGCCCATGATCTGCCCCCAGTCCGCTTCAATCACGTTGTCGGCAACCTCAAACGTTTTGTAGGCGCGCATGGCGTAAAAGTACCCGGCAACACATTCAACCAGCCCGGTATCGAGTGCCTGATACACCTCACCATAGGTCGTGTTGATTATATTCGCACCCAGATCAGCCAGAACCTTGCCGTAAGTCGAGGTTGCGCGCATGCGTGTGCCATCAATGTCTTCTACTTTCTGAATCTTTTTGTTTCCCGCGCATTCGAACTGCACTGGCCCGGTGGAGAAGTTCGACAGATACACCAGATTCAGCTTGGCCATCGACTCCTTCATCTGCTCATTCTTAGTCATCAGATCATACATCGCGCGCATGCCCACCCAGGGGTCACTGTTGTCCAGAGGCAAATCCCCAATACCCAAAGCCATCAGCGGCTTGGGCTCGTATCCGGCGATGACGGAACCAATATCAGCGGTGCCGCCACCGACGCCACTCATGATGGCATCCCATTTCAGCAGGGCTCCTCCCCAATGGGGGTCAAACTTGACCTCTCCGTTGGAGTTTTTCGCTGCTTCTTTGATAAAAAATTTAACTGCCTCAGCACGACTGCCCCGGTCAGGGCTTCCGTCAACATAGCGCAGAGTCGTTGCGGCAGAAGCCTGGCCTATCGTCATAATTATTGTCAAAAATCCGAACACTACAGACTTGATCAGTTGTTTCATTATTGTTTTCTCCTGAACACTTTATGTCATTGGATAGCGGCCATCACTGGTTATTACGTCTTGTTACTCCACTGAAATTTAAGGGGCGCTTGTCGAGGAACCGTTGCACGCTGTCTTTATGATAGTCGGTGGTAAAACAGATCGCTTGGCCGGATGCCTCCATTTCCAAAACCGCATTGGCATCCAGATCGAACACTTGGTTAAGTACCCTTTTGGTGATTCCAAAGGCCACCGGACAGGCGTTCAGCATCTGTCTGGCCATACCTAAAGCCTCTTCCCTCAGGGATTCAGCAGGATAAACATCAAGAGCCAGACCCAGCTGTTTGGCTTCGTCTGCACCTATTGCCCTACCGGTGGCCATAATCTCTTTGCTGCGTTGGACCCCTACTATCCGTGGCAGCGTATACAGCAATCCACAATCCGGCACCGCACCGATTCGGGCAAAGGCGGCACAAAATTCAGCCCGCTCTGAACACAATACAAAATCGGCACACATCGCCAGACCAAAGGCACCACCGTAAGCAGGTCCATCGACAGCCGCTATTACCGGTATTTCAAGATTTCGCAGGCCCTGAACCCAGCGGTTGATATTGTACAAACGCTGGCGAAAATCCCCGGGGCCAACCAGCCCCGCATTCGTGCGCTCAACCCGCTCTTTCATGCCATTCAAATCGCCACCGGCACTAAATACACCGTCAGTACCGGTCAGTATCAGCACACGCACGTCAGTGTTGGCTTTAATCTCGTTTAGCCGCGCTTCGATCTCAGCACAAAATTCTGGTGAAAACGGGTTGCGCTGTTTTGGCCGGTTCATTTTTAGAATGGCGATTCCATCGTCTAACGTAAATTCAATAGCAGGATTCGATGTCTGATTTGTGTCACCCATGGCAACCTGTCTCACCTTGTCTGGATTTGTGTTTTATAGATACTGAACCGCTCTCTCAACCTCAGTTGGTGCCAGCAAGAATCTGCTTAATGTCTGCGGGAGAATAACCCAGTTCCGCCAGGACTTCCGCCGTATGTTCACCAACCTTACCGGGTGGTTTTGCTTTGGTCATCGGGCCATCTTCGTTGGCGATAAACGGGGCACCAATCAAATTAACCGGGTGCTCAAGGCCGGTTATGCCCTCCGCAAGAACCTTGACGCCACGATGGGCCAGTTGCGGATCGCCTACCGCTTCTGCCAGAGTACGCACCTTCTGAACGGGCACACTCACCTCCTTGAACAATCGCATCCACTCATCCGAAGAGTGGGTCAGTAACCGTTCGGCGATAAGAACTCGCGCACTGTCGCCATTTTGGTAGCGCGCCTCGGGAGTGGCGTAGAGCGGATCATCCAGCAGACTTTCCATCTGCAGAACTTTAAAAGCTTTCTCCTGTTGGACTCGGGTGAGAGCCACCAACAGAATCATGCCATCTGCGGTTTTAAAACCACCGTTGGTCGGCTGCCCGGTAGGCGAACGGTTTCCGCACCGTGGCGCGACATTGCCTCGCACCATAAAGTCCGCCATCTGGGAGCCCCCCAGCACCAGGGCACTGTCATACATAGCAACGTCCAGAAACTGGCCTGCTCCGGTTTTCTCCCGTCGGTACAGTGCCGAACTGATTGCAAACGCTGCGCTCATGCCGGTGAACGTATCCACTGCGAGGAAGCCAGCCCGGGTAGGCCCGGTTTCCGGGTACCCGGTTAATGCCATCAAACCAGCATCCGCCTGGATCGAGGTATCGTATGCGCCATCCGTACTTTTGGGCCCCTCCTGGCCATAACCGCTGACCGAGCAGTAAATAACATTCGGGTTTCGTGGTTTCACCGTGGCGTAATCAATACCCAGCCGCTTGGCCACACCGGGGCGAAAGTTTTCTATAATAACGTCAGCCTCATCCATCATCTTGGCCACCACGGCCCGCCCCTGGTCTGACTTCAGGTTTAGTGCTAGGCTGCGCTTGCCCATATTGTTGGTGAGAAACGACGGCGCCAAGAAACGGGCGGCCATTTCAGGGTCTGTCAGCAGCAGGCGCATTTCGTCACCTTTTCCAGGCGTTTCGATTTTGATCACATCGGCGCCCAGTAACGACAACATCTGCGTTGCCATGGGGCCTGACACAACCTGGGTGAAGTCCACCACTTTTAGCCCTTCAAACGCTTTCATATTCGCTCTCCTGCTCAGCGTTTTTTGCGACTTCCGGGGTGAATTCCCATCTCTTTCGCAATAATTTCAAGCATCACTTCGTTGGCGCCGCCACCGATGGCAGACACCCGGGTATCGCGATAAGCGCGGGAGATCCAATTCTCGCTCATAAACCCCTGCCCTCCCCAGAACTGCAAACACTCTGTCGGAATTTTCATACACAGCTTGCCTGCAATGTACTTCGCCATAGACGCCAGTTTCAGAACATTCTCCCCACCGACATACGCTTCGGTTGCGCGGTACAGTATCGAACGTAATGCTTCTATCTCGGTCTGCATTTCCGCCAGACGGTGATAAACCACCTGCTTGTCGAGCACACGGCCGCCGAAAATCTGTCGTTGCTCGGCATACTCTGCGGTCTCGGCAATACACATATCCAGATGGCGAACCGTGCGGGCGGCAAGCCAGATGCGCTCTTCCTGGAACTGCTTCATCTGATTAATAAACCCTTGCCCTTCCTCACCAATGCGGTTGCTCACCGGCACCCGCACATCATCAAAGAACAGCTGCGCGGTGTCGGAACAGCGTAAACCCAGTTTGTCGAGCTTACGGGTTACCGACACGCCTTTAGTGTCCATAGGGACGATAATCATCGACTTGTTGCGGTGGGGGCCATTCTCTTGCGAGGTGTTGCAAAGCAGGCAGATCCAATCGGCCTGTACGCCGTTGGTGATCCACATCTTGTTACCGTTAATGATGTAGTCGTCACCATCACGACGGGCGTAGGTTTTGATATTGGCCACATCGGAGCCGGCGGTTTCTTCGCTTACGCCGATGCAACCGACCAGATCACCAGCGATAGAGGGTGCCAGATAGTTCCGGCGCAAGGCATCACTGCCAAACTGTGCCAGCGCCGGTGTACACATGTTGGTTTGCACGCCAATGGAAGTGGATACACCGAGGGCACGAATACTACCGAGGGTTTCGGTGAAGGCCATCTCGTAGGAGAAATCGAGCCCGAGTCCGCCATATTCCGTGGGCTTGCCGATACCCAGCAGCCCCGCCTGGCCAAGCCGCTTGAAAATATCATGAACCGGATAGATTTCTGCGGCCTCCCACTCATCGACATAGGGATTGATATGTTTGTCGATAATTTGCTGGGAAGTACGTTGTAACTCTTCATGCTCGTGGGTGAAGTGCATTCGTCAAATCCTCGTATCAATGTGTACAGGGGTGAACCCTGTTGTTTTTGTTATTAAAGTCGCGCCACGCCAAAGGTGTTAGGGCTGAGCTGACGGTGCTTGGCGCCTTCGGTGATGGCAAGGCACTGCCCCAGCACCCGTCGGGTATCACGGGGGTCGATAATGCCATCGTCCCAGAGCCGGGCGGTGGCGTACAAAGCTGATGAGGTTTCGGCGTAGTGATCCACAATCTCTTTACGTTGCTCCGCCAGGCGCGACTCATCGACAGGCTTACCCCGCCGTTC
This sequence comes from Marinobacter sp., assembly GCA_052089485.1. Classification (GTDB taxonomy): domain Bacteria; phylum Pseudomonadota; class Gammaproteobacteria; order Pseudomonadales; family Oleiphilaceae; genus Marinobacter. Next base: position 16,444 of record JBQCZX010000028.1, on the reverse strand, counting down.
GGCACTGCCGCGCGCCACGATTTCCAGTACACCAGCCGCCTGCTCACCACCCATCACACCAATACGGTGGTTCGGCCAGGTAAACAGAAAATCAGGGTCATAACCACGGCCACACATGGCGTAGTTACCGGCACCAAAGGAGCCGCCAATCATGATGGTGATGCGGGATACCCGGGCGTTGGTTACCGCCTGAATGAGTTTGGCGCCGTGTTTGATAATGCCGCCCTCTTCCGCTTCCCGCCCCACCATAAACCCGGTGATGTTCTGCAGAAAGATCAGCGGGGTCTGGCGCTGGTCACACAGCTGAATGAAGTGGGCTGCTTTCAGCGCGCCGGCCGCGGTGATGGGGCCGTTATTACCGATAATCGCGCACTTGTAGCCTTCAACCTGCGCCCAGCCGCAAATGGTGTAGGGGTCAAATTCCTGCTTGAACTCGAGGAACTCCGAGCCATCCGCGATCCGCGCCACCACTTCCCGAACATCGTAAGGGGTGCGGTAGTCTGTTGGCACAACACCCAGCAGTTCCTCGGGGTCATACAGGGGCGCTTTTACCTTACCCCGGTCATTTTCTTCACAGGCCGTGTCCCAACGCATGCTTTGCACCAGATCACGTACCATGGCCACGCCATGGCGGTCACTTTCCGCAACCCACTCTGCCGTGCCTGCAACTTCCGCATGCATCGCAGCACCGCCTAGCTCTTCAGCGGTGGCGATCTCACCGGTGGCCATTTTCAGCAGCGGTGGTCCGGCAAGGAACATCTGCGCCTGATTGCGCACGGCGATGACGTAATCCGACATGCCCGGAACATAGGCGCCGCCCGCTGTAGAGCTGCCGTGTACCACTGCAATCTGGGGAATGCCTGCAGCAGAAAGACGTGCCTGATTGGCAAAGCGGCGGCCCCCGTTTACCGCAAAAGTCATGTGAGTCAGGCGCAGGTTGCCACCGGCACTTTCTACCAGGTTAATCACCGGCAATTTCTGGCTCAGGGCAATTTCCTGCATGCGAATGGCCTTCAAACCGCCAGCCCAAGAGTTGGACCCGCCTTTAATCGCACTGTCGTTTACAATCAGCGCCACCCGGGTGCCGCAGACTTGTCCGATCCCGGAAATAACGCCACCGCCCAGCACTTCTTCCGCGCCATCGTCCTCGTGCATCCCCAGACCAGCCAAAGCATTCAGTGCAAGAAAAGGACTGCCGGGGTCGAGAAGCTGGTCAACCCGCTCCCGGGGCAGCAGTTTGTTAAGCGACTTAAACCGCTCACGTTGCTTTTCACCCAGGGCGACGACCTTTTGCTCCAGATCGCGTACACACTGTAATGCGTCCAATCCATTTTGCTGATTGGTACGGAACTCATCGTTGCGTACATTGATGTTGCTTTTCAGTACGTACATCGTTTTTGTTCTCCCAGAAAACCAATTCTCGGCCAGGCTGTCCGTCGTGCGACGCTGCGGCTTTATATGATTTATAAGTTTTTTGTTTCCACGCTGTCTGTTTGTTTAAAGCGCGTTCCGGGGGGCGGTGGATCATTGGGATTACCAGCAAAACATTGTGCCTGCGACATCCACTTTGTTGCCGGTTCACCGGTTACCTTTAACCGGGTGTCAAGAACGTTACGGGTCTGCGTAACAACCTGACAAAACTCAACGGCACTGCCTTCGATGACGTTATCCTTGCTGGGCTCATTCCATTCCCAGATCGCCCCCGACGGTGCCGTCAGGCGCACATACGGAATTTCACCCGGTGTGTCCAACCCGCGCACGCCGAACGTCCATCCGTAGGTATTCATGCCCAGCACGGCAATGTTTTTAATCATGTCAGAGTCTTCGCGCTCAACGCCAAGCAAGTCATACAGCGCCTGGCCGTGAGACCAGGTTTCCATCAGCCGGGCGGTGATACTGGAACGCACACTCATACTGGGGCCGGCCCACTGTACCCTTGCACTGGGGTCTGCCTCGGCAAACCGCTCGGCGGTGCCGACATAATAATCTCGCCAGATCTGCAGCCGTTTACGACCAGATGGCTCATTCATCCATTCATCGGTGAACGCCATGCGGGTCTGACCGTCCTTTAAGGCGGCCCAGTATTTTTCCAGCAGTTGCGTAAAGGCCTCATCCCCCTTCAGCGACAGGTCAGCGGCGTAATTCCACATATGGAGGTGGCCGATCACATCGCTGACCGTCCAGTCTTTAAATTGGGTCTTACGCGACCAGTCGCTCTCATCAAGAGGTTCAAGCAGTTTGTAAAGCGCGTCGCTCACTTCCCGGAAATGGATCGCTTGCTCTAACATCGGACAACTCCTGTCGATCACGAATTGTTGTACGGCACGATTAAAGCATCCACAGCCACCGCCCCCTCTGGGAGTACAACAAAGGGGTTCAGGTCGATGCTTTCTATCAACTCCGCATTGTCATGGGCGTACACCGACAGGCGTGACAAGGCCTGAGCCAAGGCGTCGAGATCAGAAGGTGGTGCACCGCGCACGCCATCCAACAAGGCACGGCCTTGTATTTCATCGATCATGCGCCGTGCCTCGTCAACACCGAAAGGCGCCAGGCGGAAGGTCACATCTTTCAGAACTTCCACAAACACGCCGCCCAAACCGAACATCACGACAGGGCCAAACACCGGATCACGAGCGACCCCCAACACGGTTTCCACACCCCCACTGACCATTTCTGCAACGATGACGCCGTCAATATGGGCTTCCGGCTTCGCTTTATGAGCCCGTTCAATCAGGGTTGTGTATCCCTCCGCCAAGGCTTCTTTACTGTTGATGTTCAACAGCACACCGCCAATCTCGGTTTTATGCAGAATGTCGGGCGATGCGATTTTCATTACCACCGCGCCGCCGATGTCAGCCCAGATACGAACAGCGTCTTCTGCGCTGGCGGTCAATGCTTCTTTGGTCACCGGAATACCAATACTGGCAAGAACCTTCTTCGCCTCATACTCCGAGACTGAGGAGGTGGGTGGAGGCAGCACGCCATCTGGCAGGGCTGCTGGCCGCAGAGGCTGCCCTCTCTTGAACACTTCACCAAAATGGGTAAGCGCCGCCATCGCGCGAACAGCCAGGGATGGATCCTCAAAACAGGGGTAGCCAAGTGTTTCGTATTGGCGCACGACTTCTTCAGGGGCCAACATGCTCAACATCATTACCTCGTCGGGATAGTCCTGATGCAGGTTGGAGAAAATTTCGAGGCAGCTTTCTCGGGTGTAGGCCGAGCCCGGGACACTGGACACATAGATGATATGAGAGTCGTAATCGGCTTCATCGATGGTCAGGCTGACATTGGCCTGCATCAGGTGTGGCTGGTTTAACACCTGTCCGGTAACGTCGACCGGATTACGCACGGCGGCATAAGGGATGAGTTCTTTCAGTTTTTTCTGCGTTGGCTCCGGTAACGGTGCGACATCAAGATCGTACTTGTCAGCCGCATCCGCCAGCTGAACACCCACGCCACCTGAGATGGTTTGCAGGCTGATCTTCCGCCCTTCCGGAAAGTGCCCGAACTGGCACGCATAGGCCACATCAATCATCTCTTCCGTGGTTTCAGCCCGATAAACCCCGTATTGCCGGAACAGGGCATCGTAAACCGCATCGGCCCCGGCCAGGGAGGCCGTATGGGAGGCCGCAGCCTGAGCGCCCACATCGCTTTTGCCAACCTTGACAAAAATAACCGGTTTGCGAGCGTCTCTCGCCTTAGCAAGCGCACGGCACATCCGATCGGCATTTTTGATACCCTCGGCATAGGCGACAATCACCCGAACATCCGGGGCCTGGGCGTAATACTCAATAACTTCCGCAACATCCACATCACACTGATTACCGGTCGTTACCCAGTAATTAATGCCAACACCGCGTCGCTGCGCTGCGACAAACAGGTGGGAACCATATGCGCCGCTTTGGCTGACCATACCAAGCGGCCCGGGGGGCAGCGTAATCATGCTGGGCGCATTCGCAAAAGTGCCGAACCAACTCTCGGTGATATTAAACACGCCAAGGCAGTTTGGCCCAATGATGCGCATTCCACTGCTGCGCGCAATGGCACTGATCTGTGATTCTGCCTCAACACCCGCTTCGCTCATCTCGGCAAAACCGGAACTGAAAATCACGGCACTTTTAACGCCTTGCGCTGCACAGTCCTTCAACGTCGCCACAGCGATCTGCGCAGGTACTGCGATAATCACACAGTCAACCACCTCCGGCAGATCGTTGATGCTGGCGTATGCGGGCAACCCTTGAACGGTTTCCCTTTTCGGGTTGACGGCGTATATCCGGCCCGGGAAGTTGCCATTTTTCATGGAATGAATGGGGCGGCCGCCAATACGCTCGATGGCATCTGACGCCCCAATAATCGCGACGGATTCCGGCCGCAGCATTGGATCAAGTGAGTGAGTCATAAACGATTCGTCCCTATTATTTATTTCAACTCAGTAACTTAACGGTTATTGGCGTCAAGCTACCTCGTGGGGTGTTATTTCGACCAGCCGGTCACGGCGGGAAACCTGATCACCCACAGCAACAGCATATTCTGTGACCACGCCCGCAATGGGTGCACAAATCCGGTGTTCCATTTTCATGGCCTCTAGAACCAACAAAGGCGTGCCGGCCTCAACCGAGTCTCCGACTGCAGCCAGAGTGGCGATGATCAGCCCTTCCATCGAGGCACTCAGCTCGCCGGACAGCTCGCCGGCGGCTTCGTCGGTATCGATAGCAACCTCGCCAACACGGACAACCAGATCGCCAAAATCAGCGAGGTGCATGTCTTCCTGCTGACTCCAGCTTACACTCTGTGTGCGACCATCAACCTCAATAAGCTCGCGACCGTTATCGTTGTTGATAAAGCGGATGCTGGTGCCGGGGGCATCAGTTGATGCACCGGACTCTCCGGCAGCAATCTGAAAGTGATTGCCCGTGAGCGCTGCGCGATAATCCTGCCGGATATCGTTGATCAATAAGGTAAAGTGGCGCATCGGCGTACCCAGACTCGACCAATCGGCGGGCTGGGTATTCCATTCATAGCAACGCTGGCGGTAATGCAGAGCGGCGGCGATCAGACTTTGCTGATCCGACGGCTGCGGGACCCCCTGGGCGATCACCCGGTCAACAAAGGCGGTATCAATCTCGCCACGGGCGAAATCCTCGTGCTCAAGGAGCTGAAGCAAGAACGCCCGGTTGGTGACCAGGCCGGAAATCTGCAGGTCCCGCAGGGCCGCACACAAGCGCTGGCGTGCCAGATCGCGGGTGGCTCCGGTTGCAATCACTTTTGCGACCATCGGGTCGTAACGCGCGGAAATCTGACTGCCTACAAGTACCGCGTGGTCCACACGGATACCACTACCGTGTGGAGGCTCCCAGCCACTGATCAACCCTGTTAGCGGTACGAAACCGGCTGCGGGGTCTTCAGCGTACAACCGCACCTCGATCGACGCCCCCTGCAGCTGGATCTGCTCCTGGCTCAGAGGCAGATTCTCACCTGCTGCCACGAGGAACTGCCAAGCCACCAGATCGGTACCGGTCACTTCTTCTGTGACCGGGTGTTCCACCTGAATACGGGTGTTCATCTCGATGAAATAGAACTCGCCTTCCGGTGTGGCCAGAAACTCCACCGTCCCTGCGCCCAGGTAGGAGATGGCTTTCGCTGCGCGCACAGCGGCTTCGCCCAGACGGCGGCGCAACTCATCGTCCACCGCGGGTGACGGTGCTTCTTCAATCACTTTCTGGTTGCGTCGCTGGCTGGAGCAGTCACGCTCGAACAGGTGCACCGCATTACCGGACTGGTCAGCAAAAACCTGCACTTCGATATGGCGCACGCGCTCAAGAGCCCGCTCCAGAATCATCACGTCCGAACCAAAGGCTTTGGCGGCCTCTGACCGCGCAGACGACAGCGCATCAGCGAAATCAGCAAGATCCTCAACCCGGCGAATACCGCGACCGCCACCGCCAGCGACGGCTTTGATCAACAACGGTGTTCCCAATGCCTCCGCCTCAGCGGTCAGACGTTCATCCGACTGGTCGCTACCACTGTAGCCGGGAATGCAGGGCACACCGGCCTCAATCATCAGACGCTTGCCGTCGGCTTTATCACCCATCAGGCGGATGGCTTCGGCGCTGGGGCCGACAAAAACAAGCCCGGCATCAACGCATGCCTGAGCAAAGCCCGCATTCTCTGACAAAAAGCCGTAACCCGGATGAATGGCCTGAACGCCCGCCTGAAGCGCTGTCTCGATCAGACGCTCGCCATCCAGGTAGGGTTCTCCACGACCTTCTATCTCGGGCAAATGCACCGAGGTGTCAGCCGCCAGCACATGGGGGGCACTGCGATCAACATCCGTGAAAACAGAGACCGTACGCAGCCCCATTTCTTTGGCGGTCCGGGCTATTCTTATGGCAATTTCGCCGCGGTTGGCGATAAGAACGGTATTAAAGGTCATGTTCAGGCTCCGCACGTCCGTCGGTTGTGGACAATCTGCTGGCCAGAGCTGCGGGCACGGAGACCGGCATGGCCAACAACTGCTGTGCATAAGTTTTGGCCAGATTGTCGAGGTGAAGCGAAGAAGTACCACCACCGCCCAAACAACGAGTCAGCACAAAGTTCAGCGCCTGAAATCCCGGTAATTCAAAACGCGTCACATCACCCTCAACGGTATGAGCGAACCATTGACGAACCCGTTCTGCGGTCACCGACCGGTGAATCCACGGCACCACTTCATCCGTGCGCGCGAGTACGCCCACATTGGCGCTGTCGCCCTTGTCGCCACTGCGTGCAACAGCCAGGGCAATTAACGGCACATCGACAAGATCGTCAGTGGTTACGTCGCTTCCGGTCTGCATCGCGTTGGTGTCAGCAATCGCGGCGGTGGTACCTTCGGGTATATGTTTGGGCGGAAGCCCAATGTTCTGCCCATTCACTGTCACCGACGGATGAACCTGGTCCTTACCCACCAGAAAAGAGAACTGGGCAATCACCGGGGTTACTTTGGGCCGGCCGGCGGCACCCGCACTGCAGCGACCCGTGGTCATAGCAAGAGCCGCGCCGGAGGTTTCTTTTGAAAACAACTCCAGAGCCTCGCGTTTGTCGTGACGCACATCAATGCGTACGGTCAGTTCGCGGGTTTGTGCTGCAATATCTGTGGCCTGGTTACCCCACAGTGTTTCAGCACCAATCAAATGAATGGCGGTATCACGATAATCGCCAAGCCCGCGCTCGTTAAAAAGCCGCTTGGTACGACGCAACAGGGCTTCGGCAAAAGCACGGCCTTTTGCAACCGCATCAAAGCCGGTTATAACTGTCGAGGCGGTTGCCCGGTAGCCATCCGCCCAGGTTGATGAAACCTTATAACTGTCCGTAGGCGGCCGTCCTTTGACGCTGGCCACTTCTACCCGGTCAGTTCCGGATTCGGTCAGAGTAACCTGAGAAAAATCACAAACCACATCCGGCATCACATAGGCGCTCGGATCACCGATTTCGTACAGTATCTGCTCACCGACGGTCAGCCGGGATACCAGCCCACCGGTATTGTCCGGTTTGGTAATAGTGAAGCGTCCGTCAGCCTCGCACTCGGCTATCGGGTAGCCCATGTTGTCCCAGTCATCGGCAACGTCCTGCCAATCAGTGAAATTGCCCCCGGTGGCCTGAGCTCCGCATTCGAGAATGTGTCCTGCAAGCGTGCCGCTGGCAAGCTTGTCGTAATCGTCTGCGGTCCAGCCAAACTCATGAATCAGCGGCCCCAGGGTAACGGCGCTATCCACGCAACGCCCGGTGATAACAACCTCGGCACCGGCATCAAGCGCAGCAGCGATGGGGAATGCTCCCAGATACGCATTGGCGCTGATCAACTTTCCGGGTAAGGGCGCACCGGTGAACATTTCCTGAATATTGCCATTACCAACCTCATCGATCTGATCGATGAGGTTGTCGCCATCAACGGTGCCGATATTGAGCGTAACACCCGCTTCTTCCGCCACCTTGGCCAGAGCTGCAGCACAGGCAGCCACATTCACACCGCCCGCGTTTACAACCACACGAATCTTGCGCGCCTTGATCTCATGGATCAGAGGTTTCATCACCAGATCGACAAAATCCCGGGCATAACCCGCGTCTGGTGACTTTTGTTTGGCGCGTACGAGAATGGACATGGTGACTTCGGCCAGATAGTCGAACACCAGATAGTCGACATCGCCCTGCATCACCATTTGCCGTGGCGCTTCCTGGGAATCACCCCAAAAACCGGAAGCACCGCCGATACGAACCCGTCGTCCGGTATTGTTTTTATTCTGTTCAGTCATGATTCGTTACCTGCCAAGCGGGTGGGCGCTTCTCAGCGAAGGCTGCCTGGCCTTCTCGTCCTTCGTCACCACGGTTCAGTTCGGCAAAGCGTTCGGCGGAAAACCGCACCATTTCCTCGTCCGACAAAGTTCCGACGTTGCGCATGATTTCTTTAGTCACTGCACTGGCCTGCGGAGCACCCTTGAGCACCTGAGCGACCACGGATTCCAGCGTTGCCTCCACCTCGTCATCGTCGCAAAGATACTGGGCAACACCGTATTCCAGTGCTTTCTGGCCATCGAACCGTTCACCGGTAAGCGCCAGTTGACGGGCACGAGTAAGCCCGACACGCTTGACCACGTGCGGAGCGATCTGAGCAGGAGCTACGCCGAGAGCTGTCTCGGGCATGCCCATGCGGGCACTGCGGACGACGATAGTGATATCCGCCAGACAGGCGTATCCCATACCCCCACCAAAAGCAGACCCTTCAACCATCGCAATTGTGGTCTGGGGCAGATGGGCAAATCGCAAAAATCCCATTCCGGCGCGCATATTCCGGGCCATAATCGGATCTTCATCAGTGCCCACATCATTGTCCGCAAGACTGCGACGCTCTTTGATGTCACCGCCCGCACAGAAATGCCCACCCGCACCGCGCAAAACCACCAGCCGGATTTCGGGATTATCATGTAGCCACTCGACCACGGAATTGAACTCGACCCCCATCTCGTTGTTGATCGCATTACGCCGTTCGGGGCGGTTTAAAGTCATGTTCAATCGCGACCCGACCCGATCTAGCAAAATAGTGGTGCACTGGGGTAAATCCGTCATCTTCATGCCTCTCTCTGCACGTCTTAGTTGTTTAGAGATTCGCATGCCGATTCCTAAAACTCAAAGGAAATATATTGTATTTGAAATACTAATTCTGAATAGAATATAAAGGCCAACAAAAAAAGCTTCTCTGCACTCCACATGCATTTTCGGGAGACACAAAAAAACCGGCTAACGCCGGTTTTAAAGTTTGGACGAGAACGGCTTTCCATCGCGTGCGATAGAAGCAAGTTCCGTTATTCATAAATTATTCAGGTTTCGCCATTTATCGCTGCGTCCCGAGCCTCGCGTCGTAAAACCTTTCCCACAGGGCTACGGGGTAGCGATGAGGCCATATGAAAGTGTTTCGGTGTTTTGACCGAGCCGGCAAGCTCCTTGCAGTGAGACATTATTTCCTCAGCGGAAGCGACGAACCCTTCCCGGAGTTCAACTGTGGCTTCTAGGCGTTCTCCCCAATAGTCATCAGGCACGCCAAAAACAACACAGTCAGACACTGCAGGATGCTGAGCAAGCACTGCCTCAACGTCTGACGGGTAAACATTAAATCCGCCAGTGATAACTACATCCCGGATACGCCCTTTAACAAAAAGAAAACCCTCGCTATCCATTTTGCCGAGATCACCTGTATGAAGCCAACCATTGCGAATCGTTGCAGCCGTTTCTTCTGGCATCTGAAGATAACCGTTCATCAGCAAGTCGCCGCGCCCACAGATCTCTCCCAGTTCGTTGGCGGCAAGGCGTCGTCCTTCAGGATCGAGTATACCTACCTCTGCTAAGGGCCCGATTTTTCCAACCGAGGTAAGACGATCACCGTACAGGTCTTTGGAGCGCCCCCCAGCTAACATCATAGGAGCCTCTGTCTGGCCGTAAATCACCTCCACAACCGGGCCAAACAACTCCCGAGCCTCCAGCAAGCGGACTGGAGACGCCGCAGCTCCCCCCCAAATCAAATGCTCGAGCGAGGCCACTTTCCGGGGGTTGTTTCTTTGCTCGTCAATTAACTTGTAAAGCAATGTGGGTGGCACCCAGGTCGCAGTAATACTCTCTTTTTCAAGCAGATCAAGAAGGTTTCGCGGGCTGGAATCTGCAGTCATTACAACGCAGCCACCGCGGGCAAGAGTAGGGAGGATAAACGCGCCGGCACCATGGGTCATCGGTGCTGCGCAGAGGTACCGGTCTTCGGCGCCCAGGTCAAAAGTAAGCAATACACTGCTTATCATCGTATTAGTGCAGCGAAACGACTGAACAACACCCTTGGGCACGCCCGATGATCCGCCTGTAAACTTGATGGAGTTCATGTCGCCCAGCTCAGCTTGCCACTCTGGCGCTCTCCCAGCGTGCTTTTGCTCGAGGGCTGTCATAGCTAGCGCGTCATTCGAATCGGCACCTGCAACAACAACAGATCCGTCAAATAGTGAGATTTTATCCAGGTACGCCTTATGTACTATCAATACATCGGGATTTGCAAACGCAATCTGTGCGTCAAGTTCGTACGTGGTGTTGCGTGTATTCAGTGGCACCAATACCGAACCACTGGCATGGATGGCCATCAAGGCTACCAACATTTCCATATCGTTTGGTCCTAGCATGGCCACCACAGGTCGCGCTTTACCAGCGATAGCCTCTATGCCAGAGCCCAGAGCATCGCTGCGAGCAACCAGAGAACGGTAGGTACAACTTGTGTCACCATCAATAGCAGCGATGACGTCCGGTTTAGCCAGCGCGGCGCTGCGCAAAAAATTAATCGGGAACATCCTGCCTCCTGGATAACTATTCCATTGAATCGATTTGCTTACACCCTATCCCATGGGTATCCATTGCTCTCTAGTTCGTTCCGGTATTTTTTCAGCAACGCCTGATAACTATCCCACACATCTTGTCCGTCAAAGCCAGCCTTGTTCATGTCTTCGATCCAGCCCTGTATGTACTTTTCGGAGTACTCAAAGAGCCTTGCACGCTCTTCTTCGGACCAATAGATTACTTCGACCTTATTTCCAAGCTCACCCGTAGGCAGCTTTCGCTCTACATCTTTATTTTCTTTAATGACTCTTTCTGCGTAAAAATCGATCATTTCACTCCCGACCTTTCGCATCAGGTTTTGCCGCTCTTTCGTCAACTCATCCCATGTCCATTTGTTCATGACTATACCCATCCCGGCAATCTGTCCCCAGTTAATCGCCGTAACGCTATCTGCTACCTCTGCCGTTTTGAATGCACGCATTGCATAAAAATACCCGCCGGAACAATCTAACAGCCCGCTGTCTAATGCCTGATAAACTTCCCCATAACCCATATTTACAAGATTTACTCCAAACTCCGACAATATTTTCCCATACAGTGCTGGAGCGCGGACTCTTTTACCTTTGAAGTCATCCAGAGATTTCAGCTTGGCATCTCCTTGGCATTCAAATTGTAACGATGTTGTGGTGTAATTTGTGATGTATACAACTTCATTGTCAGAAAAAGCTTTTTCCATCTGATCATTCGTTGTCATCAGTTCATACATGGCACGCATACCAACCCAGGCGTCGGATTCAGAAACGGGTATATCACCAACACTTAAAACTCGCATTTTCTGGGGATGATAGGCGGCTTGCATGGTTCCTAGGTCGGCAGTGCCCCCTGCAATACCCTCCAAAATAGAACCGTATTTTATTAGGGCGCCGCCCCAGTGAACATCAATTTTTAATTCACCGTCAGATCGCCTGTCAAGTTCGTCTACAAAGTACTTTAGCGCATCAGCGCGAACGCCGCGGTTCGGCCCTCCCTCAGCATAGCGTAAATTCAGTTCTGCAAGCGCTTGCCCAGCGACGCCAAAAATTAAAAATACCCCGAAAAATAAAACTTTTAATATATTATTTTTTATCATGACAACTCTCTTATTTTAGATTATTATTACTTTCTCATTACTTATACTTTCAATAATTAAGATTTTTGCCGTTGCACTTCAAAAAAATTCTTATATTTTATCAATTAGCTCGTTGAACCATACCAACCTAAACGTACTTCACCTGACTGCTATTGACAAATCCATATATTCTATATTGACCATGCGTTTAAAGTATGGATGTGCTTTTACGTTAGAACCTAAAGCAGGACTCAACAGAAGCAAGTCAGTCGATTTTTTGGCGCTTACCAAGATCCCGCTAGCAAAGGGTTAACAGCACGCTATCCAGCGAATCACATAGCAGGCTTGTCCGTAAGGCTAAAATGGCTACCACCATAGCCTGCCTCCAATGGAATCGTCAGTTCCCGAACCCCGTTCGATTGAGAGATCAATTCAGGCTGAACTCGAATAACAGGAGACTGCCGCGCCAAGCTCAATGCGTCCGTGGTTGTCGTCGATCTACTCAATTTCTCTAAATTCAACCTGGTGGCGAACACCAGCCTGACCTTGCCTTCATCCGCACGGGTGAGTATGTCCTCTGGCCGAAGCCAGGCCGAGTCTACCGATTCCGTGCCATCGTGAAGCGCACTCTGATCTGGTGGTGCGGATGCCAGAAAAAAATGGGTATCAAACCGCTTGGACATATGGGACGGGGTTACCCAATGAGCGAATGGAACCATGGCATCCAGCCCCAGCTCCAACTGTTCCTCCTGCAGAAACTCCAACATGCTCGCCTGCCCGGAATGTAACCGCGAAGCCCAAGGGCTGAGTTTGGTCATATAATCTTTGTTGAGCATACCGGCGTCACCACGCCGCCGGGCAAACAGAACCCCGCATTCCTCAAAAACCTCACGTACACCGGCAACACGAATACCCAGGGAGATATCATCGAGGCCTTCCCCGCTGATACAAAAGTCCCGCAGACGGGGATCACCGTCCCCCGCGTCTACTTTACCGCCCGGAAACACCATGGCACCCGGCGCAAAAGCAATTTTATGATGGCGCACCACCATGAATACTTCGATTCCGTGGGCGCCGTCACGCACCAGTATCAGTGTTGAAGCGGGCATCGCAACAACCGGTGGCGAGCTTTGAGGTTGCATAATGAACTCCCAGTCGTATCAGGTTAGCCTGGATTATGACCGCTTAAACTGCCCCAAACGTCGTTCACCAACGGCACGGGCGCCTTCGGCATGGTCTTCGGTTTTTGCCAGCCACACCTGCTCGGCAAATTCGTGCTCCACTTGCTGCTTTAATGCCTCAACCAAACCGGCTCTCAAGGTTGCACGGGTCGACTCCACCGCCAGCGGCGCACATTCGCCAATTTCGGCCGCCAATGTGATCGCATCATCACGCACAGATGCCGCATCGGATAGTTGATCCGCAAGACCCCACCGGTATGCCTCTTCGCCTTTAATCCGGCGACCGGTCAATAACAGCAGGTTAGCGTTTTGCTGACCGATAATACGGGGCAGAACATAGCTGATACCAAAGCCCGGGTGAATCCCCAAACGCACAAAATTCGCGGCAAACCGCGCTTCCGGCGCAACCACGCGAAAATCTGGCACCAGTGCTAACCCCAGACCACCACCGATGGCAGCGCCGTGGATAGCACCAACGATGGGCTTCTTGCAGTCAAACAAACGCACGGCATTCTGGTACAGGCCAAAGGCGTTGTCCGCAGAGTCCGGATCAAACAGCGCCTTACCCGACGATGAGAAATCGGCACCGGCACAAAACGCTTTGCCTTGAGCGGCAAGCACAATGGCGCGGCAACGATCATCCTGCTCCAGCGTCTCAAAGCAATCAGCAATCTGCTGAATCAGCGAATTGTCAAAAAAGTTAAGCGGGGGACGCTGTATCTCGACCACGGCAACATGATCGTGCCACTCGACACCAATGTCTTTATAAGCTGTCATCGTTTATCTCCATTGATTCGCACATTACCCATAGGCCCAAAGCAATTTTGCGATTGTCCAACCGGTTGGCCATCAAAACGCCCGCGTAATACAAGCCCATGCGCTGCCGTCGGTGGTCGCACTGACTTGCTTCGCAACATGCTGCCCAAGCCACTGATTCCAATAAAACTCTGAACCAAATTCCTCACGCCAACACCAAATCCGGCGGCTGTATTGCTGTAGTGCGTATTCGTGGCTAAAGCCCATTGCCCCATGAGCCTGATGAGCAAGCTGCGCGACTTTACCAGCAGCTTCACCGGTGACCGACTTTGCCGTAGCGATTGCCATCAACACATCATCCAACTCACAACCTGGCTGCGAAACAATGCGGGCAGCTTGCTCAACGGCCGCGTTAGCCAGGGCACTCTCACCCGCGATATCCGCCACACTGTGCTGTATAGCCTGAAACCGCGACAACGGCCGACCAAACTGATTGCGCTCCTGCACGTAGTTCACAGTCAGTGTCACAATGCGCTCCATGGCACCGGCAATCTGATGGGCCCGGGTCAGCGCTGCCACGCCGCGCGCCAGCTCAACCGAAAACCCGTCAATAACTGCTGCGGAGGCAAGTGGCGTTACCCCATTCAATGTAACGGTATTTCGCGGCTCACCTGCCAGGCTCCGCTGCTCATTGAGCTCGCATGCATCAACCGCAACCACCGCCATGGTCAGTTGGCCGTCCTGCAGGCACGGCACTACCAACTGCGATACTTGTGAGGCAAACGCTACGCCCTCAACAACACCCTTCAATTGCCCGTTTTCGAGACAGGGCAACGCATCGAAAGCCAACGCAAAGCCACTGGTCTGTTCTGCACTCGCCAGCTCAGCTTGCGCCAGCAACCAGTTGGCTACCAACGTTTCAGCCAACGGGACGGGCAACGCATAACGTGCGGCCTGACGGATCAAGGACAACCCCAACCCCATAGAACCACCAACGCCATCAACAGCTTCTGGCACCCAAACCAGCAACAACCCGGCTTCCTCAAGGGCGCACCAGAGTGCGTCTGGGTACTGGCCATCCTCGGCCCCATTTACCACCTCAGGGCTGCAGTGATCTGCAAAAATGCGTTCCGCAGTATCAAGAATTAACTGATCAGACTGTTCCATCGGATGTCTCTCTCATGTTCAGTCATAGCTCATGTCCGGTCTGAATCGCTCATCGTTTGTGACGATTTAGCGCAGCCCAAGACCTCGTGCAATGATGCCTTTCAGAATTTCATTGGTGCCGCCCCGAAGCGTAAAAGACGGCTGTCGCAACAAGCTTTCCGACAAAAGATGCTGGAGTTCGTCTTCGCTGTCTTGCGACATGATAATGGGCCAGAATTCTCGCAATTTTTCGATTATCTCTTGCTCAAACCGTGTACCGATGTCTTTAACAATTGCTGCTTCAACATCCGGTGACTGACCATTTTGCAGCAGTGTTGCAACACCCAAAGACATACTGCGTAACGCGCGAATACGGGCGACCAAACGCCCCATGACAGCCGCCTGGTGGGTGTCTTTTAACGCCACGGCCATTCGGGAGAAAGCTCTCTCAAGGGCAACAAAAGTACTCAGGAATCGTTCCGGACCGGAGCGTTCCATAGCCAGCTCGCCGGTGATCTGTTTCCAGCCATCACCCACTGCGCCCAATACGGCATCTTCCGGCACAAAAACATCGTCAAAGTTGGTTTCGTTAAAATGCTCAACGCCGCTCATATCGCGAATGCCACGAATAGTGACCCCGGGTGAGTCCAGTCTGACCAAAAACTGGGTAAGACCCGCATGACGATGCTTCTCATCAACTTTACTGGTTCGCGCCAGTACCGTCATATATTCACAGACCTGGGCGCCCGAAGACCAAAGCTTGGTGCCAGTGATACGCCAACCGCCTTCTACGGATACTGCACGGGTTTTGACCGCTGCCAGATCAGAGCCTGCGCCCGGCTCGCTGAGCCCCAGCGCAAAGTAACAGGTTCCCGCCGCGATACGTGGCAAGATACCTTCTTTCATTGCTTTGGTGCCGGATTGCAAAATAAGCGGGCCACTCTGGCGATCCGCAATCCAGTGTGCATGTACTGGCGCACCCGCTATCAGCAATTCTTCGGTGATGACGTAACGATGCAACGCAGTTAGTTCCTGCCCACCGTATTGTTTGGGCCAGGTGACACCGATCCAGCCTTTTTGCCCCAGTTTACGGGTAAAGTCCGCATCAATGCCCGCGCACCAACAGTCGGTTCCCGGACGAAAGGTGCCTTTACGTTGCTCATCTGCCAGGAAACGGCGCACCTCTATCCGCAATGCTTCTACGCTAGGATCGACAATCGGTGCAGGAAAATGAAAATTGATATTCTGCATAACGAGCCGCTCTTTACACACCATCAGGCATGTCGGTTGTTATAAATAAAAAAGGGTTTTCTTTTTCAAGAAAACCCAAACCCCATATAAAAACTGAAGGATACAAACAACACAATCAGTATTACCAAACTCAAATCAGATAACAAATACACTTTATATA
>JBQCZX010000027.1:30269-32337 GCA_052089485.1 Marinobacter sp. | reverse complement strand
GCAAACCGCCGGCAAGCTGGATTTAGTCATTCTCGACAAAACCGGCACCATCACCGAAGGCCACCCAGCGGTCACCAGTGTGCACACAGCGGGGGGCGGCGATGAACGCAAATTACTGGCGTTGGCTTCAGGCCTGGAGCAGCACTCCGAACACCCGTTGGCAGAAGCCATCGTTAATAAAGCCAAAGAACAAAACGCACAGCCACTCAAGGTCACCGGCTTTGAAGCCTTGAACGGCAAAGGCGTGGCCGGGGAATTTGAAGGCGACACGATCCGCCTGGGCAACCGCCGCTGGCTGGAGGCCGAAGGGCTTTCACTGGGTGGCCTTGGCGATGCAGAAAAAACCATTACCGAAGAAGCCGGCACGCCGTTATTTCTTGCCAGAGGCACTGAAGTGCTCGGCGTTATTGGCGTTGCCGACGCGATCAAAGCCGATTCCCAAGCAGCCATCCGTCGCCTGCACGACGCCGGTATCAAAGTCATGATGGTGACCGGTGATGTCGACGCCACGGCCAAAGCCATATCTGCAAAAACCGGCATAGACGACTACCGCGCTGAAGTTCTACCGGAAGACAAAGCCGACGTAGTCAACGAAATGCGCGCCAAAGGGTACACCGTAGCCATGGTGGGCGACGGCATCAACGACGCGCCAGCACTGGCCGCCGCCGATGTAGGCTTCGCCATAGGCACAGGCACAGACGTCGCCATTGAAAGCGCCACCATTACCCTGATGCGCGGCTCCCTGCACGGCGTACCCGATGCCATTGAAATCTCCCGGGCCACGGTGAAGAACATTCACCAAAACCTCTTCGGTGCCTTTGCCTACAACAGCCTGGGCATTCCTATCGCCGCAGGCCTGCTGTACCCGGTTTGGGGCATTTTGATGAGCCCGATCCTTGCTGGCGCCGCCATGTCACTGTCCTCAGTGACCGTTGTCACCAATGCCAACCGGCTGCGCCTGTTCAAAACCAGCCGCAAAACTGATCCAGATCACGCCCACAGTCACAAGCCAACCAAGGAGCGGAACTGATGCAAACAATACTGGTCAATGCCGGAGGACTTGTTCTAATGGCTGCCATCGTCTGGTGGTTCTGGCTTTCGCCTTCAAAAAGCGACACCACCGAACAGAACCACAACCATCACTAAACACGGCATAAAGAGAGTAAAAACCATGAAAAAACAGATTCTCGGATTAGCCCTTGGCGCCACCCTCGGCTTCAGCACTCCACTGTTGGCGGCCGGCCCTGCACAGAGCATTCAAGTGTATAAATCGCCCACATGCACCTGCTGCACAGCCTGGATCGACCATCTGGAAAGCAACGGTTTTGATGTGGAAGCCACCGACACCCAGAATATGAACCGCATCAAAATCGACGCCGGACTCACCCGCAACCTGGCCAGTTGCCACACCGCGTTTGTCGGCGACTACGTGATCGAAGGCCATGTGCCCGCCGAAGACATCCACCAGTTAATTGCCAACGCTCCGAACGCACGCGGCCTGGCAGTTCCCGGCATGCCCATTGGCTCGCCCGGCATGGAAATGGGCGATCGCAAAGACCACTACCAAGTCCTAATGTTCAACGACAAAGGCCAAACCAAAGTGTTTTCAGAGCACAATTAAGTAGCGCTCTTAAGTAGTTGTCTTAAGCGATACTCTGAAACACGCAAGCCGCCTCCGCCTGATCCTCAAGCAACACAGGTACCTTTTCGGCACCGGTGTTGCTTTTAACCACACTAAGGGGTCTGACTCATACCGCGTAAACCGTTATACTTCGGCTCATCATTCATTTTTTCAGCTAGGTTCACCCATGTTCAATGCCGACGCTCTCAACCAGTTGCGCCAGCTAAAGACTGATATTGAGGAAAGCAAAGTCGTTTTCCCCGGGAAGGTTAAAGCCACCAACGGCCGCTTCGGATTCGTCACACTGGATGAAGGCCGAGATGTTTTTCTGCCACCAGAAGAAATGCAAAAAGTGCTTCCAGGCGACAGAGTTAACGTTACCGAACAGGAAGTAGACAAGGGCAAAACTCAAGGTGTTGTGGACGAGCTTTTAGAAAGCCGGCTAAG
>JBQCZX010000027.1:0-30259 GCA_052089485.1 Marinobacter sp. | reverse complement strand
TGAAGGGCAAAGGGCATTTTGTGGTACCGGAAACGCCTGGCATTAACCGCTGGATTTTTATTCCGCCCAAAGAGCGCATGAATGCGCAGCCCGACGATTATCTATACTGCTGCATTCACAAACACCCCATCAAGGACGGCAAGGGCCAGGCGAAGGTTCTTCGAGTCATTGGCAAGGCAGGTGAGCCGGGAATAGAGCGTGCCCTCACCCTAGCCACCTTCGACCTGGCAAATTCTTGGCCTGCGCCGGTTTTAGAACAAGCAGACAGCCTAAACGAGGCCGCCATCGAAGCCTGCGAAGCGGGGCGGGAAGACCGTACCGAGCGCGCATACGTGACCATCGATAGCCCTGCCACTCAGGACATGGACGACGCGCTTCTGGCGGAACCCAATGCAACCGGCTGGTCGTTATCCATTGCCATTGCCGACCCGTCTGCCCTCATTGGGCCGGAAAGCGCGGCTGAGCTTGAGGCTTTCAACCGGGCAACTGCTATCTATTTTCCGGGCGAACCCTTGCCCATGCTACCCGACAGCATCAGCACCCGGCTGTGCTCGCTGATGCCAGACACGAACCGCCTGGCTCTGGTGTGCGATTTACAAGTTAACAACGATGGTAGCCTGGGCGATTACAGCTTTCACCAGGCGGTTATCCGCTCCAGGGGTAAACTCAGTTACGACCTGGTTTCCAACCTGATTGAGGGGCGCGAAGACGAAGACATCAAAGCCTTGCCGGATACCGTTGCCAACAGCCTGGATCAACTTCATCAGGTGGCGACCGCTCTTCGCAAATGGCGCCGTGAACACGCATTGCTAAGCGGCGACCGGCCCGAATTCCGGCTTAGGTTGGATGAAAACCGGCGCATTCGTGCCATCGAACCGTCCGTACAAAACGAGGCACACCGCCTGGTAGAAGAATGCATGGTGGTGGCCAACCGCTGCGCTGCAGATTTTTTAGAGCAGCAACCATCCGGCCTGTTTATTCAGCACCCGGGTTTTCGTGACGACCGCGCAGACAATACCCGAGCGCTTATTGAAGGCTATGCGCCTCACCTTGCGGATCTTGATCCCAGCACCCCAGACGGCTTCCGGGAACTGATGAAACAGACCACAGATCTGGAAGCAGACGTGCCGGTGAAGGTGATTCTCTCGCGCCAGCTCGCCCGGGCAGAGCTGGCCTTTACCGCAGCACCGCACCAAGGCATGGGGCTTAGGGCCTACACCACGTTTACATCGCCGCTGCGCAAATATTCCGATCTTTATGTTCACCGGGTAATCAAAGCGGCACTGTGGGATACGCCGATGAAGGCGCTCGACGGCGACAAGCTGTTGGCACTTCAAAACACACAGATCAAAGCTCGGCAGGCAGCCAATAGCCTGGAAACCTGGCTTCGGAGCGATTTCGCGAAAACTCTGAGCGAAGAGCCCATGGAAGGCGTTATCAGCCGAACTATCCCCGCCGGTTTTTTTGTTCGCTTGGACGTTAATGGCCTGGAAGGGTTTGTAAGCTGCAAGACTCTTAACGGCAAATACAGCTTCGATCCGGTAACTATGCGCCTGATACACAACAAAAATGGCCGAATTTTCCAACTTGAGCAGGCTGTTAAGGTTCGTTTTGCAGGGGTAGAAGAAGAGCGCCGTCAAATTAACTTTAAATTGGTGGAAGCTGGTGCAAAGGAGAACGACGCCAGGGAAAGCTGACGTCGTTCCCGAATGCTACGGGCGGAGCATTTTCTCTAAGCGGGCATCTTTGGCCTGCCACTGCTCTGCCAGCCAGTTTTTCGTGTTGCGCCGGTGCTCCCCATCGGTAGAGTAATCCCGTCCCTTCAGGTGTTCGGGAATGGTGACTGTGTGAATGTCCATTTTCACTTCACTCACCCGGCCGCACATAAAATCCCAGAACGAGGGTGCGCCGCCAGGATAGGCAATGGTTACATCAACCAGAGTCTGTATTGAGTCGCCCATGGTGTCCAGGACAAACGCCGCACCGCCGGCTTTCGGCGTCAACAGGTGGGTATACTTGGATTTTTGCTTGTCGTGTTTGGCTTGGGTAAACCTCGTACCTTCCACAAAGTTCATTACGCTCACCGGCGTATAGCGAAACTTGTCGCAGGCACGCCGGGTTGCTTTCAAGTCTTCCCCACGCTTCTCGGGATGCTTGATCAGGTACTCCCGCGTATAACGCTTCATGAATGGGAAATCCAACCCCCACCAGGCAAGCCCAATAACCGGCACCCAGATAAGTTGCTGCTTCAGAAAAAACTTCAAAAACGGTGCCCGGCGATTGAACACCCGCTGCATGGCGAAAATATCCACCCAGCTCTGATGATTGCTAAGCACCAGATACCAGCTTTCCCGACGGAGGTTTTCCGCACCTGTGACATGCCATTGCGTGCCATGGGTGAGTTTCATCCAGCCGGTATTGCACGCAACCCAGGACTCGGAAATCCAGATAATGACCCGGGTGCACAGCACCCGGAAACCCTGGTGGGGAATGATGAGCTTCAGCAACGCTGGGATATAGAGCAGCACACACCAAAACAGGGTGTTGATTGCCAACAGAACAGAGTTGAGTATGCCGATAACGGGAGCGGGTAGAAAACTGAGCATGCAGAGCCTGTTGTGGTTATTGAGTCAGTGGTGAGCAATCATACCAATCAGCAAAGGCGATGGGCAGTGGCCGTTTGTGACCTTTCCGCCTTCCAGAAATGACAGTCCTGCCATAGCTTACCCAGCCGCTGCAAGATAGCCTCGTTTTTTTAACCTTGGATCATCCAATGTCCAACCTGCTCAAAGCCACTGCTGGAAAAGCTGCAAGCCTCACCCGACAAACAAGCCGTTACACAGGCAATGCCTTTGACCGCGTATTCCGCGCCGCCAGCCTGGTGCAGGCGGGGCAAACACCGTTTGAGACACTTCATACAGACGGACTGGTAAGCCTACGATACTACCCGCCATTGCAGGAAGACTTCATTGAGCTGGATGGTATAACCATTCCCGTTGAGCGCAAAAGCCACCGAACTCCGGTGGTGATTATTCCGCCACTGGCCGTAAATATGCTGATATATGATCTGCTACCCCAGCGCAGCCTGGTCAGATTTTTGCGCGCAAAAGGCTTTGAGGTATATCTCATTGATTGGGGCAAACCAACCCGGGCGCACAGTCACTTTAATTTTCATACCTACCTGACAGAGCTATTACCTGGCTGCCTTGAGCGGGTTCGAAAACATAGTGGCGAGCGAGAGCTCTCACTGCACGGCTGGAGCCTGGGCGGCATGTTCACACTCTTCTACTCGGGCCTGCGTAAAGATCAGCACATCCGTAATGCGATGATTCTGGGATCTCCCATCGACAGCCATGCGTCAGGCATACTGGGCTTATTGAGCAAAGGTTTGGGAGGTGTCTCGGATTTTGCTCGCCAGCACACCGGGTTTCAGGTTCATGATTTGCGCCCTCACTGGTTCCACAGCCCTGGCTGGCTGAACACCATCGGTTTTCGGCTGACCAACCCTATCGGCAGTGTTATGGGTTACTGGGAGTTGATTATCCGCCTTGGAGACCGGGAGTTTGTTACCAGCCACGCCACCACCGCCGCCTTTCTTGATCACATGGTGGCCTATCCCGGAGGTATCGTGCAGGACACAGTGGTGCGTATCTGGATGGATAACGACTTGTCCCGGGGCACTGTTCAGATTGGTGATGATGAAGCGCAGTTGGCTTATGTAACCGCTAACCTATTAGCCATCGCCGGCCGTGAAGACACCATGGTGACACCGGGCGCAGCAAAGCGCGTAATGGATCACGTCGGCTCCGCAGATAAAACATTCCGGGTCATCCCAGGCGGGCACATGGGGATTCTGGCAGGCAGCAAAGCGCCCAAAGAAAGCTGGCTAGAAATCGCCGAATGGCTGGCCGAGCGTTCAGATTGATCCGAAGCTCGGTTCCGGGAACTGCCGTTCTGGATTACACTGCTATCCATGAACCTTATTGATACATTCAATCTTGATATCCGCGCGCTCCATACCTTCATAACCGTTCTCGATGAAGCCAGCGTATCTCGCGCAGCAGTCAAGCTCGGGGTTAGCCAATCAGCGGTCAGTCACACCCTGGAGCGCCTGCGCAACGCACTCGGTGACCCCCTGTTCGTCAAATCCGGCCGCGGCATTGCGCCTACCCAGTACGCGCTCCAAGCCGGCCCCCACATTCGCCAGATACTCGACGACATGCACTCACTGGCATCCGGCCCAGCCTTCGCGCCGGAAACTACGGAGCTCACATTCACCGTGGCCGCCAACGATTACGAGCGCGATCTGCTGCTGCCGCCATTAATGAAGCGCTTGCGCCAACAGGCACCGGGTGTGTTGCTGCAGGTGATTCCATCGGGTATTCCAACCGCCGATATGCTGCGCAAAAATGTGTGCGACCTGATCATTTCTCCCCACGCGCCGGAAGCCACTGACATCATGCAACGAGGCTTAATGAGCGATCGCATGGTGGTTTTTTACGATCCTGGCCAGCGCGAGGCGCCAGAAAGCGTACCCGATTATTTAGAGGCAGATCATATCGCCCTGGTTTTTGCCCGGGGCGAAAAGCCGGCCCTTGAAGCCAGCCTTTCCGCCAGCGGATTCACCCGTCGCAACGTCATCACAGTGTCCAATTTTTCCGGCCTACCGGAATTCCTCCGGGATACAGACATGCTGGTTACCGCACCTGAGCGCATGAGCAAACACTTACTTCGAGACTTTGCCTGGGTGGCCTTACCCTTCAGTTTCAAGACGTTTACCCTGCTGATGGTATGGCACCGCCGCAACCAAAATGACCCAGCCCACCGCTGGTTGCGTAACCAGGTAAATGCTGTGGCAGCCACCATGAATGGCCTGAACGAGTAACCTATCACCTTTACTCATATATCCTATGAGCAACGATGGCGTTATTTTTTGACCCAATAGCCCATAGAATCCACACCCGCTTCCCCCAATGTATGTATGGAAAAGAAATGCTTGCACTCACCAGTATATGGACAACCATACTGCTCGCCGCCGCCGTCGCACTGGGGCCACTGGCCACCGATATGTATTTACCGGCGTTGCCACAGATAGGCAGTGATTTTGGCAGCGGTACCAGTCAGGTTCAGCTAACTCTGAGCCTGTACATGGCAGGCTTTGCCATCGCACAACTGGTGTGCGGTCCTTTAGCCGACCGTTTTGGGCGCAAGCCAATCATGATCGGTGGTTTTGTGCTGTTTGCCGTGGCCAGCATTGGTTGTGCGCTTGCCAGCAATATCGAAACCCTAATTCTGTGCCGGTTTTTGCAGGCGCTGGGCGGGTCAGCAGGCCCAGTGTTGGGCCGGGCAGCGATTCGGGATATCTATAGTCCTCGCGAGGCCGCGAAAATCATGGCACTTCTGGCTAGCATCATGGCCCTGGCGCCGGCAGTGGCACCCACACTCGGTGGTTTAATGGTTGCCGGCTTGGGCTGGCACTCTATTTTTCTCGTGCTAGCAGGCTATTCGCTGATCATGGCAGTGGTGGTCACCTTCGGCATCCCGGAGCCCATGCGCCCGGAATACCGTCAACCCCTGAAACTGCGCAGCCTGTTGCGGAACTATCGCGCCATAGCAACCGACGTCAGCTTTCTTGGCTACACCCTGACCAACGCGTTGCTGTTCTCCGG
This sequence comes from Marinobacter sp., assembly GCA_052089485.1. Taxonomy (GTDB): domain Bacteria; phylum Pseudomonadota; class Gammaproteobacteria; order Pseudomonadales; family Oleiphilaceae; genus Marinobacter. The sequence continues at coordinate 24,590 of JBQCZX010000027.1, read as the reverse complement.
GCTATTTGCATTTCTTTCCGGCTCCTCCTTCGTGCTAATTGATTTCCTCGAGGTACCGCCACAAAAGTTTGGCCTATATTTCACCGGCATTGTCGTTGGCTACGTAGCCGGTAACCTCGCTGCAATCCGCCTTGGCAGTCGTTTGGTGCCGGATCAAATCCTCGTTCGCGGCCTGTTCATTGCGGTTTCTGCCGGTGGCCTGATGGCGGCTCTGGCATTGGCAGGCGTGTTCAGCGTGTGGGCTGTCATACTGCCCCAAGCACTGTTTATGGCAGGTACGGGCATGGTTATGCCCCAAACCATGGCGGGCGCCATGGCCAACTTCCCGCGCATGGCCGGCTCAGCTTCAGCCCTGTTCGGCTTTGCCCAAATGGCCGTTGCAGCCTGCGCCGGCATGCTCGTGGGCCACCTGCATGACGGCACCTCACTAGTCATGGCGGCCATCATTGCCATCTGCGCTGTTTGCTCCCTTGCCAGCTATCTGATTTTGGTTCAACGCCATCCGGCTCCCGGATTTGAGCCACAGGCAAGTTGAAACCTCATCAAAATGATCTAAAAAGAGTATGCTGGTTTCGAACATTTACGGACAACAAGGAGCAAACCATGAGCAAAGTTACCCTAGACGGCAATCCCATTGAAGTGAGCGGCACGTTTCCACAAAACGGCGACACCGCACCGGCCTTTACCCTGACGAGCAGCGGCCTGGAAGAAGTAAAACTCGACAACTGGGCGGGAAAGCGCAAAATCCTGAACATCATCCCCAGCATCGACACCGGCGTGTGCGCCGCATCTACCCGTAAATTCAACGAAAAAGCCGGCGCACTGGATAACACTGTCGTTCTCGTTATTTCCGCCGACCTGCCTTTCGCGGCAGCCAGATTCTGCGGCGCAGAAGGTTTGGATAACGTCAGCACACTCTCCACTTTCCGGAACCCAAGCTTCCAGAAAGACTATGGCGTAGCCATGCAAGACGGCCCGCTGGCCGGACTTTGCAGCCGCTCCGTCGTGGTTCTGGATGAAGACAACAAGGTTATTCACAGCCAACTCGTTAGCGAAATCAAAGACGAGCCAGACTACGAAGCAGCACTGAAGGTTCTCTGAGGTTAAAGCTACTCTCGGGTTGAATCGAGCCTGAGCAAGCGACACCCAGGCCGACGCCTTGCGGGCAGGTCGGTCTCCCCAGACTGTGCATTGCCATGGATGGCAATGCCAAGCCCCCATGGACGGGTTCATGGCGTGTCTGGGGAGGCTCTCTGCCTGCCAGGCTAACTCCGAAATCTGTTAGACTCCCGCACATCAGTCAGACCAAGGCACTCCCCTAACCCGTGAGCAATACCTCCCAAAACGCCAGCCTTCCCCGCCAGCTTTACAACATGACCTGGCCCATGCTTTTCGGCGCACTCTCGCTGATGACCTTCCAGCTTGTAGACAGTGCCTTTATCGGCCAACTCGGCCGTGATCCGCTGGCAGCGCTCGGCTTCACCCTCCCAATGCAACAACTTATTATCGGCTTGCAAGTAGGCTTGGGTATTGCCACCACAGCAATTGTTTCGAGAACGCTCGGTGCTGGCGACGAACTTCGAGCATTCCGCCTGGGCGGCTTGGTCATTACCGTTGGCAGCGCACTGGTGTTTGTACTGTGTATCAGCTTATGGCTTTTACAGAACCAGATCATGATCGCACTAGGCGCAGAAAACACCCTGCTTCCGCTGGTTCGCAGCTACTGGGTACCTTGGCTGCTCTCTGCCTGGATTGGCGCATTTCTGTACTTTGGCTATAGCATATGCCGCTCCCACGGCGACACCAAACTGCCAGGCTATATGATGGTAGCCACCAGCCTTGCGAACATCGCCCTAGACCCACTTTTTATCTTTGTGTTCGACTGGGGACTGCCCGGCGCTGCTTGGGCCACGGTTACCTCATTCGGTATCGGCTGCCTGTTCATCTACCCAAAACTGCTCAAACGCGGCTGGGCCCGCTTCGATCTTCGCAAACTTGCGTTGGGCCGCGCCCTGAAACAACTCAACAGCATTATGGCCCCCGCCATGGTAAGCCAGCTCATGCCGCCAGCCTCAGCCATGCTGGCAACTGCAATGGTCGCCGGCTACGGCTCGGCCGCCGTTGCAGCTTGGGGGCTCGGTACCCGCCTGGAATTTTTCTCCATTGTGGTAGTGCTCGCGCTGACCATGTCGATGCCGCCGATGATCGGCCGCATGTTAGGCAGTGGTGATATTGAGCAGATTCGCAAACTGGTGCGGCTTGCGGTGCGCTTTGTGGTGGTCTGGCAACTGGCCATTGGCCTGCTCTGGCTGATCGCCTCCGGCTTGGTATCCGAATTATTCACCAGCGATCAGCAGGTGCGGGACATTCTGGGCGCCTACCTTGTTCGTGTACCGCTCAGCTATAGCGGCCTGGGTGTCTGTATGCTCATGGTGTCAGTGTGCAACGCTCTTGGCCTCGCCATGCGGGCGTTGCTGGTTTCAACACTGCGGCTGTTTCTATGCTTCTTGCCATTACTGTGGCTGGGCAGCCAACTCAATGGCATTCATGGCCTGATGAGCGGTGCATTGGTGGGCAACCTGTTTGCCGGTGCTATGGCATACAGCTTCTATCGCACCGGCATGAAGCAACTCCGCAAGGCTCAAGTGAGCTAGGCGAAGCGTGATCGAAAGCTTTCCGGCATGGGCACCACTTTCTTTTGCTGGTAGTCAAAAAACACGAACCCGTACTTTGCCCGCGCAACCGGCCGGCCGCTTTCGGCCTTGGTTACCCGGAACACAAAATCGCCACCATACTTGTTGAAATCCATAAGCCCCACTTCAAAACGCAGCATTTCCGGGAAGAACGACTCCGACTGATACATGGTGGCCAGATCCGTCACGATAATGCTCTTGCCGCCGCTGTCGCCCTCAGGCATACCATAGCTTAAAAGAAACTGGGCTCGCGCTTCAGAGAGCATAGAAACCAGGGCATCGTTACCCAAGTGGTTGGCGCCGTTGATGTCCGTCGTTCGAACCTGCATTCGGGTTTCAAAACAAAAAACGTCATCGGGAAAAGAGAGTTTAATTCGAGCCACGTTGAAGGGTCCTGTCTTTCTGCGCGTTTGGGTCTGTCAGAGAGTGTCTAAGAGTGTCTGGATGCAGTAGCGGATGATACGCTGTTGAGCTAAGAGCTTCACCTCAAGATCTTGTCGCAAAATCAGTTATCTTCATCAAGAGTCGTTGAGCGCTGGATTCAGTGGTAACCGGAGGATAAAAGTTTGAACAGTGAAAGCCGGAAGGATATTCGCCCCGCAGCCACATTGGCACTGGTGCGGGATGCTCAAAATGGGCTGGAAATACTGTTGCTGCAACGTACGTGGGGCGCGGTGTTTTTGCCCGGCTATTACGTTTTCCCCGGCGGCGCCGTAGACAAACATGACCCCCACGGGCGTGACCACGCCGCCGGCCCACCAGACACAGAAATCAGCCACACCATGAGCTTGAGCGAGGGTGGTGCAGATTACATGCTGGCGGCCGTGCGCGAATGCTTTGAAGAAGCAGGTGTTCTAGTGGCTGTGGATTCGGATAAGCGCACCATAAGCGCAGATCACGTCGCTCACAATGATCGTGACGCGGTGTTCCGTGGGGAGTTATCTCTCGCTGAACTCTGCCAGCGACACCAGCTGACAATTCCTCTGGATCGGCTTGCCTACCTGAGCCACTGGGTAACACCTCCCGGACCTCCGCGTCGTTTTGATACCCGGTTTTTTATCACCAAGGCACCTGACAGTCAGCCAGTAAAACATGATGGCGACGAAACCATCGCTCACGTTTGGATCAGCCCCGCAAAAGCCCTGGAAGAACACCGCTCCGGCGACCGCCTGATGACCTTGCCCACTATAAGGACTTTGCGGGTTCTGAGAGATTTTGATACCGCAGACAACCTGATGCGCTACGCTTGGGCAAACCCACCGGAGCCCTTCCCAACCCAGCCATGGCCAGCCACTCGACGCGGTGAGCCGGTGGTCCTGGAGCCAGGGTCACCGGCCTATGATGAGGCCAGCAAGCTGGATCCGGAGGGCGAAGGCAGCACCAAAACTGAGATTGTTCCCGGTGACCCCACTGAGGTTGCGGCCGGAGTGATCCGCCTGACAGCGCCCAACCCCGGCATGATGACCGGGCCAGGCACCAACACTTATATCTTGGGACATGAGCGCTTTACGGTATTAGACCCAGGCCCTGACCATGCCGGGCACATTGAGCAGATTCTGGAGATCACGGGCGGGCAAGTTGAGTCCGTGGTCGTTACCCATACCCATCTGGATCACTCACCTGGCACACGCGCTTTGAAAGAGAAAACCGGGTGCCGGGTTTATGGTCGATCGGCTCCCGCCGGAGCATCGCAAGATCAGACGTTTGCACCAGACGAACAGCCTGAACACGGCGATCTGATTAAAACCGATGCTGGCACACTCAAGGCATTGCATACCCCTGGACACGCTTCCAACCATCTTTGTTTTTTACTGACAGAGCAGGAGCTGCTGTTTTCGGGGGACCACATCATGCAGGGCTCAACGGTGGTTATTAATCCGCCGGATGGCGATATGAAAGCCTACATCGAGTCGCTCTACGATCTGCTGACAGAGTCTATCCGTTTCATTGCACCGGCCCATGGCTTTTTAATGGGCCAGCCAGAAGCGATCATCGATTATCTGATTACCCACCGTCTGACCCGGGAGCATAAAGTTGCCAAAGCGCTCGAAAAGCTGTCTCCGGTGAGCTTGAAAGGCCTCACCAGCAAAGCCTATGGCGATGTGCCAACGGCGATTCACGGCGTCGCCGCCAGATCGGCGCTGGCCCACCTGCTAAAGCTGGAAGCCGATGGCCGGGCAACTCAGGAGGGTGAGTATTGGCAGGCTACCCCAACCACCTGAGATACCTATCAGATGTGGTATCTATCAAATGTGATATCTCTGCCGGCAGATGCACCCAGCGTCTGCTGGCTTCTATTTTTTAGCGATGATGTAAACCGCATGCACAATCCCAGGGATGTAGCCCAGAATGGTCAGCAGTATGTTGATCCAGAAGTGCTTGCCTATGCCCACCTGCAGGAAGACGCCAAGCGGCGGTAACAAAATCGCAATAATAATTCGCAATAAGTCCATATTGTTCTCTCCTTCCGTCGGATATAACTAACGTGCTTGCTCAAATAATCTGTGCGAGCCAAGTGTGCCATTAATTTTACGCAAATATTCCTAAAGTTCACGGCAACACTATGAAAACGGCATTAAACCTTTGTTATTGCCATTTTCTTGACTACCAATCGACCTTTATTCTTGAATCCTTATTGATGACCCGTGAGAAAACATGCTGTTTTTAAAGCTACAAACGCTGACCAATATATCAGTCTCTTTGTGCCTGCTTATGCTGGCGCTCCCTACCGTAGCACAGGAAGACCCACCCACTGACAAGCAACAGGAGACACCCTCCCAGGTGATTCTGCTGGCAGATCTGGCAGAGGACGAAAGCGTGTCTGATGTGGAGCAGTCACAGCCACGACGCAGCTCGCGCAAAGCGCCTTTGCCTGCACCCGAAGCAGAGCCTGCCCCGGAAAACGCAGCAAAAAAACCAACGCCCCTACTAGAGCCCATAATAGTAGCACCCAACATCGATTTGAAAGAGGTTGCGCCGGCACCCACTTCGGAGCCGCCGAAAGACCTCGAAAGCGAAGGTAGCCCCGAAGATAGGCTTGAAAGTGAGGAACAGACAACCCGCGAAATGCCCAAGCCGGAAGCCAACGAACCGCAGCCCGCCAACAATTTGGTTTTACTTGGTAGCGAAGTTCTGCCTGGTACATCAACACGCCTGGCCTGGTCACCCGGCATCCAAATTGCGGGCTTGTCACAGCCCACACCGGTATTAGTGGTCAACGGTGTCAATGCCGGCCCAACTTTGTGCCTGACGGGTACGATTCATGGCGATGAGCTGAACGGCATCGAAATTATACGTCAGGTTATGTACGACCTTGATCCGGAAAAGCTGAGTGGCAGCGTGGTAGGTATTCCCATCGTGAACCTACCCGGGTTCCAGCAGGGCAGTCGCTACCTACCGGATCGCCGCGACTTGAACCGGCACTTCCCCGGCCGCCAGAATGGCAGCCTGGCAGACCGTATTGCCCACTCGCTTTTCGAGAAGATTATCCGGCAATGCGACATGCTGGTGGATATCCACACCGGCTCACTGAAGCGAACCAATCTGCCGCAACTCCGTGCAGACATGAACAACCCCACGGTTGCAGAATTTACCCGGGGGTTTGATCAGATGGCGGTGGTACACAGCAGTGGATCATCAGGGATGCTGCGCACGGCGGCAGTCAATGCAGGCATTCGTTCGGTCACGCTGGAGGCTGGCGAGTCTCATCGCATTCAGGAGCACCAGATCGATGCCGGCGTAAACAGCCTAACCAGTCTGATGGAAAAGCAGGGCATGATCTCCCGAATGTTCGTATGGGGCGACCCCCAACCTGTGTACTACAACTCAGCCTGGGTGAGAGCTAATCACGGCGGCATTCTATTCAGTGAGATTAAACTGGGCGCAAAAGTGTCTGAGGGTCAGGTTCTTGGCTATATCGCAGACCCGATCACCAATGCCCAGTATCCTATCCACTCCAGCGGCAATGGCCGCGTTATCGGTATGGCGGTGGACCAGGTGATTATGGCCGGCTTTGCTGCCTACCACATAGGTACACAGGCAAAAGTTCCTGGAGAATAAAAAACCCGGCTTATGCCGGGTTTTTTAGACGGATAATCAAAAGATTATCAGACAGTCCGTTGTGTTCTTCTAAAGCCTAGACCTGCCAGACCTAGGCCCAAAAGGGCTAGGGTACCTGGCTCAGGTACTGGAGTCGCGTCCTGAACAAACTCGATAGTGGCCTTAACGGAAGCACCAAACCTCTCGCCCTCATCGGTTCCCCAGAAAAAGCCCTTATTGAACGTTTCGTTAGACAGGGTGATGAGCAACTTGCCATCGCCCTGAGGGCCAAATGTCAACTCAAGCGGGTCCGCCCAAGTTAGAACACCCTCTTGAATAGAGCCAAAAAAGCCGCCTTTCCAACCGTTTGTGGTGCCATTTACAGAACCACCCATCTGTCCCGGTGAGGTGAAATTAAAGGCCACTGAAATATCCTTGGCATTTATATCATCACCATTAACAGTTCCTTCGTCGGTCCAGATTCTGAACAGATTGAATTCGTGGGTTTGCCCCGCATTGAGATTGAACGAAAACGGGTTATTTGCAAGATCATTCGAGTTAACCACAAGACCCGGATCCGAATCGTTGAGGCTCACCTGATAATCAGCTGAAATAACCGCTGCACTAGCCACTGAAGATACAAACATTGCCGCCATGCAGACAGCCATTACATACATGCGAGACATAATTTTTCCTGTAACAATATGATTAGAAGCTCGATCTACAGGAATGCAAAGGTTACGCCAACTTAATTAAATAGTTATTAATCAAATACATGCGATAAATTTATTATGACCTCAATGAACACATGTAAGTTTTATGGGCATAAAAATAATGAATCCAACGCCTGGCCGGATACAGATAGCCTCGTGTACTGAAAAAAGGGCTCGAAAGCCAAATTACCCTTCAAACTCGTCTTCAGAGTAGCAATCTCTGGGGCTGTTTAATATTATTGGCCGCATATGGATTCTCGCCGGATATTTTCTGTTCACCCAAATGAATCGACGAACAACGATTACTGTAAAATATCCTGACAAACGCCCAAGGAGCCCGTCATGCTCAAAAGATCATCGTTCAAATCTCACCCTTTCTCGTTGGTGTTATCATTGCTGACGCTGGTTTTTCTGGCACTTGGTTCTACGGCCAACGCCCAGAGTGCCGAAGCCACCCAGGCTCAAACTCAAGACGAAATCGTGGATGTTGAGATAACCCCGAACGCCGCTTCCGGATCGACCAGCACAACGGGTGAAAGCGCCTCAGGGCTCTGCGAACAACCCGATCAGTGGCTTTTTGCAAGAACCTATAAAGAAGGAGAGATGAGCTTTCACGGTGGCAAGGTATGGAAGGTCATTAAAGAAACAAAAGGCGATATGCCGGGGCAAAACAAACCGCCGTTCTGGGAGCATGTAACTGATCACTGCTCTTCTATTGGTCGTTAACTCTGCGGCTGGCCGATAACCCCGACTCGATGCGCGTCAGCACTTCGGCCAGCACCGCTCTGGGGCAGCCGATGTTGAGACGCATGAAACCGCTGCCCTGTTCACCAAATGAGATACCGGGGTTCATGCCTACGCCGACGTCCTCCACAAAAAACCGTTTCAGGGCGGCATCATCTAGCCCTAAATTGCGGCAATCGAGCCACATCAAATATGTCGCTTCCGGTGCCTGGGCCTGAATTCCGGGCAGACGGGTGTTGACTGTCTCTACCACAAAATCGCGGTTTTTTTGTACGTACACCATCAAATCGTCCAACCAAGGCGCACCGGATCGGTAGCCGGCTTCAAACCCCGCAATACTGAATGGATTGCATTGCGGCAGGTGCATGGAATCAAACACCTCTTTGATCGCGTGGCGTTGCGCCTTGTCGGAAACCACCAGTGCAGACAGTCCGAGCCCCGGTATATTAAAGCTCTTACTCGGCGCAATCGCCGTTACCAAGGCATCGCTCGGCCTGGCAAGTGTGGCCAGCATTCTGTGCCGGGGCGCGTCGGCAAAGGTAAGGTCGCAGTGAATTTCATCGGAAATGATCACCAGATCATGGCGGCGCGTTATGTCCAGTACGGCTTCCAACTCCTGCTCAGACCATATACGCCCAACCGGGTTGTGGGGCGAGCACAGCATCAATAGTCGGGCATCTGGGCGCGCGGCGCAGGCTTCCAGGTGTTCCAGATCCATTCGGTAATGCCCGGCAGCATCACAAACAAGCGGGTTTTCAATAACCGACCGGCCACTGAGGCGAACGGAACTGAAAAACGGCGGATACACGGGAGGCTGCACAATCACGCCCTCACCCGGCGCAGCGTAGGCCATACAGGCTGCGTGCAGGGACGGCACAACACCGGGAGCCATAAGGATCCATTCCCGCTGAATGTCCCAGCCATGACGCTCCCGAAACCAGTCCATTATTGATTGGTAAAGGCTTTCGGGGAAAAGGGTGTACCCGTATGCCGGGTGGGCTGCACGTTCAGACAACGCCCGGGTTACCGCCTCAGGGGCGGCAAAATCCATGTCCGCAATCCAGACCGGAATAACATCTTCACGACCAAAAACCGCGTGGCAGGCATCAAATTTTACCGAATTGGTATTGTCGCGGCTAAGGTGTTGATCAAAAGGGTCTGTCACAAGCGAACTCCACAACCAGTTAGCAATGGGAAAACTCAGGTTATTGTGGGTGGCTATCGCCACCATCGCAACCGATGAGGCTCTTCCAGTGCCTGGGCATTCTGCTTTGGTCGCACAGAATGCAATAATAGTTGCCCAGTTGCCGCCATGCTTGCGAACCTAACGGTCTTCCTGCGCAAAACCTTCTCCGCGCTTTTTGGAGTATTCAATGATTGGCCAGATCCTGTCCACCTTGCTACCGGTGTTTCTCATTGCCGGCTGTGGCGCCCTTTATGGGCGATTTCGCACACCGGATATCCGGGGCCTGAACATCCTGAACATGGAGCTTTTTGTTCCCATGCTGGTGTTTGCGGTGCTGGCCGACCAGAAGGCACCGCTGCAGGAATATGCTGGGCTCGCTCTGGCGGCAACGGTGGTTATTCTGGGCTCGGGGATTGTTCTATACCCACTGGCTAAAGTGCTCAACCTGAACCTGAAAACCTTTCTGCCCCCCATGATGTTCAACAACTCGGGCAACATGGGTCTTCCCCTGCTGGTTCTGGCGTTTGGCGAGGCTGCCCTGCCGGCGGCCATCGTGCTATTTATCGTAGAAATGCTACTGCACTTCTCTGTGGGGCTATACATACTTGATCCGCACACCTCAATTTTACAACGCCTGAGGCTTCCCATTGTATTTGCCAGCATCGCGGGGCTGGCGGTGAACATTGGCGGCCTCCCCCTACCCGACTGGCTTTTGCAGACCATGAATATGCTCGGGGAAGTCTGCATACCGTTGATGCTGTTTGCACTGGGTGTACGCATGCTGGATATCGACTTCAGCGATTGGAAACTGGGCATGCTCGGCGCCATCGCCTGTCCGGTCAGCGGATTGCTGCTAGCCTGGCCGATGATTGCACTGCTAGACCTGCCCGGTATGCAGGTTGCTTCACTTTGGGTATTCGCGGCCCTGCCTCCGGCGGTGCTCAACTACATGGTTGCCGAGCAGTATCAGCAAGAACCCCATAAAGTAGCGTCTCTCGTATTATTAAGTAATCTGGGCAGCCTGATTGTTATGCCAATTGTGCTCGGGCTGGTTTTTGCTGGCGGTTACATCTGAGGAAGCAATGAATGTCTAAAACCGTCGCCGTCGTGCGCGCCTCCCGCCCTGATTTTCTGGTTCTTGCCCCCCTATGCGTCGGGCTGGGAGTAGCAGTGGCATGGCACCAGGGCGAACCACCGGCACTGCTAGATACGCTACTGGTCTTTATTGGCGCCCTGCTGGCCCATGCGGCGGTCAATCTGCTGAATGAATACGAAGATTTTGTCTCTGGACTGGATTTTATAACCTCACGTACGCCGTTTTCCGGTGGCAGTGGGGCACTTCCAGAAACACCCTCTGCCGCCAAGCGCGTACTCGTGGCAGCTCTTGGCACGCTAGCTTTAGTAGTTTTAATCGGCCTCTATTTTCTTTGGCAGCGGGGGTTGCCAATGCTGGTTCTGGGAACCGCCGGGGTCATGCTTGTGCTTACCTACACCCGCTGGATTACCCGGTCACCTCTGCTGTGCCTTTTTGCACCTGGCATCGGCTTCGGACCGGTGATGATTCTGGGCACGCTGGTCGCACTTGGGGCCAGGCTGGATGCCACCGCCATTACCGTATCTATTATCAGTCTGTTGCTGGTAAGCGAGCTGCTGTTAATCAATCAGATACCGGATGCGGAGGCAGACCGCAAAATTGGTCGCCGTCATCTGGTCATTACCCTCGGCACCCGCGCCGCCGCCCGGCTGGTGTCTGCGCTGTTCCTTTTGGGCTACGTTGTTCTAATTGCGGGCATTCTCGCTGGTTGGTTGCCATTGCCGGCTATACTGTCGTTAGCAAGCGCACCTTTCGCTTTCTGGCTAGCCAGAAAGCTGCCGGGCTCAGTCAACCAACCAGACGCGCTCAACGTGTTGCTAGGCACCAACGTTGCCATCCTTTTGGCCACACTGGCGCTGCTGATTATCGGTTTGAGTTTGTAATCTTAGAAAAAAACAGACACTTACGAACTGTCCTTGCATGTGCGGTAACTTTGACCGAAAGTTAAACGTGAAATTTTGTAATTTCATCCACGATATGGAGGTCTGTTTGTGAGTGTACTTTTACTATTCATCAGTGCCCTGGTTCTGATCTATCTGGCGATTGGCGGCACCACCGCTGCTTTAGTAATGTCCATCGCCACAATAGTCGGCCTTTTCCTGGATGAATGGCACATTGCCAGCATCCTGTTTGGTGGTCTTTTTCTCGCCCTGGCTCTGATTTTAGTTATCCCCAGCGACCTGCGCCTCGATAAATTCAGCCGGCCGCTGTTGGGATGGGTTCGCGGCCGACTCCCCAAACTATCAGACACTGAAGAAGAAGCCTTGAAATCCGGCTCTGTGGACTGGGATGGTGAACTGTTTTCCGGCCAACCGCAGTGGTCAAAGCTTTTGGATGCAAGGCCTGCGCGCCTGACCAGCGAAGAGCAGGCATTCCTTGATGGCCCGGTAGAAAAACTCTGCGCCATGCTGGATGACTGGAAAATTACGCACGAGCATTACGACCTACCGAATAAAGCCTGGAAGTTTATCCGCGAGAATGGCTTTTTTGGCCTGGTAATCCCCAAAGAAGACGGCGGTATGGGCTTCTCCAACACCGCCCATTCTGAAATCGTGATGAAGATCTCTACCCGCAGTGTGTCTGCAGCTGTCACCGTTATGGTGCCCAACTCCCTCGGCCCCGGCGAGTTGTTGATGCACTACGGCACCGACGAACAGAAACAGCACTATCTGCCCCGCCTGGCCGGCGGCGAAGATATTCCCTGCTTTGCCCTAACCTCCCCGGTCGCCGGCTCCGATGCCGGCGCTATTCCCGACAAAGGCATTGTGTGTAAAGGCCAGTGGAACGGCGAAGAAGTGCTGGGCTTGAAGGTTACCTGGAACAAGCGTTACATCACGCTGGCCCCGGTCGCGACCCTGATCGGCTTGGCCATCAAGGTTTACGATCCTGACAGCCTGCTGGGCGACACCCGTGAGATTGGCGTGACCTGCGTTATGGTTCCCCGCGACACTGAGGGCGTACACGCTGGCGCACGGCACTTACCCATGAATACCGTATTCATGAACGGGCCTACCTGGGGTACCGAAGTGTTCATCCCCATGGAGCAGGTCATCGGCGGCCAAGACATGCTCGGCAAGGGCTGGACCATGCTGCTGGAATGCCTCTCCATCGGCCGCTCTATTTCTCTGCCCGGATTGGCAACCGGTGCTGGCAAGGTTGCCAGCTTGGCGACGGGCTCCTACGCCTATACTCGCGAGCAGTTTGGCCGCTCTATCAGCCAGTTCGAAGGCGTGCAGGAAGCTCTGGAACCCATCGCCGGCTATACCTACATGATGGATGCGGCACGTCTGCTAACCTCTGGCATGCTGGATCGTGGCGTTCGGCCTGCGGTGCCTTCAGCGCTGCTGAAATACCGTAATACCGAGCTGATGCGGGAGGTGATCGATCACGCCATGGACGTGGTAGCAGGCCGTGGCGTGATTACCGGCCCTCGCAACTTCATGGCCCGCGCCTACAATGCCGTGCCCATCGGAATTACGGTGGAAGGCGCAAACATACTAACCCGCAGCCTGATGGTGTTCGGCCAGGGCGCCATTCGCTGTCATCCGTTTATTGTTGACGAAATTGCAGCCGCCGGCATGGAAGACGAAGACCAAGCTGCGAGGAAGTTCGATGGCATCTTCTACAAGCACTTGGCCCATACCACGCGTAATGCCCTGCGGTCGCTGGTCCTCGGCCTTACGGGAGGATTGCTAGAGTCTGTCCCCAGGCAAGGCGACATCCAATCATCATACCGCCAGCTAGCCCGTTTCTCGGCGGGATTTGCGCTGATGACCGACGTCACTCTGCTCTCGGTCGGCGGCGCTCTAAAGGCCCGGCAACGGCTATCTGGCCGTATGGCAGACAGTTTGGTGCAGTTGTATTACGCCTCGGCGGTAATCAAGCAATGGCACGAAGAAGGCTACCCGGACGATCAGCGGCCACTGGTGGAATGGTGCCTGAAATCCTGCCTGCGGGATCTACAGCATTCCATGCGCGAAGCCATCATCAACTTCCCGGTACCTGCCCTGCGTTGGCCTTTGCGCCTGCTGGTCTTCCCGCTGGGTGCAACCGGCCTCAACGGCCCGGATGACAAGCTGGGCACCCGTGTGGCCGCCAGCATTGTTGAGGACACGCCGCTGCGCAAACGCATTAGCCGGGGCGCTTACACCACCATGGATACTCATGACCCCCTCGGCCGGGTTCTGAATGCCTATAAGCTGGCAAACGAAACCGCCGATATGCGCAAGCGCCTGCACGATGCTATTCGCCATCGTGATGAAGACGATCTGGACGGCATCGCGCTACTGATGGGCCACGAGCGCAAAGAACTGGTGGATTGGGCCTGTGCCGAAGGCATCGTGAAAGCGGATGAGTGCGATAAGCTTCAGGAAGCTCTAACCGCGCTGTACGACGTTATCCGGGTGGACGCGTTTGATGAAGAAGGTCTGAAGGCCTTGTCCCGATGCGCCAAGGGCAAACGCAAAGTCGTTGAGCGGCCAGCGCCGGAATAAAAGGTCTGGTCGGGTTTACCCTTTTGTGGGGGCTCATTCAGAGCCGCCCTTACTTGGATGCCTGTCGGGCCTTGCCCGGCAGGCTTTAGTACCCCTCCCCTCGCAATAACCAACCCTGCTCTTCTGCATTGATAACCCTAGCGTTTTAGTAACATCTATATAAAAAGTCCGGAAACCCCTTTTTTGATTTTCAAATTAGTAATAACATATATAATCTTTATGCATTTAAAGCATATATGAATATATCGGTGGGCTATATGAAACTGACATTCAGCGACGTGACCAAGTCGTTTGGCGAACTCAACGTCATTGAGCACTTCAACACCACAATCAGAACCGGCGAAATTGTTGCGCTTGTCGGGCCCTCTGGCTGTGGCAAATCCACGCTGCTGCACATGTTAGCTGGCCTCCAGAAGCCCTCCACCGGCACCCTGACGGCAAACGGTAAAAGCGTTGAAAAGCCATCGCCCCAACGCACCCTGGTGTTTCAGGAGCACGCTCTTTACCCCTGGCTAACACTGGCCGGGAACGTAGCTCTGGCACTGGAATTTCAGAATACGCCAAAACAAGAGTCGCTCGCGGAGGCTCATAAGTGGCTGACAAAGGTAGAACTGTCTGGCTTTGAGCACTACTACCCGCATCAGGTTTCAGGTGGTATGCGACAGCGTTGTGCCCTGGCCCGGGCTTTTATCGCACGGCCCGAAGTGTTGCTGCTGGACGAACCCTTTGGCGCGCTCGATGCACTAACGCGAATGACGCTGCAAAGTGTTCTGAAGGATCTGATTGAAGAAGAACGCCCCACAGTGGTGCTGGTTACCCACGATGTAGACGAAGCGCTATATCTCGCCGATCGGGTGCTGATATTCAGCAACCGGCCCGCCACCGTGCTAAGCGAAATCGAGCTTGGCCACATGCCTAAAACCCACGATTTGTCTGCCTTCGCCGATATCCGGCGTGATGTGCTGAATAAGTTGGGGATCGACACTGACACAACGCCGGCTCACGCCGGGGACATAGGAGAAACTGTATGATTCGCTGGCTAATAACATCCGTTCTGGCACTGGCGCTCGCCGGGCCGGCAAACGCAAATGAAGAATTTCGAGTGGGTTATGTCCGCGTGATGGATGATGCCCAAGCCATGCTTGCTCACGAAGCAGGTTTGTATGAGAAGTATGGCCTGGATGCAAAACTGATCGAGTTCAGTTCCGGCACTGATTTGATCAAGGGCATCGTCGGGGGCCAGCTTGATATCGGCGTTTTGGGCTTTTCCAATGCCTTCACTTGGGTGTCTCGTGGTGCCGATCTGAAAATTGTTGGCGGCGCCCAACGCGGGTACCATTCTTTGGTCGTGCGGGAAGATTCAGGTATTAACAAGGTTGAAGACCTCAAAGGCCGCAACCTTGCCTCCCAGAAACAAGGCAGCACAGCCGACATCGTGCTCAAGGGTGTCATGCTGGCCAATGCAGGATTACAGCCAGACGATCTGAATGTTATGGGGGTGGCCCCGGCGGTTGCGGTTCAATCTCTGGTGGGTGGCCGTGTGGATGCTGCGTTCCTG
Organism: Marinobacter sp.; assembly: GCA_052089485.1. Taxonomy (GTDB): domain Bacteria; phylum Pseudomonadota; class Gammaproteobacteria; order Pseudomonadales; family Oleiphilaceae; genus Marinobacter. Next base: position 9,071 of record JBQCZX010000027.1, on the reverse strand, counting down.
TTTGAACCCTACGATCGAATTGCTCAGCTTGTTGCGCCGGTTAAGCAAATCTATGAAATCGGCGAAGTATGGCCGTTCCCATGCATGGTGGTCATTACCTCCGGAGATACTCTAAAAAACCGTAAAGACGTTATCTGGGCAGCGCTCGACGCTCAGCGTGACGCCATTAACATGCTGGAAAACCAGCCTGAAGAAGCCTCCACCTACATCACCGATTATTTCATCAAGGAAGATGTTGTTAAATCACTAAACGACGGCGATATCCCCTCAGAAAAGGTCATTGCCCAGGCGATTCAGACCAACGATTTCAGCTCCAAACTGACGGATGCTGATATTGATCGCATGAAAGAGCTGGCTGGCATTATGCAAAAGCAGGGCATTCTGTCTGATGAGAAAACCTTCGACGTTGACGCACTGCTCGACCTGACCTGGCAAGAGACTCGTGAGCTTTAAACATGAGCAATAGCCAGACAATGGGCGTCGCAAGCAAGCGGGCTTATGTTATCGCCATCGCCGTTATCCTGTTTTTCTGGCAGGTAGCGGCATGGTTTCTGCCCGACTTCCTGATGCCAGATGTACACACCGCCATCGTACGTTTGTGGGAAGAGCTGAACAGCGCTGAGTTCTACGAGGGGCTGGGCAACAGCATGACGCGGCTCTCGGCCGGTTACGGAGCGGCGCTGTTCTTCGGAATCCTTCTGGGGCTTGTTGGCGGCACGATCAACGCCGTGCGCAGCCCGCTCAAAGCCGCCATTATCATTCTGCAATCCATTCCGTCGATTGCCTGGGTTCCATTATTCCTCATTCTGATGGGCTTCGGTAATCTGCCGATTATCGTTGTGGTCGCGATTGGCGCATTTTTCCCGACGGCGCTGAGCGTGATGAACGCTACGGAAAGTGTTGAGAAAGTACACATTTCTGCCGCACGAGTAATGGGAGCGTCCAAAATACAGATGCTGAAGCGTGTGTACTTCCCTGCGGTCACCCCGGAGTTGATTACCGGGGCACAGCTGGCATTTGGTAATGCCTGGCGCGCGTTGATTTCTGCCGAAATGATTGTTGGGTTCAGCGCCGGGCTTGGTAAATCCCTGGCCTATTCCGGGGAAATTGCAGATATGACCGGCGTGATGACAAATATTCTGGTTATTGCAATCCTGGCCGCAGTGATCGACCAAGTGATACTTGAACGCATCAAACACCGACTACTTCGTTACCAGTACCTTTGATGGCATCATCACGGACCAAAACTGGCCCGTGATGATTTTCTATCCATTGCCGTCCCCCCCCTCTGTGCCCCTGCTTCTTGCCTCCGTCTAGTAGACTAGCTTGACAGAATCTAGGTTCACCATCTTTACTGAAGGACAATAACAATAACCGCCGGTGTCCGAACCACTGGCCAGACAGGGATGCTTGCCGTGACCGACCATGCCCAGGAACAAGCCACTATTCTGGAAACCCATGGCCTCACCAAAGACTTCAAAGGCTTTACCGCAGTAAAGGACATTAATCTCAGTGTCCAAACCGGCTCGATCCATGCTCTGATTGGCCCCAACGGAGCAGGCAAAACCACGTTTTTCAATCTGCTGACTAAGTTCCTGACTCCAACATCCGGCCGGATTATCTATGATGGCAAGGACATCACTAGTGCTAAACCTGCAGGTATCGCGCAACGCGGGCTGATTCGCTCATTTCAGATTTCTGCCGTGTTTCCCCATCTGTCGGCGAGGGAAAATGTCCGCATTGCCTTGCAACAAAAACTGCAGGTGTCCTACCAATTCTGGCGCCCACTACGAATTCTCAACCAGCTTAACGAAGAGGCTCAAGCGACACTGGAGCAGGTCGGCCTTGGAAAATTTGCAGATGTAGAAGCCATTGAGCTGCCTTATGGGCAAAAAAGAGCGCTGGAAATAGCCACCACCATTGCTCTGAAACCAAGGCTGATGCTGTTGGATGAACCCACACAGGGTATGAGCGCAGAAGATGTGAGCACGGTAACCGACCTGATCAGACGCGTGGTCGAGGGCAGGACTATTGTCATGGTTGAGCACAACCTTAATGTGGTGTCGACACTCGCCGATCAGATCACCGTGCTGAACCGAGGCGAGATCCTCGCGGAAGGTAACTATGACGAGGTTTCCAACAACCCCAACGTGATGGAAGCTTATATGGGAACCACAGATGCAGCGTGAGCAGAGCCAGGAATTACTGCGAATTGAGAACCTACACGCCTGGTACGGCGAGTCCCACATACTCCATGGCATGAATCTCACGCTGCAAGAAGGGGAAGTTATTACCCTGCTTGGCAGAAACGGTTCCGGACGAACAACCACCCTGAAAGCCATTCTCGGCTTGGTTAGTAAACGCACCGGCTCGATTAAAATCCACGGCACCGAAATCATCAACCTGCCCACACACAAGATTGCCCACGTAGGCAAGCTTGGATACTGCCCGGAAGAACGGGGTATTTTTGCCTCCCTGAACGTGGATGAAAACCTCGAATTGCCTCCGGTCGTCGCCAAAGGTGGGCTGTCTGTAGATGAAATCTACACCATGTTTCCCAACCTGAAAGAACGCCGCAAAAGCCAAGGCTCCAAACTTTCCGGCGGCGAGCAGCAGATGCTGGCGATTGCCCGAATCTTGCGCACAGGTGCCACCCTTCTGCTACTGGACGAGATCACCGAGGGGCTTGCCCCGGTCATCTTGAAATCCTTGGGAGGTGTCATTCGCAAACTGAGAGAACGAGGTTTCACGATCATATTGGTGGAACAAAATTTCCACTTTGCTGCACCCTTGGCTGATCGGCACTACGTGATCGAGCACGGCAAGGTGGTACAGCAAATTGATGCGGCCGATCTTGAGGCCAAAAAAGAGCAGTTGAACAGGCACCTAAGTGTCTGAGTCCGTGGGCCAGGCCCCCTTCATGGACCCGACCCAGAACCTGAGAACAAAAAAGGAAATTCGTTATGCTCAATCACTGGAAAAAAGGACTGGTCGGCGCCGTGGCTACAGCGTCTCTCACATTGCCTTTCTTGGCGTCTGCCGAGGGCCTGTCTGACGACAAAGTAAAAATTGGCGTACTCAGTGACATGTCTGGTGTCTACAAGTCTTTGGAAGGCCCAGGCGCCGTTGTCGCGGCCGAAATGGCCATCGAAGATTTTGGTGGCAAGGTTATGGGCAAATCCATTGAGGTGATCTCTGCAGATCACCAAAATAAACCGGATATTGGCGCCAGCACCGCCCGTGAATGGATCGATACCAAAGGCGTGGACATGATCACGGCTCTGGATAACTCGTCGGTTGGGCTTTCGGTACAAGGCCTTGCCAACGACAAGAAGATTATTACCATGAATACCGGCGCCGGCTCCACCGCGCTGACCGAAGAGCAGTGCACGCCCTATGGCATTCACTATGTTTACGACACCCATGCCCTGCCGGTTGGCACAGCCACCGCAATGGTGAAAAACGGCGGCAAAAAGTGGTTCTTTATCACCGCCGATTACGCCTTTGGCCACTCGCTGCGGGATAACACAGGGGCAGTTGTAGAAGACATGGGCGGCGAAGTGGTAGGCAATGTGAACGCTCCGCTCTCCACCAACGACTTCTCGTCCTACCTGCTACAGGCCCAGTCCTCCGGTGCCGATGTCATCGGGTTAGCCAACGCTGGTCAGGATACGGTGAACGCCATCAAACAGGCGAACCAGTTCCGCATTGTTCAGGGTGGTCAAAAGCTGGCAGGCATGCTGGTGTTCATCACCGATGTGCACAGTATGGGGCTGGACATTGCGCAGGGTCTGCAATTTACTACAGCCTTTGTGTGGAACCAGAATGACGAAGCCAAGGAATGGTCTGAGCGGTTCAGCGAACGCCAGGGTGCCATGCCAACCATGGTGCAGGCCGGCGTTTATTCCGCTGTGACCAACTACCTGAAAGCGGTGAAAGAAGCTGGAACCGACGAAACCGAAGCTGTTCGCGCCACGCTGGGCGAAATGACCCTGAATGATGTGTTCGTAAAGGACGGGAAAATTGCAGCCAACGGATCCATGCTACACGACATGTACCTGGTGGAAGCGAAAAAGCCTTCGGAATCGGAAAGCGAGTGGGATCTGCTGAAGGTAATCTCCAAGATTCCCGCAGACCAGGCCTACATCCCGATAGATGAATCCAAGTGTTCACTGGTTAATTAATACACGATTTAACCACCACTTGAAGGGAGATAGCCAACGTGTCGATGCAGGTCATTCTGGCCCAGGCGCTGCTTGGGCTTAATGTCGGTGTGTTTTACGCCATGTTGAGCCTTGGGCTCGCGGTGATATTCGGGTTACTGAATATTATCAACTTTGCCCACGGCGCCATGTACATGCTGGGCGCCTTCATTGCCTTGATTGGCTACTCTTTTCTGGAGCAGTGGCTGGGTGTCAGTGTTCAGATAGGTTTCTGGGCCTCTCTGGTTCTTGTGCCTCTGCTGGTTGGCCTGCTGGGAGTGCTCATTGAGCGCTTTTTGCTGCGCCGCCTGTACGATCTGGACCACATCTACGGATTGCTACTGACGTTCGGAATTACCCTGATCCTTCAGGGGCTGTTCTCTAATTATTTCAACGTGTCCGGCACCCCGTATCCGGGGCAACCCGAAAGTCTTGACGGGGTAGTAAACCTTGGTTTTATGTATTTCCCCACTTATCGCCTCTTTGCCATTGTGGTGTCGTTGGTGGTGTGTTTCGCCACCTGGTTCTTCATTGAACACACCAAGCTGGGTTCGCGGCTAAGAGCCGGCGTTGAAAATCCGGATCTCACTCAGGCCTTTGGCCTCAACGTTCCGTTAATGGTCACCCTCACGTTCGCCTTCGGCGCTGGCCTTGCGGGTTTGGCGGGGGTGCTGGCCGCGCCCATTTACTCGGTTAGCCCATTGATGGGGGCTGATTTGATTATTGTAGTGTTCGCTGTGGTGGTGATCGGCGGTATGGGCTCGATTATGGGCGCCATTCTCTCCGGTCTTGCGCTGGGTCTTATTGAAGGTCTCACCAAAGTATTCTATCCACCCGCCGCCAGCACCGTGATTTTCTTTTTGATGGTGTTGGTACTGCTGTTCCGCCCGGCGGGACTGTTCGGTAAGGAGAGGTGAGCCACTCATGACCAACCGTATCCTGTTTATTCTGATGCTCATTCTCGGTCTGACGGCACCGTTTTTCGCCTACCCGGTGTTTGTGATGGATCTGCTGTGTTTTGCGCTGTTCGCCTGCGCGTTCAACCTGCTGCTGGGCTATGCCGGGCTGTTGTCGTTTGGCCATGCGGCGTTTTTCGGCGGGGCGGCTTACATCACCGGGTTCGTCACCAAGGAATGGGGCTTTCCGCCTTTGCTGGGTATATTGACGGGAACCGGGTTTACCCTGATTCTCGGCACCATATTTGGTTTCCTGGCGATTCGCCGGCAGGGCATTTATTTCGCCATGGTCACCCTGGCCTTGGCGCAGATTATCTATTTCCTGGCATTACAGATGCCGTTTACCGGCGGCGAGAACGGGCTGCAGGGCATTCCCCGGGGCGAGCTGTTCGGGTTTATCGACCTTAACCACTCACTCACCATGTACTATTTCGTGTTCGCAATTTTCCTGATCGGGTTCGGCATTATTCACCGCACCATTCATTCTCCGTTTGGTGAGGTACTCCAAGCCATTCGGGAGAACGAACCCCGCGCCCTGTCATTGGGGTACGACGTAGAACGCTTCAAACTGTTGGCCTTTGTGATTTCCGCCACCCTTGCCGGGCTGGCCGGTGCCACCAAGGCTATCGTGTTTCAGTTTGCGGCACTCACCAACGCCCACTGGCAAACCTCTGGTGAAGTGATTTTGATGACCCTTGTGGGTGGCCTCGGCACGGTTTTTGGTCCTGTCATCGGCGCCATCACCGTCGGCGCCCTCAGTCATGAGCTTTCCGCCTTCGGCTCTTGGGTTCAGGTTATTCTAGGCACTATTTTTGTGGTCTGTGTGATGGTGTTCCGGCGTGGCATAGTGGGTGAAGTTCAGCGGCTGGTCAGCCGTAAAAAGGATTAAATACTATGCGTGTTATTTCTGCACAGGAGGTGGCCGGCGCACTGGCATGGCCGGCACTGATTGAACGTCTCGCCAGTACATTCCGCCAAGGTGTGGAAGCACCCCCAAGGCACCATCACGCCATGCACCGCCCGGATGGCGAGGCCACCATGCTCATCATGCCCGCTTGGGAACAGGCAGGGTATATCGGCATGAAAATGGTCAACGTGTTCCCGCAAAATGCCGACTCCGGGCTGCCAGCCATTTCCGGCCTGTATATTTTGTGCGAAGGCCAACACGGCACACCGCTGGCGTGTATTGACGGTGGTGCGCTAACCAGCCGGCGCACGGCAGCAGCTTCCGCCTTGGCGGCCCGAGAGCTGTCGCGGCAGGACTCCACATCCTTACTGGTAGTCGGCACCGGCAGACTCGCGCCCATGTTGGTCGAAGCCCATGCCACCGTGCGCCCCATCAGCAAAGTGCGGATTTGGGGCCGTAATCCAGATAAGTCGGCAGCATTGGCTGAACGTTTCCGAGACCGCTTTGATTGTGAACCGGTGACGGATTTGGAATCCGCCGCCCGGGAAGCCGACATCATCAGTTGTGCGACTCTCTCGACAGACCCACTGATTCGAGGGGAGTGGCTGCAACCCGGCAGCCACCTGGATCTGGTCGGCGCGTTCCGGCCAACCATGCGCGAAACCGACGATCGTTGCCTGGCTCGCAGCGAAGTATTTGTAGATACCTATGCCGGTGCCATGGGCGAGGCCGGGGATTTGCTGCAGGCCATTGGCGAGGGAGCACTCCGGGAATCCGACTTACGGGCAGAACTCGCAGAACTGCTAAAAGGCTCAAAGCCCGGCCGCTCCAATGACGAGGCGATCACCGTTTTCAAATCCGTGGGTGCGTCGTTAGAAGATCTCGCCGCAGCTATCGAGGTATGGGAGACGCTAGAAAGCAAAGAATAGCGTCAGCCCGCATCTTCTCGAAGCCCTCCCTCAATCGCCTGGCTGACCAACCAACGTCGTAATATCTGAATGCCAGGCTCCCGACGGCGGCTGGTTTTCCAGGCAAAGTAGAACTTGTCTCCGGTAACCAGCGAATGACAGGGCAACCGCACAAACTCTTCTGAATCCTCACGGGTGCTAAGCATGTAATCGTTGGTCAGCGCTATGCCTTGATGAAACCGCGCAGCCTCGAGAGCCAACAGCATATGACTGAAGTGCTGAACGCGGGCACCAGAGGGAATAGTTTCATTTACCGTGCGGTACCAAGCTTCCCAGTCACCAGCGGCTTTGTCGTAAATACTGTGGGTAGACAACAGAGGAAAACGGGCTACTTCAGCTGTGCTCATCGCGGGTTCGTCGCGCCTGGTTAAGTCTATCTCTCGCCCCAGTTCTCTGCGAATACGCTGCAAGTAGTCTTGGCTGCAGACGGGGAAAAGCCGTTCCACATACAAAAGCTCATAACTGTAGGCCGGTGACTCTTTATGGATGGTGATAAAACAATCTGCCACCCGGTCGGAGAGCACCGGGCTTTCACTGCTCATTTCCAGCGCTAGCTCTACTTGCGGGTGTAAACGCTGCAGATCCGGCAGCCGGGGCACAAGCCAACGTACCGCAAAAGAGCTGAGTACTGAACACCGCAACCGGGATTCTTCACGCCCCAGCAGTTGTTCACTGGCTCGCTCTATCTGCAATAAAGCGGTGCTGACGGCATCCAGGTACTGGCGGCCCTCGTCCGTTAGCGCTAGGGTTCGACCGCTGCGCCAGAACAGTTTTTCACCCAGATAGGTTTCCAGCTGTTTGATCTGATGGCTCACCGCACTCTGGCTTACCGCCAATTCCAGAGCAGCTAAAGAAAAACTGTTGAGGCGGGCAACAGCTTCGAACACTGGCAGGGCTTTGAGAGGTGGCAGTTTCATTATCTATTTTTCTAATACCCAATCAATAAACATCACTTTATCGGATATTAAATCGCAAATAGACTACGACTGCCACTTCCTATGTGCGCGTTTTATTCATATTCGGATTTCAGGAAAAAACCATGTCAGGCAAAACCGTAAACAGCGCAATTCTCCTGCTTGTGCTAGGCAACGCCATGGCGTTGATTTCCGACGTGTTTATCAAATTGATGGAGCCAGGCGCTCCGATTTTACAGTTTGCGTTTCTACGCTGCCTGATCACCCTTGTGTTCCTGCTGCCGCTGGCGCGCAAAATCGACCGAACCAATCTATTCGCGGGGTTCAAGGTACACGCACTGAGAGCGCACATTCATCTGGTGGGTTTGCTGTGCATGATCGTGGCGCTGAGCAACTTGTCACTGGCCACAGCCAACGCGGTGTTTTACGCGGCTCCGATTCTGGTGATGGTGTTTTCGGTGTTCTTTTTCAAAGAATCCCTATCGCCCCTGAGCGTGTTTGCCGTGTTCAGTGGTTTTGCCGGAATCATCGTTATCCTGCGCCCGGTGGAGTTCAACTGGGCAGCTATAGCAGCGCTGGGATCTGCGCTTACGCTGGCGATCAATGCCGTTATGGTGCGCAAGCTCCCCAAGGGTCAGACTACCGTGCACAAGCTGTTTCTTAACTATCTGCTGGTTATTCCGGCCGCAGGCTTACTGGCCTTGTGGGAATGGCAACAGGGTGCTTCCTGGCACCCGGAAATTCTGTTTACCGCTGCGGCTTCTGCGTTCTTTATTTTAGGATACAACGTTACTGTTTTGCTGGCCTACCGCCAGGTGGATGCGAATCAGGTGACCAGCGCAGAGTATACTGGTCTGATTTGGGCGGTGGCTATCGGCTGGATTTGGTTCAACGAAGTGCCAGACTGGTGGTTCCTGGTGGGTAGCATGATGGTTGTGGTGCCGCTGGTGTTGATTGGCCTTAATCAGCGTCGGAAATCGCCGCCGAGAGGGTTTAATCCAGCCTCGCAGGGGGACGGTCAGGCTGCTTCGGTGGAGGCCTGACGCAACCGGGGGCGAAATACCTTCCGAAACACGCTCCTTGCGGCACATCCATGTGGCGCTTGGGCTCCGCCATCCATGGCT
>JBQCZX010000026.1:4986-32604 GCA_052089485.1 Marinobacter sp. | reverse complement strand
AATCGAGGTGTGCAACAAATCGAACATCCGGCTTATCAATGCCCATACCAAAGGCGATGGTAGCCACGATAATCACCCCGTCTTCATGTAGAAAACGCTCCTGGTGGTGAGCCCGGTCGTTGGCGGGAAGCCCAGCGTGATAGGGCAGTGCGTCATAGCCTTTTTGCGCCAGCATCTTTGCTGTTGCATCCACCTTGTTGCGGGAGAGGCAATAAACAATACCACAGTCACGTTCATGTTCGGCTTTAATAAAATCCAGCAACTGTTTGTTTGCATTGGTTTTCGGCGATATCCTATACTGAATGTTTGGGCGGTCAAAGCCGCTTATAAAGTGCCGAGCTTCTGTAAGTGAGAGCCGCTCTGCAATCTCTTTACGAGTGCGCTCATCGGCAGTCGCCGTTAACGCAACACGCGGGATTGCTGGGAATTCACTAGCCAGCACCGCAAGCTGCAGATAGTCGGAACGGAAATCATGCCCCCACTGAGAGACACAGTGGGCCTCATCAATAGCGAACAGCGAAATAGACGCATCGTGGAGTAATTCTAGAGTGCGGGGCTGTATCAGACGCTCTGGTGCACAGTACAAAAGATCCAGCTCGCCTGTGCTCAGGGCGTACTCCGTGGCACGGGCCTGCTCAAAATCCATGGTCGAGTTCAGGAAGGCTGCTCGAACACCCAGTTGCTGAAGAGCCGCAACCTGATCTTGCATCAAAGCGATCAGTGGCGAGATGATAATGGCAGTGCCCAGGCGAACAAGGGCAGGCACCTGATAACAGAGGGATTTACCCCCGCCGGTAGGCATCAGAACCAAGGCATTACCGCCAGAAGACACTTCATGAATGATCTCGCCCTGCAGCGGGCGGAAGGATTCATATCCGAAAACTTCGTGCAAAACTTGCTCGGGGCTTCTGCCTGACGTAGTGGGTCGCTCTGCAGAAAGCTGTTCAAAGTCTTGATCGGGATACATAGGATAACCGGTTAATCGTGAAGCGGAGGTGAAATCTGGTAGCGGATCATACCAGATTCAGCGCACGGAATGGCCCGATAGACCGTCTTTTGGGAGGCAAAGCCAAGGAAGAAACGATACAATGCGGCGGTTTCAAACTACCGTTTTACGGCTCACCATCATCGTTACAGACAAGAACAGGGCATCCATGCAGGAATTTGACGCCATCCGTCCCTATTCGGACGAAGAAACCGGCCCGGCAATTCAACGGTTGGTCAACGACCAAGAATTTCTGGACATGGTCGGGCGCTTCAAGTCGCCGGCACTGGCTCGCTGGGCCCCAGCACCTCTGCGCTTTTTCACGCGTCGCTGGTTGTCTAGCCGGTTTGGCCACGTCACACAGGCGGATGAGTTGCAGGCCGGGCTTTCTGGCTATATTGGTGATCTGATTGAAGGCACCACCACCCGCGTGACAACCAGCGGTGTAGAAAACCTCAGCAAACAGGGCGCCTACCTGTTTATCTCCAACCATCGGGATATCGTGTTTGACCCCATGGTGATCAACTATCTGTTGTTTCATAACGACCTGCGCACCACGCGAATCGCCATTGGCGACAACCTGCTGGCCAACCGCGTATTTGCTGAAATGATGCGGCTGAACAAGAGTTTTATTGTTCGCCGCGATATGACCAGCCCCCGTGAAATGCGCGATGCCTACATTACGCTTTCGGGTTTTATCAACCACAGCATCGCCAATAACGAGAACATTTGGATTGCGCAGCGCGAGGGGCGTGCCAAAGACGGCCTGGATTTCACCGATCCGGCTATCATTAAGATGTTTTACATGAGCTGCAAAAAAGGCGGCTTGAGCTTTGCTGAGGCGATGAACAAACTTCGTATTGTTCCGGTGTCTATATCCTACGAATACGACCCTTGCGACGGCGACAAAGCCCGCGAGCTGGAGACCAAGGCCCGCGCGGGCAGCTATAAGAAAACTGAAGGTGAAGACACAGAACAGATCATGAAAGGCCTGACTGAATTTAAGGGCCATGTACACGTGCACTTTGGCGCCCCAATCATCGACTCGCCAGAAAACGCCAAGGAGCTTGCCGCGCTGATCGATCGGGAAATTCATGCCAATTATCATCTGCACGCAGCTAATCTGTTGGCTTACGAAGCGCGTGGGGATCTTTCTCAGGATGGTACGAATCTGAATGCGGTTCGCGACTCCGTGGTGACCGCTGGGAACTGGTCTGAGGAAGAAATGCAAGCGGCTCGATCAGAACTTGATAAAAGGCTGGAGGCTTGTGATCCCGCCATTCGCCCCTACCTATTGGACATGTATGCCAACCCGGTTCAGACCGCGTTGGATGCAAATGCCAGTCAAAACACGCCGGATCAATCCGGACAATAATCCTTTTTATAAACGAGGTACTGCGTGCAGGATCTTCAGTATATTGAGCTAGAAACCCGACCAAACCCAACAGCCGCTGTCATCTGGCTGCATGGACTGGGTGCCAGTGGCCACGATTTTGAACCCGTAGTGCCAGAGCTGGGCTTGCCGGACGATGCAGCCGTACGCTTTATATTCCCGCACGCGCCTAATCTGCCAGTAACCATCAACGGCGGCATGAGCATGCCCGCCTGGTATGACATCAAAGCCATGGACATTGACCGGGTTGTGGACACCGACCAACTGATGGATTCGTCCCGCGCCGTGGGCAAACTGATTGCTCAGGAAATCGAGCGTGGCATTCCAGCAGAGAACATCATTATTGCGGGCTTTTCACAGGGTGGGGCGGTTGCCTACGAACTGGGCTTAACATACCCGGAACGGCTGGCCGGCATTCTGGCGCTGTCTACCTACTTCGCCACCGCCAAAACGGTGAAGCCTTCCGAAGCGAATACAGGTATCCCCATCAACGTGTACCACGGAACCGCTGACCCAATGGTTCCTGAGGCACTTGGCGTTCGCAGTGTGGAGACACTCAAGGAAATGGGCTATGAGCCGGCTTATATGACCTTCCCGATGGAGCACAGCGTGTGCCTTGAGGAAGTTCAGGAGATCGGGCGCTTCATTCGCCAGCACGCTCTATAAAAACTGGAAATGATTCACCGGTATTTTTAGCTACGCCAGAATGCCGGTGAAAACACGATCACCACGCTCAAAATTTCCAGACGCCCCATCAGCATGCCCACGGCCAGAATCCATTTGGCGGGATCGGGCAAGGGGCCGAAGTTACCCGCCGGGCCTATGATATCACCCAACCCTGGGCCTACGTTGGTCAGCGCGGTAAGCGCACCAGACAAAGACGTTACAAAGTCTAACTGCATAGCGGCCAGAGACACGGTGATCAGGAACAGACACAGCAAAAAGATAAAAGTGTAGGCAATCATCGACGCAATAATGTCGTCACTGACTGCCCGGCCATTGTAGTTACGGGTCAGCACTGCGCGTGGGTGCAATAAACGGATAAGTTGCTCACGCAATACGATCAGCGAAAGTTGAAAACGGAAAATCTTCATGCCCCCGGACGTTGAACCAGAACACCCGCCGATAAACATCAAAAAGAAAAACAGCACAAACGCCAATGGCCCCCAGGCCGAATAATCCTCTGACGCGTAGCCGGTTGTTGTCACCACAGAGGTGACGTTAAACAGCGTGGCTACATAATTATGAATCGGGTCGAAAGGCACTGGCGACACGGCCCATCGGTAAAGCACGAGAAACGCCGGCACAACAAGCAATATGGTAAGAAACAGTCTGACCTGCTGATCCCTGAACAACACACCGCGTTGGCCATGAAGCTCTCGAACAAAGAGAAAGAACGGCAAGCTGCCAAGCATCATGAAAAAAGAGGCTTCCACCAGAATTAGGTCGTTGAACTGACCCATGCTCTGATCTGAGGTGGAAAAACCGCCAGTCGCGATGCTCGTTAACCCGTGGTTGAAGGCATCAAACAGACTCATGCCCGATAGCCAATAAGTGACGACTGCGATGGTTGAAAAAATCAGGTAAACAAGAAGCAGTCCGCGACTCAGTGTTTTCATTCTGGGAAGCGCTTTGTCGGTCCACTCTGAGGACTCTGTGGCGAACAACCGCATGCCGCCAACCCGAAGAAACGGAAGCACGGCTACGAACATGCCGATTATTCCGATACCGCCTATCCACTGCAATATTGAGCGCCAAAGGAGCAGATCCTTATCCATGGTGTCCAGGCCACTGAACACCGTTGCGCCTGTGGTTGTAATGCCTGAAGCGCCCTCAAAAAACGCATCCGCAGCAGAAATGCCATCGTCGCTGAGGTAAAAAGGAAGGGCAGAGAGTAGGGCAATGATGAACCAGGACGACACGGTAAGCACGAACATATACCGTGGTTTCAGATCTCGGGGCCTTCTGAATGTGGAGACAACCCCCAGCATGCCAATGCCGAAAACGATGGCGGCGGATTCTATAAACGACACCGCATTCGGCGCGTCTGAGCCGAGCATCAGAAATACAGGTAACGTCATGAATATGCTTAACAGCACAAACATGATGCTTACGATAAAAATTACAGGATAGAGGTTTCTCAATGGATGCCCGAGCCAGCTGAACCGAGAGAGGGCGTCAGAATACCTGTGGAGGAACTCATCCGCAAGGTAACCCCCGGCTTGCAGCTTGATTACCTAGGCATTAAAACACTGTCAGTAAGGGCGTTATTGCGGCTGTTGATATGGAAAAGCAGAGCAGATTCATGCAACCTAAATAGCTGACAGTCATCCGACCAGCCCAGGAACCTAGCATTGAATCATCTTGCCCACCTTTTTCTTGCCCCAGACTCGCCCGAAGCGCGAGTGGGCAGTGTGCTTGGTGACTTCACTCGAGGTGTAGACTTGGCCGCGCTCCCCAATTCCGTAAGGTTTGGCGTTCGACACCATCTAGCCGTCGACAGCTTTACCGACAAACACCCCGACGTGCTAGCCAGCAAGCGGCTTTTTTCCACACAGCGCCGCAGATTTTCAGGTGTCGCTTTAGATGTCCTGTACGACCACTTTCTTTTGCGCCATTGGAACAAGTTTTCCGATGTCGACCAGAACACATTTATACACGACGTATATACCGAACTGCAGGATAACGAACACCTGATGTCGCCAGACATGAGCCGAACAACCCGTCACATGGTGTCTCACGACTGGTTTGGATCTTACCGCGATCTCGACAACATTGGTTATGCCCTGGACCGAGTGGTTGCACGCATTCGCTTCCAAAATTCATTTGCCGGAATCATTCACGAAATACGGCCCCTACATTCAGAGCTCGAAGAACATTTTTTGTCTTTTTTCCCAGATTTACAATCATTTGCAGGAGGAATTGAATGAAGTTTTTAATCCCATTTTCACTCGCTACGGCGCTCATTATCCCGACAGTGGCCTTGGCCGAAACGGCGCAAACAAGCGAAGCCGCAGCTCCCGAGACTCTCGGCTTTGTAGAATGGTTGGTGATGAATGACACCGGCCTTAGGCTTAAAGCTCGGCTGGATACCGGCGCAAAAACCTCCTCGTTGCACGCGGTGAACGTAGAAGAGTTTGAGCAAGACGATCAAAAATGGGTGAAGTTCCAGATACCGCTGGCAGACCACAAGGATCATCCTGTGGAAGAAGACAGTAACATCGACCATGAAGAGATCATTCTAGAACTAGAGCGACCAGTAGAGCGAACGGTTCTTATAAAGCGCAAAGGCGCGGAGTCCCAAAGGCGTTACGTTGTGATGATGGACTTCTGCATTGCAGGCAGCAGTCATGAAACCCAGTTTTCACTGACAGATCGCGGTAACTTTTCTTACCCGGTGTTGCTCGGGCGCCGGTTTATGAGAGACGACAACATACTGATCGATTCTGCAGACAGCTTTATCGCCAATCAGGAGTGTGAGTTTATGAATTTGGAAGAGCTTGTAGAGCAGCAGCAAGCGAAAATTGTCAAGCCTGATAATGCTACTTGATCATTAAAGAGACGCCGCCCAAGGACTGGGCGGCGTCTCTTTACCCAGGGAGAACTCGCTCAAAAGCAACTCAGCATTGAGCCGAACTGAAGCAGCTAACTGCGTAATGTTATTGATTTTCTAGCTTCAGCATCGTTCATCTGCAATGATTCATCATCACTCGCCGAAATTTGATGAGTATCTTGACGTGTCTTTTTTGAACCTATCCCTATTATCTGCCTTTATTCCGACTTTCTTTGTCGTGTCGATTACGCCCGGCATGTGTATGACCCTTGCCCTGTCGCTGGGTATTACAGTTGGTGTGCGACGCGCGATGTGGATGATGGCCGGGGAGTTGTTAGGGGTAGGGATTGTGGCGGCCACTTCAGCCGTGGGTGTAGCTACGTTTATGCTGCAATACCCAACCGCATTTGATCTATTCAAGTACGCCGGTGGCGCTTATCTGGCTTGGTTAGGAGTTCAGATGTGGCGCTCTCGGGGTAAGATGGCGATGCCCGAAACGGATGCAGAGCCGGTTACGGCATCACGCTGGGAGTTGGCGGCTCAGGGGTTTGTTACAGCTATAGCCAATCCCAAAGGTTGGGCATTTTTTGTTGTGCTATTGCCGCCGTTTATCGACAGTGCTCTGCCGATGACGCCGCAATTGGCAGCACTGGTATTGATCATTCTCACTCTAGAGTTTTTCTGCCTGCAACTATACGCCCACGGCGGGCGCACGCTTCGCAAAATACTCAGCAAAGGCGGCAGCGTACGCTTGGCTAACCGAATTTCCGGCAGCCTGATGATCCTTGTAGGCGCCTGGCTGGCATTTGGTTGATCGTATAAGCCGGCAACTCGCCAACTATGATTCTGGGAATCATGTCACGGGCCTCAAGTGAAGGCATCGCGCTCCTGTTCCCAAACAGAATCAATCCGGGCAAGGGCGTGGGTTTTTTCAGCGTTACTTAACCAACTGCCGGTAATACTGTTTTTTACCAGCAGCAGAACTTGCTCTGGCGACACATCCAGATTGTTGATGATCGCATGAAAATTGTCGTTCACATAACCGCCAAAGTAAGCGGGATCATCGGAGTTGATGGTAACTTTCAGGCCTTTGGCCATCATCTCAGGGAAGGGGTGCTGTTTCATGTCGTCCACAACTCGCAAGCGCTTGTTGGAAAGGGGGCATACGGTTAGCGTCAGTTCTTTATCTGCAATCAGGGCCGTCAACTTGGCGTCTTCTAACGCACGGTTACCGTGATCAATACGTTGAATTTCAAGCTGGTTGAGCGCTTGCCAGACATAATCCGGTGGACCTTCCTCCCCGGCATGGGCAGTAATACGAAGCCCAAGATCGCGGCATCGCTTAAACACACGCTCAAACTTTTCGGGTGGGTGGCCCATTTCGGACGAGTCCAACCCAATGCCGTTAATACGGTCAAGATGGGGCAGGGCGAGCTCCAGGGTTTCAAAGGCACTTTCTTCTGATAAATGGCGTAAAAACGACATAATGAGCCGGAAGCTCATTCCCAATTTTTCCTGGGCGTCCGTCAGCGCACGAAAAATACCATTAATTTGGGTTTCAAAGGCAACGCCTCGTTCCAGATGAGCTTGCGGATCGAAAAAAACTTCGGTATGGATCACGTTGTCCTGATGGCTGCGTTCAAGGTAAGCCCAGGTCAAATCATAAAAGTCCTGCTCGGTTAGCAAAACCGACATGCCGCTGTAATAAAGGTTCAGAAATTCCTGAAGGTTATTGAACTGATACGCCTGACGCAGGGCGTCTTCATTTTCATAAGGCAGAGAAACGTTGTTGCGGCGTGCCAATGAAAACATCAGTTCTGGCTCAAGGCTGCCCTCCAAGTGCATGTGAAGTTCTGCTTTGGGTAATTTATCGGCGAGTGCAAGCGTTAACGAAGGCATCACGGTTCCTCGGCTGAATTGTGATTGTAAGTGAGAATGGCGGCAGTGTGGTTAGCGTTTGGCTGGCCTATTCTCAACCTAGATATCGTGTAAGAAATTCCTTGGCAATACCATTTACAATATCTGGCTTTTCCCTATGTGGAACATGCCCGCAGCCTTGCACTAGCTCCATCACGCAAGGGCCGTTGGGTAGCGAGGTGTAACGTTCGGGATGCGCCGCCGAGCCAAACTCATCGTCCTCACCATGAATGGCCAGCACAGGGCAGGTCACGCGGGGCAAGGTTTCATTCAACGTCCAGTGCTGGAATTCATCTGAAACCCACGTATCAACCCAGGCGCTTAGAACCCAGTCAGCTTTCTCACCATGATACTTTTTTAGACGGTTTATCTGGCCGTCTTGGGCAAAAACCTGCGCTGCATCCTGAATGCCTTTCACTGTGCGATCCTCAACAAACGCTTGAGCCGCTTCCGTAATAAGTGCCACGCACTGCTTCGGGAACGCCGCAGCGCATACCGCCGCCATGGCACCACCAACGCTGTGTCCAAATGCAATAAAATCTTCAATCCCAAGCTCGTTGCGCACTGCAGTGAACGCGCCGGCTGCTTCGTTAATGATGAAGTCGGCTTCCAGAATATCCATGCGCGCATACGAGCGTCCGAACCCGGGCCGATCGTAGGCGATGACCCGGCGACCGAGGGTAAGCGCCAATGTTTCTGGGAAATCACGCCACAGTTCAACGCTTCCCAGCGAGTCATGAAATAGAATGACCGGCGCAGCACTCGGTGAATTGGTATCAGCAGGTGGTGTCCAGCTCTTCACATAGAGGCTACCGGCATAAGTCGAAACGTAGCGCTCACTTGATGATATCGAAGGCATAGATTTTATCCCTGTGCGGATCAGAGAGTGGAAGAGGCTTAAAGGCCCTCGATGTAGGCAAACATCCTCTTGCGCAACGCCTCATCCGGTAGCGCGCCCATGGCGCCGCCCATGTTGTCGATCATATGGCGGGCTTTGCTGGTAGCGGGCGTGGCGGCGGTCACAACCGGATGCGAGAGCACGAACTTCAGGAAGAACTGGGCCCAGGATTGGGCTTCGAATTCGGCAGCCCAATCCGGCAGTTCTTTTCCTTTCACCTTGCTCCATAGGCGAGTTCGCCCGAACGGCGCGTAGACCAGCACAGCGATCCCCTTGTCTCTGGCCAGCGGCAGGATGCGCTCCTCCATCGTAAGGTTGTCCACGGCATAGTCAATGCCGATAAAATCAATGGGCTCGCGATCCATGACTTTTTCCAGCCCATCGTATTGGCTCGGAAAGGTGGTGGTCACACCGATATAGCGTACCCGTTTCTCTTCCCGAAGCTCCTTTAACAGGCCCAGTTGGTTGGGAATATCTGCCATGTTGTGAACCTGAATCAGGTCAATGGGCTTCTTCCCGATTCGCTCGAAAGACCTCTCCAGCTGTGCTCTTGCCTCATCCAGGTCGGCAGTGCCACCGCCGCGACCCGCCACATTCAGTTTGGTGGCCCAGAACAGCTTTTGGGCAATGCGCAGTTCATTGGCGATCTGTCCGGCTACTTCCTCGGATGCTCCGTAGCTCGGAGCCGTATCAAATACTGAGCCTCCCTCTTTGACCAGGGCAGCGAATACCTCCCGCAGGGCATTTAAATCCTCGCTTCGGGCAGTGCTCGAGAAAGTAGCGGAGCTGCCCAGGCCCACACCAGGCAGTCGCTCGCCGCTGGAAGGTATGGGGCGGGTGATCAATTCCAGTTGACGGTCTTGGGCCCATAGCAAAGAGGACCGCATAGCCAAGCCGACTCCGGCCGCCATGGCGAGTTTAAGATAAGCTCGACGTGACATCATGGTAGGGTGCTCCTTTTGTTCGACGACGTGTTTTCAGCGGGAGACAGCGAAACACCCGGCTCTGCGTTGGTAATTTTGTACACGGTCAGCGCCTTCTGCTTCTGGGCTCGGCCCAGCCAGAGGCCCAGCGCGGCCCACATCAGGGCGAGGGGCACTGCAATGCTTGCAATTGCGGCCAATCCCATTCCCAGCCGGGCCAGCAGGCCCTCGGTCTGGGCCCCCACCACATCACCGGTGCGATAGATAAAAGTATCGATAAACGCTTTGGCTTTGTACTTTTCCTCGCGATTGGCAACGGTATACAGGGTTTCCCGCGCGGGCCGCATCAATGCGCGTTGAACCGCCCTGAAGCTGGCTTCCAGCGCCACCAGAGCTGCGAAGGAACCTACGATTGCAAGCCCGATAAAGCCCAGTGCCGCCGTTAACGGTAGCAGTGTAAGGGTCACCGCTACCCCAAGCCGTTTCATTACGTGGCCTGCCACCAGCGCCTGCATGGCCAGCGTGGCCAATTGGGTAATCAGGTCGATCCACGCAAACAGGGTGGTGCGCTGGTCGGTACCATCCTCCATGGCTGCCACCATGTGCAGGCGGGTGAAATAGATGAATGTGGCCATAATGGCAAGAATCACCACATAGGCGGCAATGCCGGCCAGATAGCGGGAGTGGAATACCGCCCGCACCCCTTCCCAGGCGCTGCCACCTATGCGCTCATGCTCGTCCACCGGTAGTGGATCTTCCGTAGTTTCCCGTTCGTAAGCTGCTCGGGGTTGCTGGGTGGTAAGAACCAAAGCGGAAACCAGCGCGAGCATAAGAAAACCGACAGCCACCAGAAGCAGGGCTGGGGTACCCAGGGGTTCCGCCAGACGACCCGCCAGCCAAGGCCCAAAAATCGCCCCCAGAGTGCCTCCCACAGCAATCAGCCCAAAGAACCGCTTTCCCTGCTCAAGAGAGAAGCGATCCGCCATCAGCGCCCAGAACACCATGGTTACAAACAGGTTGAACACGCTGAACCACACGTAGAAAACCTGACCGGTGGTTATCCCAATCACATCCGGCGTCATTGTCATCAGGCTGTAGAACACCAGCAAGCTGGCACTGAAGAACAGGTAAGTGGCGGAGATGAACAGGCGCCGAGGCAGCCTGCTGACCAGCCAGCCGAACACCGGATTGACGGCCAGGGTCACCACAGCCGTGCCAATAAACAGCCAGCGCACGGTGTCGATTCCCCCTTGAATCCCCAGCGATTCCCGGGCAGGCCGTAACACCATCAGTGCGGTCAGCACACAGAAAAAGTAGAGCACCGCCAGAGCTACCGGCAGAATCTCGTGCTGGCGCAAATTGAAGATGCTCTGGAACGGATGGCCCATGAAACGGTTCCTGACAGCCCTGAGCCGACGGGTATTACAAGTAATGGTGCAAGCTCGGGATTACATCTAATCAATGTAGTACAAAAAAGTCGACTTCCCCAAGAATGAAATCTTCCGGGCTTCCGGCAATCTCAATTTTGTTCAATACCCGGGTCGACCTTCAGCGCAGACTTCGTCTGTAACCTGAACGGACTGAACGGAGAGCACCGAAAATGAGTCTTTCACTGATTCTGCCTATGTCTGCCTTTGCCCTGGCGGCGTCCATTTCCCCCGGCCCCGTTAATCTTGTGTGCCTGAGCAGTGGCACCCGATATCCCATTTCCCGAGGGCTGATCTTTGTTACCGGGGCGACCGTTGGCTTCATCGTATTGTTTATTGCGGTAGGTTTGGGGCTGTACTCGCTGCTGACCATGGTGCCGGTACTCGAAGTGCTGCTGCGATGGGCCGGCGTGGCATTTCTGCTTTACCTGAGCGTAAAGCTGGCCATGGACAGCGGCCACCTGCCAGAGAACGGTACCGATAAGGCGCCTGGGTTCGGCACAGGGGCAGTGATGCAGTGGCTCAACCCTAAAGCCTGGCTGGCCTCGGCCTCCGGCATCGGTGCCTATACCAGTGCAAACAACCTGGAGCAGATTCTGCTGTTCGCCACGCTTTACCTACCCATTTGCTGGCTGTCACTGGCGTGCTGGGTATACGCCGGTGCTTTTCTGCGCCGATACGTGCAGCGGCCGGCGGTGCTGGTCACCGTAAACCGGACCCTGGCCTTACTGCTCGCTGTCAGCTGCTTGTATCTGTTGATCGGGTGAGGGGCGTCGATACTGGTTCGGCGTTGCGGCCATCAGTCGTTTGAATGCTCGCTGGAAATGTGGCTGGTCGGCAAAGCCAGCATTCAAGGCTGCTTCGGCAATGGGTGTACCGTTTGCAAGGTCCCGGCGCCCGAGCTGCACGCGGCGGTTAACCAGATAGGCGTGGGGCGTAAGACCGAAATGTTGGCTGAACGCCCGAATCAGATGGCCTGCGCTGTAACCGGAAAGCTTACATAGGGTGTCCAGCGATACCTCTTCGGCGGCGTGCTCGTCCAGATGGCGGGCCAATGCCGTGAGAGTCCCACGCGCCCTGGGTTCCTCAGCAACTGGTTGCTTTGCCAGCTCGTGCATCAGGTCAGACAAGAATTCCACGACTTCAGTTTGTTTAGCCAGCAGGTCACTCTGCGGATCGAGAAGGCAACCCGCCATGCGGCAGTACCGGTCGTACCACAGTCGGTTTGAGATTGTTGCGGTGGCGATGTGGTGCCACTGCGGTTCAGCCAGCAGGCCAGCCCGAAACCGCAAATCCGTCAGCCACCCGGCATCTATGTAAAGCATCAGGTAGGCCCACGGCTGGTTGTCGATGGGGTTACAGGCATGAACCCACCCCGGGTTCATGAGTACCAGATCACCGCCATGAACCTGATAGTGGTCATCACGATACTGATAGGTACTTTTGCCCCCGGTAATGGCGCCGATGGACCACTGTGTGTGGCTGTGAAGGGCATAGCAAACCTTGCGGCCGTCGCCAACCTTGCGCAATTCCACATGGGGCAGGCGGGTATCGCGCCAAAAGATGGGCTTGCTTTCAGTGGTATTGGCAAACTCTGGCATAGTGTCCTCGCTCCGTTACCTGCCTTTAGGGGCATATCTGATGATGTCCATCTTAACCGCAGTCAAAGCCAGCGACGAACCCGCTGCTCGTAGTCTCGGAAAGTATCCCCAAACAGATCTCGCAGAGCACTTTCCTCCTGGGCAATCTGAAAGCGGTTCATATACAAAACGAAACCCACCACACCCAGTAGCGCCCATCCAGAACCCAGGAAAATACTCCAGGCCAGTAACCACAGCGCAAGCCCAACATACATCGGATTGCGGGAATAGCGGTAAATACCGGAGCTGACCAGCGCTGAACTGACCGGTGGCGTAGACTGTCACTATCATCCTCACTCAAAGTCTTATATCAAGCTTCTTGCCGACGGAATCGCCGAGCAAGATACATTTTCTATTGTAGTCAGATAAAAGGTGCCTCAGTGTCCACCAGCGTCCAAATGAACGATATTCACCTCGCCTATCCGACCGAGTCAGGTACCGTTGCGGTGCTCAAAAGCGCTTCACTCAAGATCCCGCCCGGCGACACATTGGCGATTACCGGCCCCTCTGGAAGCGGGAAGACTTCTTTGCTGTTGCTACTTTCCGGACTTCAACGCCCGAGCAGTGGTGAGATCCTGGTTGGCAGCCAGCGTCTCGGCGACATGGATTCCAATACTCTGGCTGACTGGCGCAGTGAACACCTTGGCATTGTCTTTCAGTCATTCCATTTGCTGCCAGGCCTGACCGCACTTGGTAACGTTAGCCTGCCCCTTGAAATTGCAGGGCAAGAGCATGCCCGCGAGCGAGCGATTTCCATGCTGGAGGCCGTAGGCTTGAGCCATCGGCTGAAGCATTATCCGGGACAGCTTTCCGGAGGTGAGCAGCAGCGTGTTGCTATTGCCAGGGCGCTTGTTCACCAGCCAAGCCTGCTGCTGGGTGATGAGCCGACGGGCAACCTGGACCACGAAACTGGCGAGAAAGTGCTTTCGCTGCTGTTCGACCTTCATAAGCAAAGCAAGTCCACACTGGTATTGGTGACCCACGACGAGCGAGTCGCGGAGCGGTGTCAGCATCGGGTCAGGATGGATGGTGGGCGCCTGTATGAAGCGTGAAGCCCCCACAAAACGTCTCTCTACAAAACCTCTATGGATGTTCAAATTCGCAATCACCGATCTGCGATCACGCATCTCCGCGCTTAAAGTCTTTCTCGCGTGCCTCATTCTTGGCGTCACCCTGGTGGCCGCCACGGCCAGCCTTTACCGGGTTATCGAACAGAGTCTGCTGGCAGATACCCGCGCTCTGCTAGGTGGAGACGTTGAGGTTGATGCCAGTGAGCCGTTGCCAGATGACGTGCTTGAGTGGGTTCGTAACACAGGCCGACTCTCGCTGGTTCGTGAATTCGACACCATTGTCAGTGGCGAAAGCGGAGACGGCTTCTTCAGAGCCGAGATTCTGATTCCTGACGCGGCCTATCCACTCTACGGCGAGCTGAAGCTGACGCCGGACCAGCCACGTGAGGATTTGACTGCGCGGAAAGACGATCTTTGGGGAGCTGTCATCGACCCCTTGCTTGCTGAGCGTCTGGGCCAGTCCATTGGCGACCAGATTCAGATCGGTTCAGCGACGTTTCGCATCAGCGGCCTGATTCAGGCGCAGCCGGATCGCAGCCTGAATGCCAACTGGCGCGGCCTGCCGATCATAATCTCTGAACAGGCGGTGGAAGCAACAGAACTGATTCGGCCAGGAAGCCGTATTGATTACGAATACCGGGTGCAGACAGACCGCGACCTAAATGTCTGGCTGGATGAATTTGAACAGGCTTTCCCGGATACAAGTTGGGACACCACCACCTTTGCCGAGCGCAGTGCACGTATCTCCGAGCGGCTAGACCAGATTGCAACGGCGCTTATTCTGATCGCTTTCACCACGCTGTTCATTGGTGGCTTGGGGGTTGCCAACAGCATACATGCCTATCTGGACGAAAAACTGGGCACCATTGCCACGCTGCAAACACTGGGCTTGCGGCGCAAACCTTTGGTGAGCATCTACCTTTTACAGATCGGCCTGTTGGGCAGCCTGGCTGGCATCATTGGCGGCGGAATCGGATTGGCGCTTTCCGCCGTGGCGATATCTCTCGCCGGCGATGCCTTTGCGTTGTCCGGGCCTGGCGGGTCAAGCAACTGGCTGTCCTTGTGGCTGGCTCCATTACTGTTGAGCTGGTTATTTGCGGTGCTAACGGCCTATGTTTTCGCTTTACCGGCACTGGCCAGAGCGCTTGCAGCTCCACCGGCCGGGCTTTTCCGGGGGCAGGTTCAAGCAGCCAGTCACGAGCCTCGCACATGGCGGATAGCCAGCTATCTGTTACTGGCTTTCTACATCGGCGCCACGCTGTTCTGGTTACCATCCCCACAACTGGGGTTTCTGTTCCTGCTGGCGGTGATCGTGCTCTGGGGATTGCTTGAAGGCATAATCAAGGGGTTGCGGCGTGGTGCCAAAGCACTGGAGAATAGCGGCTTTGCCGATCGTAAGTTTGCCCGGCGGCTGGCGCTGGCCAATCTCCACAGGCCGGACTCTCCATTGCGGGCAACACTGCTTTCGCTGGGCACGGCGCTGACGCTGGTGGTGGCTTGTACCCTGATGGTAACCACGCTCCTGCGAGCGCTGGAAACCACCATACCGGCCGAATCACCGGCTCTGATTTTGTACGAAGTTTTCCCTGACCAGATGGACTCGCTCGAGTCTGGCCTTGAATCCCTTGATCCGTCCAGCAGGGCAGAACTTCTGCCATTGGTTCGTGCTCGCATGGCAGCGATCAACCAGGAATCTATCGCAGACGCTTTTGCGGACAATCCACAAGCCAGACGCGAGGCAGTGGGGGATGAATACAAGCTCAGTTATCTGTCGGGAAATCCGGAAGACCTTGAACTGGTCGAAGGTAGCTGGTGGGCGTCACCGGCGCCTGCGGGCGAGCCAGCCTTCATGGCCATGGAGGACAGGGAAGCCAACCAGCTCGGCCTGGGTGTCGGCGACCAGATAGAGTTCACGGCCCAGGACCAAACCATGATGGTTGAAATCAGAGCCATCTTTCGGCAAAAAGGCCTTCAGACCCGGTTCTGGTTTGAAGGTATCGTTCAGGACGGCGCGCTGGACGGGTTGACTGACCGTTACGTAGGCGCAGTTTACCAGAGCGATCCGGCCGCAAAAGAGTCGCAGCAATGGCTGGCCAGGAACATTCCGAATGTGATCACGCTGCGCACCGCTGAATGGCTTGAGACAGCCGGTGATCTGCTCAACAAGGCGGCCGCCGGTCTTGCAGCGGTTGCTACCGTCAGCCTGATGGCAAGCCTTCTGGTGTTGTCCAGCGTTGTGAGTGTCAGCCGCAGGAGGCAACTTTACGAGGCCAACCTGCTGCATTGCCTTGGCGCCAGGCACCAAGCCATTCGGCAATCCATGCTGCTCGAAACCGGACTGCTGACATTTCTCGCTACCATCTTTGCGACGGCACTGGGGTCGCTGATAGCCCTGCCATTGGCCGATCTGGTGCTGAAACTGCCGGCAGGGGACTTGTGGTGGGTTGGCGCGCTGGTGGCGGCTGCGGTCAGTTCACTGGCGCTGCTGGGCGGCCTGCTGCCCACACTGAAGGCAATGCGACTTAATCCTGCGCTGCTACTGCGAGATGGTTGAGGGGAGGCGGAACAGAACCCGAATGCTGGAATAGGCACTGCTGCGAGAATCGCAGCAGTGCCTACGGTTAATCGGCTCGCTGCAACTCCTCGGGGCTTGGCGGTTTGCCGACGGTTATTTCGCTGAGTGTCTCCTGTCTCAATCCTTTCAGCAACGCGAACATCATGGTAAACACCAGAATAAACATCGGCAGCCCGATAACGGTAATAACCTGCTGCAGAGCCGTCAGCCCAGCCTCCCCGGCAAGAACGATCAGCATGGCGGCCAGCACGCCCTCGGAGACGCCCCAGAATACGCGTTGGTGCACTGGGCCGGGATCAGCCGTCCCTGTGCACAACATATCGACGACCAGCGAGGCCGAGTCCGACGAAGTGGCAAAGAAAATCGCCACAATGACAACTGCAAGGCCCTGGACCAGCGTCGCGGCTGGGAAGTTATCAAAGAAAGCGAACATCGCCAACGGAATGCTTTCCTGCACCGCCTCCGACAAGGAACCAGCCTGGGCTCCGAGTGCGGCCCGGGCATCCGCGCCAATACCGTCGATTTCCATGGCTGACCAACCGAAAATAGCGAACCAGACCAGGGTAAAGATTGACGGCGCAAACAGCACCCCGAGAACGAATTCACGGATGGTGCGGCCACGGGAGATTCGAGCCACAAAAATACCGATGAAGGGCGACCAGGTTACAGTCCAGGCCCAGTAGAAGACAGTCCAGCCTCCCTGCCAGCCCCAGCCTCCCTCGTCGTGGGTGAACTCGGCAAGCGCATCATTCCAGAACGCCATGGGCAATATATTGGATATATACAAACCAAATGTTTCGACAATAGCCCGCAGCAAAAAGACCGTCGACCCGGCGATGAGTACAAAGATCAATAGCCCAACTGCCATGGCGATATTGACGTTGGAGAGCAATTTCACACCCTTGTCCAAACCAGCCACAATCGAACAGACTGCTACGGTTGTTAGAACAAAAATGATGATGACTTTCGTAGTTACGCTATCGGGCACGCCCAGCAACTCGGCCAAACCAGCGTTGATCTGCTGGGTTCCCAGGCCGATCGAAACAGCGACGCCAAACAAGGTACCCAGAATGGCAAAGATATCGAGGGACTTGCCAAGCGGCCCGTAAATCCGATCCCCAATCAGCGAATAAAATACGGAACTGAAGCGCATTGGCAGATTATAGCGATAGATAAAATAAGCGAACGCCAGCCCAGGAAGTGCGAAAATAGCCCAGGTATGCAGCCCCAGGTGGTAAATCGCAAAACCCATTGCATCATCAGCAGCCTGCACTGAGAAAGGCGCCACGTCCGGTCGTGGCGGGGTAGCAAAGTGAGAAATGGGCTCGGCCACGCCCCAGAACATCAGTACGGTACCGATACCACCGGCAAACAGCATGGTAAACCAGGAGATATTGCCGTAATCCGGTCTGGCATCATTGCCGCCCAGGCGGATCGAACCATAGCGGCTGAGCGCCACCCAGAGCAGAAAAACGACCCAACTGGTCACGCCAAAGATAAAGAACCAGCCAAGGTTGGTGACGATCCAAGTACGTCCTGCGCCGAACGCGTCCCCGATG
This sequence comes from Marinobacter sp., assembly GCA_052089485.1. Taxonomy (GTDB): domain Bacteria; phylum Pseudomonadota; class Gammaproteobacteria; order Pseudomonadales; family Oleiphilaceae; genus Marinobacter. The sequence continues at coordinate 14,664 of JBQCZX010000026.1, read as the reverse complement.
GGGCCAGGCGCTACCAGCAGTGCCACGAGAAAGACGACCATAATGCCGGCCGAGACGAAAAAAATGGTGGGATTGGTTCGCAACTTCAGCATGCGCGCAAGTTGTTCCATTGCGTTGTCTCCTTTTGCAGAGGTTCCAAAGGGTTATGTTTGTTCTACTGCATGCCTAGAAGGTAGGCCAGATTATGTGAGAGGGAAACTTTGTTTCGAAATTCGGATATGAGTTACTGTAATCAGTCTTAATGGGGGTATCAGGATGAAAGCAGTCAGCCTACTTTTCGTGTTGTCCGCCATTTACGGATGCTCCGGAAAACCCTATGCCATCGAGCCCAACGTTAAGGCTGACAGTTCTTTAACGAACAGGCTGTACGTTGTAAACCATGGCTGGCATGTGGGGCTCGTTATTCCCGCTGAAGAACTCAACCCATTGATTCCAAGCCTCAAGGAACGGTTTGGAGACGCTGAGTATTACGAACTAGGGTGGGGCGATGAGGGCTTCTACCAAGCCCGGGAGGTGACAATAGGCGTGACTCTCCGTGCGATAATCTGGTCACGGGGAACCGTCATGCACGTTGTGGCACTGCCGGTTTCTCCAACTGAATACTTCCCAGGGCCGGGCGTCGCTGACACATGTCTTACCGCTGAAGGAGCCGAATCCCTAACGCGGTATCTGTTCAACAGCTTTGCCCGAGATGCAGGCGGCAATCTGGTTGAATCCAAACGAGGGATCTATGGTGATAGCCAGTTCTATAAGGGCCAGGGCCGGTACCACTTGCTCAATACCAGTAACAGATGGGCCGCGAAGGCGCTAAAAAGCGCCGGAATGGAAATATCGCCAACGTTCAAGCTTACGGCCGATAGTGTCATGACGTTCGTTAAGGCGAATCGCAACGCTTGTATCGGCCTTTCTAAAAGGTGGCAAGTGCCAGGAACGGAAGCGGCAAACCACCCAAAATAGTCATTTCTGCACCCGAACAGGAAGGGCCTGTCGCGGTGCAAGGCTGAATGGGTTCGGCAATCGCAGAGGCCATCCACGATTCGGGCGCTAGGGTGGCCAGAATCATGGAGGTCACATCTGTTGCAGTTGAATTGGTTTAGCTAACCTCTAAACGTAGAAGTCCAGCTCTTCCTGGGCTTTGAGCAGGTCCCGCATTTTGATGGGATCCTCACCAAAGAAGAAAAGCAGGCCCCAGTGCGTTCCGAAGGCTGACCTGTCAGGGACTGTCTCTTCTGTCGGTGCGACCAATTCATGAGATTCAAAGTAGGGGTGATCAACTGTTTCTTTGGGCATTTCCAGTTTGCTAACCACACGACGTCTTGGATAAACACCGAAGCAGCCCGCGTAACCCTTCGCGTCGACCACTTCACGGGGGAAGAAACTATCTACCTCCTCTGTTGTGCTTTTAGGATCAAACACTAACATTGATGCTTGATACGCATTGAATCCGTAGGCTCGCTCGATCAGCTCGAACGCCTTGAATCCGGGCGGGCGGTAGGCAACCTCGCCAAAGTACATTTCGCCGTCTGCGGTGACGAAGTACTCTGGATGAATCAAACCGAATTTGATATCGAAGGTTTTGATCAATAATTCGATCTGCTTGGTGATCGCGTTGCGCCAGCTCTCGAGTTCTTTGGTAGCCGGCACGAACACCGAGTATCCTAGCGTTACGTATTCGGAAATATTAAGGAATTTTATTTTCCCGTTATGGATCCAAGCCTCGACAGCAAACTCCCAGCCATCAAGGTGACTTTCCATCAATAGGGGGTACTCTTCCGCCGGTATGTTGTCGACTTCTTCTACCGTGCGAATCATTCGGTGGCCGAGACAACCGGCTTTGTCGAATGCCTTGACGTGAATCGGGTCGTCCGGATCACCATCAAGCTTGAGGAGTGTCTGGTTGACGCGCTTCATGAAGCGGACGATGTCTTCTTTCTCGTGTGCCTCCTCAAAAATCCCGACGCGAATACCGCCAAGCTGTGCACGGCGCTTCATCAAAGCCTTGTCACGAAACAGGATAGACTGGCCGTACATACGAGGGCTGTCGAGCAAGACAGAGTTAATGGCACCGGACCACTCGACGGTCTCCTCGAAAAGCGGTACGGCAACATCGACGCCTTCCGCCTTCAGCCTTTCGGCAATCTCCATGGAGCGATCATTAAGACGGATAAAATCCCAAGGAATGAAAGGTATCTTGTTTGCAGTACAGAAATCCGCCGCCCACTCCGGAGCAACGACGATATAGCGGCGGTCAAACTTTTGCGCAGCCTTGATCGCATTAACGCTCCAGCCAAGCAGGGCGATGTAGCCTTTGTTCGGGTCTTTGGGGGTCTCGGTTCCTTTGACTGAGTCCATGTTCGGATCGAGCCAGGCTGCTTCCGCTTCGGTTAATTGATTTTCTGATGTTGTCGGCATTCGGGGTTCTCCTTGCTGGTTAATCCAGACAAACTGCGCCGATGTTTGTGGCATTGCCGTGAACTTCAATATAGTTGCCTTGGTTACAAATTGAAACTAAAGCGGCGGAACAGTTTGCTTCCATAGCGCCTTAAGAGCATCTTTAATGCCATTCAAAATCGCTTATCGAACAGGCAAGGAATGATTATGACGGGCTCCGATTCTGATCCGGCTACCACTGCTTCTTTAGCTAAGTTTGACGAGACACTGGAGCAGCTTGCGTTTGCCCGCCAAACTGCCCCTATGGCGCCCAACAGGACGGTACTGGAAGCGGCCCTTCAGGTTATGGGAACTCCAGGCGGGCTGGACGCACTGTACGCCCGAGTCCCGGCAATGGAAGCCAAGGGCGTATTTACCAACGGTGATTGGGGAAAACCAGCCATCCTGAGACCCGCCCTTGCCGTGCGAACGTTACGCCAGGGAACGCCAGACTTCACGGCCATCGAAGCCCTGAGTGAACTTAGGCTACTTGCCGTAGCTATGGGTGATTATCGACATTCCGGCATTTCAGCAGAGCAGGCCAAGAACTTTCTGGCCCAGGTGACGGCATTGAATCTGGACTTGTTGTCAGGCCAGATGAGCGAAGCCGATCGGGAGCGGCCGCAGGGGCTAGGGCAAATAGTCAATTCGCTCTATCAGTACCTGCTCAGCAGGCTGGGCTATGAGAGCATTCTCGACAGTTTGGTGAATGAAGTGCGCCGTTTGCTGGCCCAGCGACCGATAAAAACAGGCAGCATCAAGCAGATGGTCAGCCAGATTGCTAAATGCCTGTTTGACCCGGCAATAGAGACCTCGGGTATGGATAAAGCAGCGCGTCTTGTCAGTGCTTTATTCGGCCCCACTATAGGCTGTCGCGATGATCCGGGATTTGCAGTTTATAGCGAGCGCTTGGCCGCCATGGACGAATCAGCGCTGTCTACAGAGGCGAAGGGCTTTGCCAGTGCAATGCATGAGACCGGCATGGTTTCTCCTTACCATCCCATGCTGTTGCGCCACCTGCGCGGGCACCGGGATGAACTGATACCCCTGGCATTGGGTTTGAGTATCACCGGCAACGATGTTCTCCAATGCTACCGCGAGATTGTGCTTGAACTGATCGACGAGGTCGTACACCCAGAAACATCTCAGGCTGTATATGGCTTGTCCATGTTCCTTGAGCGGGGATCTTTGTTCACACCGCCATTAGCTTCGGGTCTGTGGCGGCAACTCGAACTGAAATTGTGCCCGGCAGCGTCTGAAAACCTGAGCGCGGCATTTGGTAATGCACATCCTCCACGAGTGTACTTGCTCGCCGGTGTGTTGTGCCTTCTCGGGCTACCGCTGGGTGTTGGCCAGGGTAATAACCCGACCTGTCAGTCAGTCATCGGTCTTTCCATGTGGGCTTTCAACGATGCCGATTTCCTGCTGCAACTGGTGGCCTGGGCGGCTCGTGATGACGATGTCATCATGCGTTTTGAGGGCCAACAAATCACCTCACAATACCTGGAAGCAGGCCTTGCGAAGGAACCTCCCACCGATGTGGATCCGGTTTCATTGATTCTGGTGCCTCACCTTGACCGTATTTACGGTGAGATGGGGCGCTTATGCGGCGTTCGCGACGACGACCTGCACCGCTGGATCAACCCGGAAATGTATGGCTGGTGGGTAGGCCATGATTTTCTCAGTGTTATAAGCCAAGAGACAGGAGCAATCCATAACTACGAGTCATTTATACGCCATTTTTATGCCTGCTATCACCCTTATTACAACGGCAGCATACCCGTCATACATCCGCAACCGGCGGGCATTGCAGTAACCGATAGTGGAGGGCGGCTCGTTGGACGCCATGCGATCACAATCATCCGTGTCAGCCTTGATCGCCTTGGCGAGATGCGACTCTACTTTTTCAATCCCAACAATGACAGCGGCCAGGATTGGGGCCAAGGTATTAATTGCTCAACGCAAAGTAATGGCGAGCGCCATGGCGAAGCATCACTGCCGTTCGCTGAATTTGCTTCACGCTTGTGCGTATTTCATTACGATTCGAGAGAGTTGGGAGACACATCGGCGGTTCCCGAAATAGACGTAGAGCGCGCCACAGAACTCGGCCGTGCCAGTTGGGCTGCAAGCTATGAGAAAGACGCATAACGCTCAGAGTTGTTTACCCTTCCAAATTCCGCACCCGTTGCGCCAATATAGAAAAATCGAAGAGCTTACCTCTGGGCACAAGCAACAGCAAAAGCGACACTGCGATCGGCACCAGCGATGCCAACAGGAAAGATTCCAGCAGGTAAGTAGTGGGGGCGCCCGGTGCAGGGAATACCATAAGCCCGGCGGCCAGACCGCCTAAGGTACTGAGTACCGCGTTATAGCTTTGGTAACGGGCGTTATAGAAACCGAAAAAGACCGGAAAGGCCGCCGCGCAGCACAGTAAATCGGCCAGCAGGAACAGATAGAGAACGCTGTAGCCTTGGGCCGCTACAAGAAGCACCGGTACCGAAAGCACCACAATCAACCAGCGCGAAAGTGACAGCAAATTGTGATTGCTCAGCTTGGGCAGTAGCCGCCGTAGATCCACCACCATAATACTCGTCAGTCCGCTAATAGTGGAGTCGGCGCTGCTCATGATCAGCGCCAACCCGAACGGCAGTAAACCTATGGCAAACCACAGCGGCACGTCTGCCAAGAGTACGCTGAACAGCGCTACCGAACCATCCCCAGGCAATCCTAGCCCCACGAAGGCCAACCCAAAAAGACCCATAATAAATATGACGGGGAAGCTCAGTAGCCCGCTGATGATAAACCCGTTACGGATCACTTTATTATCGCGGGCGGCGAAGATGCGCTGCCAGGTTCCCTGGTAAAACAGACCGGTCAGTACCACTGCGATAAAGAACGTTAAACCGGACTTCAGACCGTTGATGTCTAGCGGGTTCAGCAAGTGCGGGGCTTTTTCCTGTAAACCCTGCACGGCGGGGGCCAGCCCGCCGACCGCCTGCCAGCCAAAACCAATCAGCACAGCCAGAAATGGCAGAATAACCAGCATCTGCACCCGGTCAGTAAAAATGGTTACTCGCAAGCCACCGTAAAGGGTGTAGAGCAGGGTGGCCGTCATCACAATGCTGGCCGTAAGCCACAGAGGTACCGGCGCCAGCAGGGCGACCATCTGGGCGATGGCGGTCAGCCCGGCGGTCAGGCTGATAAACAAGTAGAAAACCATGATAACTAGCACAAAACCGTACATCACACGGCCGTAACGGCAGAGCACGAATTCGGTAAGGGTGTGGCCCTCGGGCATCAGCGTGCGGATACGGCTGCCCAAGGGGATCATGATTAAACGCGGCGCCAGCGAGCCCAGGGCGTAACCGGTTACAGCACCGATACCACCCCAGGTTGCGGCCTGTGCCGGGCCAAATAGAATCCAGGTGCCCATAGTGGTGGCCAGCAGTGTCAGCAGGGTGGCGGAGCTGGTTTGGCTGTTGCGGGCAACCAGAAAATCATCCAGATTACCCTGCTTGCGGCGAGCGTAGATCAAGCCAGGTATGGCGAAAAGCGCAGCAAATAAAACCAGCCACACAAGTGCGGTAGAAGAGCTTAGCATCGGTTATCTTCCTTGCCCGGTTGGGCGCGAGTGGCGTGATTGCCAAAAATGGCTCCACCGGGACATCTGCGAAGGAAGAAAGGCGCACAGGAATGCGTGTAGCAGGCGTTTTCCTTCCCTTCGCCGGCATTACCCGGATCAGGTTCGAAGGGTTACCGCATTAAATGCGGAGTCTCAGCCGTTGACCGGCGCCCCTAGGATTGTCGACAGCGTAGGAAGTCTGTCAGTAGTTGTCAAATGCAGGTATCTTTGATGGTTTCGGATGCGTGAGGCCTACAAGAGCGTGCGTGGTGTGTTATGGTTTTGGCTCGACACGGGGTGTCCTGCTTACAGGACTGAGATAACACCCGTTGAACCTGATCCAGTTCATACTGGCGAAGGGATGTCAGCCGCAGGCGCAGACGAAATACGGTGCCGCACCTGCCTCATCATGCCTTCGCCTCATATTGAGGTGTCCATGCAACAATCTTTCCGTCTTGATCAACAGCTGGTGCTGGTAACCGGTGGTGCCCGGGGTTTGGGTGAACACTTGGTGCGCGCGTTTTTGCGTGAAGGCGCTAAAGTCGTTATCAACTATTACACCAGTGCGGAGGCCGCGCAAAGACTGGCCAACGAAGCGCCGGAGCAGGCCCTAGCCGTGCAGGCCGATGTCACCGACCGCGAGGCAGTGAAAGCGATGTTTACCCGCGCCCGGCAGCATTTCGGAACTCCGGTGACCACGGTCATTAACAACGCCCTGCCGGATTTCTCATTCAACGGCGATGCCCGTCCCAACGCGGAACAGCTAAGCTGGGACAACCTGCATCAGCAGTTTGTTGGCGTGGTGGGTGGTGCCCTGAATACCACCCAGGCAGCGCTTGATGGCATGCGCGAAATTGGGTTCGGCCGTATCGTGAATGTGGGAACGAATCTGTTCCAAAATCCCGTGGTGCCTTACCACGATTATACCGCCGGCAAAGCAGCCCTGCTGTCGCTCACCCGCACTCTGTCCCAGGATTTGGGACCTGACAACGTTACCGTAAATATGGTCTCAGGCGGCCTGCTGCGCACCACCGATGCCTCCGCCGCTACGCCCGAGGCGGTGTTCGATTTCATCGCGGCCAGCACACCCTTACGCCGGGTGACCACGCCCGCAGAATTTGCCGATGCCACTCTGTTTTTTGCATCGCCTTGGGCACGCTCGGTCACCGGGCAGAACCTACTGGTCGACGGTGGGTTGGTGAAAAACTGATGGCCACCTCACAGAGCGCTAAACGCATGATGCATATAAACCTGTTTCTGATGGGCTGCGGCCACCATCGGGCCGCTTGGCGCCATCCACAATCCGCGGTAGAACAGCTGGGTGATATTCGCTACTACGAGCGCTTGGCACAAACCGCTGAACGCGGCAAGCTGGATGCCGTGTTTTTTGCCGACAGCAATTCTGTGGGCAATGTGTCTGATGGTAGCTGGTGGTATCTGGAGCCACTCACGGCCATCGCCGCCATGAGTCGGGCTACCGAGAATATTGGCTTCATCAGTACCGTCTCCAGCACCTTTTACACGCCCTTCCACGCCGCACGTCTTGTAGCCTCACTGGATCATATCTCTGGTGGTCGCATTGGCTGGAACGTGGTGACCTCAATGTTTGATGTTGAGGCCAGAAACCACGGCTATGACGCGATGCCAATCCATGCCGAGCGCTATCGCCGCGCCGATGAGTTCGTGCAGGCCGTGCTTGAACTATGGGATTCCTGGGCTGACGATGCACTGACACTTGATCGCCATGGCCATTACGCCGACCCTGACAAAGTGCAACCCATTAATCATCATGGAGAGTTTTTTCGGGTTGATGGCCCTCTTAACGTACCGCGACCAGTGCAGGGCCACCCGGTGCTTTTCCAGGCTGGCGCCTCGGAGCAGGGCAGGGCTTTGGCAGCAAAGTGCGCAGAGGCCATTTATGCAGTGGCCTATGATTTACCGGCGGCGCAGAACTACTATCGCGACATCAAACAGCGGATCAAGGCAGCCGGCCGCGATGTCACAGTGCCCATCATGCCTGGGTTGGTCACCTACGTAGCGCCAACCGAAGCCGAAGCACTGGCTAAACAGCGTGAACTGGATGAGCTACTGCCAGTGGACGCCTCTTTACGGCAGCTAGCCATGTTTATCGACCAGGATTGCTCTGATTGGGCGTTGGACGCTCCAGTACCGCCATTGCCGCCGTTGGAAGAATTCAACGGACCGCAGGGACGCTATAGCACCATATTGCGCATTATTGAAACCGAGCAACCCACGTTGCGCCAACTGCTGGGCCGACTGGCGGCGGGCGGTGGCCACTGCACTATGGTAGGCACGCCGGAACAGATTGCCGACAAGATGGAGCACTGGTTTAATAACCAAGGCGCCGATGGTTTCAATTTGATGCCGCCGTCTCTACCCAGTGGCATTGAGGACTTTATCGAGCAGGTGGTGCCGGAGTTGCAACGTCGCGGTCTGTTCCGCAGCGAATACCAAGGCAGTACTTTGCGTAATCACTTAGGACTGGCGCGACCGGATTTGCCCTAAGCCTTCGCCCGCGCATATTTTTTTGAACACAAACACAAAATATAGAGGTATAAAAATGATTATACGTCCCTTGATATGTGCCACTGTGTTGTTGAGTTTTTCAACAGTAGGGCTCGTGTCTGCGAGCGAACAATCTATGCCTGAAGAATCGCCGGGGATCACCCAGCAGGGTGCGGACGCCTATGCCTTCAAGATTGGAGACGTTCGGGTTACGGCGCTTTCAGATGGCACCGTGCCGCAGGATCTGCATAAAATTTTGCAAGGAATCACCACCGAGAAGATTGACGAACAACTTACGCACGCTTATCAGTCCAACCCCGTCGAGACGTCAGTCAGTGGGTTCCTTCTTGAAATGGGAGACAGCCTCGTTCTGGTGGATACGGGCGCGGGGAATATGTTCGGCCCTGGGTTCGGTGGCAAATTGCTTGATAGTCTGCATGCCGCCGGGTTCAAAGCAGAAGACGTGACTGACGTTCTGATCACCCACGCCCATTCTGATCATATCGGCGGGCTAACCCGGAATGACCAGATCGTCTTCGGTAATGCCACGGTTCATGTCGGCAAGCCCGATGTCGACTTCTTTCTGGATCGTGAGAACGCAGCGAAATCCGGCTATGAAAAGCTTTTCTTCGATCAGGCTATCCAGATCCTTACACCTTATATTGATGCCGACAAAATTGATGCTTTCGATGAGACCACCGAAATCCTTCCTGGGGTGACGGCTAGCCTACATCCGGGCCACACGCCGGGTAGTGCTTTCTACACATTGGAAAGCCAAGGCCAGACACTCACCTTCGGGGGTGACATTATCCACGCTCAAGCTGTGCAGTTTCACGATCCCTCAGTAACCATTGTCTATGATGTGGATTCGAAGGTGGCCTCCAAAGTACGATCAAAGGCTTTCTCGGGCTTCGCCAGTGATCGTGACTTGGTCGCTTTGCCGCATATGCCTTTCCCAGGCGTTGGCCATATTCGCGAGGCACAGAAAGGCTATGACTGGGTGCCAGTTAATTACGGCAATCGGGAAGTCGAAAAGGCCGAGTAACCGCAGCCCTCTCTGCCCCAAGTGCATCCTTTCACCCTCCGCAACGCCGGGCCCA
>JBQCZX010000026.1:0-4886 GCA_052089485.1 Marinobacter sp. | reverse complement strand
CCGCAGCCCTCTCTGCCCCAAGTGCATCCTTTCACCCTCCGCAACGCCGGGCCCATCATCAATGACAATAATTTGCGCTAAACCATTATTATGTTCCAAAAAGAGTTCAACGCATTCTGCCGACCACTTCCAGAATCTCTTTCTGATTTGGGTTGGTGACAATTCCTCGTAGCTGCTAAGTTTAAGGTCATTTCATAAATGACTGTGTGGGCCTAGCCGCAGATTAACGGAGAAACCAATGATCACCCTGACCATAAACGGACAACAGCACGAGCTGGACGTTCCCGACAATATGCCGCTGCTTTGGGCCATCCGGGATGTGGTGGGCATGAAAGGCACCAAGTTTGGGTGCGGTATTTCTCAGTGCGGTGCCTGCACTGTTCATCTGAACGGGGTAGCGATACGGTCCTGTGTCACACCGGTCTCTGCCGCCAAGGGTGAGGTTACAACCATTGAGGCCATGGCCGACGATCCGGTTGGCCAGAAAGTCCAGCAGGCCTGGCTCGACCTAGGGGTGGCTCAATGCGGTTATTGCCAGGGTGGCCAGATCATGAATGCCACGGCTCTGTTAAAGAAAACCCCAGCACCCGAAACCCAAGAAATTGTTGACGCCATGGCGGGCAACCTGTGCCGGTGTGGCACATACAATCGCATCCTGGCGGCCATTGAACGGGCTTCAGACAAGCAGGAGACCAGCTCATGAGCCGATCAGACGATACACTGTTACTCGCCAATGTTAGTCGCCGCGGCCTTTTAAAAGGATTGGCCGGGGGCTCTGCGCTCTTATTGGCCGCCCGTTGGGATCTGGGGCTGGCAAATGAACAGGCACAGTTTGGCGCCGGCACCATGCCCGGTGGTTGGATTGATAACCCGAATGTGTTTATCCACATCGCTTCCGACGGCCTGGTTACCATCGTCAATAATCGTGCTGAAATGGGTCAGGGTATTCGTACGAGCCTGGTTATGGTCGCTGCCGACGAACTGGGCGCCAACTGGGACCAGGTTCGGGTGCGGCAGGCAGAAGGGGACCAGGGAAAGTACGGCAACCAGAATACCGATGGCTCTCGCAGCATGCGTCATTGGTATCAGCCCATGCGCCGTGCAGCCGCTGCCGCCAGACTGATGCTTGAGCAGGCCGCTGCCAATCAATGGGGTGTGCCGGTGCACGAGGTGCGAGCCGAGATCCACAAGGTGGTTCACCCAGCCACGGACCGGGAACTCGGCTTTGGAGACCTCGCAGAAGCAGCGAGGGAGCTGGATGTCCCCGGTCGGCACGACCTGGTTCTGAAATCTGATAGTGAGCTGCGCTTTATTGGCAAAGAATCCGGGCTGATCAACGGTGAACTGAAATCCGCCCATCCCAAGGCCATTGATGGTGAAGACATTGTCACTGGCAAGGCAATTTTTGGCGCCGATATAGACCTGGAGAATACGCTCTACGCAGTGGTGGCACGCCCGCCTGTGTATGGCGCTAAAGTGAAAAGCGTCGATGACAGCGATGCGCTGAAAGTTGCCGGCGTCAAAAAGGTGATCCGCATTGAAGGCACTGGCCAGCCAGCGGCATTCAATCCGTTGGGTGGCGTTGCCTTGGTGGCCACCAATACCTGGGCCGCCATGGAAGGTCGCAGGGCCTTGAAGATCGAGTGGGACAATGCTCCAGCCGGCAACAATGCCGACTACACCACAGATGCTTTCCGGAAGTCCCTGGAAAAGGCGGCACAATCCCCCGGCAAAGTTATCCGTCAATCTGGCGATGTCGAGGCCGCTCTGCAAGAGGCCGAAAAGCGTGTGTCAGCAACTTACTACATGCCCCACATGGCTCAGGCCCCCATGGAGCCCCCAGTGGCAGTGGTAATGATTAAAGACGGTAAGGCCGAGGCTTGGGCTCCGGTTCAACATCCAAAGGCAGCCCGGGAAGGCATCGCGGGGGTGCTAGAGATGGATCTGGAAAATGTAACCCTTCATCAAACACTGCTCGGCGGTGGCTTCGGCCGCAAGTCGAAACCGGATTTTGTGATTGAGGCAGCCATAGTTGCGAAGGCGTTCGAAGGGCAGCCGATCAAACTGCAGTGGTCCCGCGAGGATGATATCCACCATGCGTACTTCCATACGGTCTCCGTTGACCATCTGGAGGCGGGCCTGGACGGAGAAGGCAAGGCAACCAGCTGGCGCCACCGGACTCTGTCACCCAGCATCACTTCGCTCTTTGCCCCGGACCCCAAGCATATAGCGGAATTCGAACAGGGCATGGGCTTCAATACCATGCCATTCAGTATTCCCGCTATCCGGTTGGAAAATCCACCCGCACCGGCGCATGTGCGTATCGGCTGGTTTCGTTCGGTTTACAACTTGCCCCACGCTTGGGCCATCCAGAGTTTTGCCCACGAAATGGCGGTGGCAGCCGGTAAGGACCACCGGGATTATGTTCTGGATCTACTTGGGCCAGACCGGGAAATTCATAACCTGACCGTCGGCGATGGTTGGAATTACGGTGAGGATCCGGACAAGCATCCGATAGATGTGGCCCGGATGCGCCGGGTGATTGAGCGCGCCACTAAAGAGGCCGGCTGGGGGCGTGAGACAGGTAAGGGGCGTGGTTTGGGCCTGGCTTTCCACAACAGCTTTGTCTCCTACACCGCCATTGTCTTTGACGTGGAAGTGGATGATGAAGGCGAATTAACCATTCATCGAGCGGACATTGCTTTCGATTGTGGGCCCCAAGCCAATCCGGAACGAATCCGTTCGCAGATGGAGGGTTCCTGCGTGATGGGCATCGGTGTTGCCCTGCAAAGCGAGGTGACGTTCAAAGATGGCGTTGCCCAGCAGGATAACTTCGACAGCTATCTGATCCCACGAATGCCGGACGCGCCGAAAGTGGTCAGGGTGCACCTGATCGACAATCCCAACGACGCCATGGGGGGTGTGGGCGAACCCGGCCTGCCGCCCGTTGTTCCGGCACTGTGCAATGCCATCTACGCGGCCACAGGAAAACGCATTCGGCGTCTTCCTGTCGGCAACCAGTTGAGCGGGCTTTGAGTAACTTTTGACGAATATCTAAAAATTTGACACTGGCGAGTAGACTTTATGAACGTAGTCATCATAGGCGCGGGGATTATGGGAACCACTTTTGCCACGTTGGCAAAAGAGATGGCACCGGATCTGGATATCACCATTTTAGAAAGACTGGACAGTGCCGGCGCGGGAAACTCCTCTCCATTCTGGAACGCAGGCACGGGGCATGAAGCGAACTGTGAGCTTAACTATACTCCAGTGGATGGAGAGGCTATTTCGATTGAAAAAGCTTATAAGATCCATGCCCAGTTCAATGTTGCCAAACAGTTTTGGGCGTATTTGATTGAAAAGGGGGCCATCAAAGACCCTAAAACGTTTATTACTCAAACCAAACATTGCACCATTGTTTCCGAATTCGCTATTGAAGAGTTGAGATTGCGGTTCAAGGAAATGTCGGCCCATCATTTTTTTGAGCACATGCGTTACTCAGAAGACTTTGATGAAATAAAGAGCTGGATTCCCTACACCATGGACGAGCGCCCACGCCATGAAAAAATGGCGGCGACTGCCATTGAGACAGGTACGGATGTTAATTTTGGTGCGGTAACGGAGCAAATGGCGGCCTACGCAACGCAGGATTTGGGTGTAAAGTTTGAGTATGGCACCCACGTTAAGCGCGTGCACAGGAGCCCGACCGAGCGGTGGGTTATCGAGGCCGAATGCAAAGGGAAACCGGTTCAGTACAAAGCGGATGTGCTTTTTGTCGGTGCCGGTGGGGGCGCATTTCCGCTTCTGAAGAAAAGCCACTTACCGTTTCGAAACCGCTTCACCGGCTTTCCTGTGGGCGGGCGTTTTCTTCGGGCACCGATCAGTGAAGAGCAAGCCGAGTATTACCGGGCTAAAACCTATGGCAGAGCGAAAGTGGGCGCGCCTCCCATGTCCGTGCCGCATCTGGATTTACGGCTGGTTGACGGTAAGTATTACTTATTGTTTGGTCCTTTTGCCTCATTCAAACCTCTTCTCGAGAGAGGCCGTGGGTTTTTTGATTACCTCAGATCCATTCGAGCGCATGATATCCCGGGCTTGCTGAGTGTCGCCCTAGAGAATTTCTCCTTGGTTAAATATCTGATTTCAGAGACGTTCAAGGGCGAAAGGAGCATGTTCGAGGAACTTGATAGCTTCGCTCCGGGCTTAAGTAAAAAGTTTGACTGGAAACCCATTCAAGCCGGCCAGCGAGTGCAAATCATCAAAGACCGTGGTTTGCAGATGGGCACGGAAATCCTTGTGTCCAAGGACAAAACGTATGGAACTTTACTGGGGGCATCGCCCGGAGCATCGGTTTCGCCCGAGGTGATGTTGCGCTGCATGGAACAATTGATACCGTCGATCTTTGCTAAAGAGGAAGCCAAGAAAAAGAAAAATGAGATTTTCCCAGAGGCTGATCTGGATACATTGATTGGCAATCCTGATCGTTACCGGGAGATTCGCGATGCAGCTAACAAGCAGTTAGGTATAATTCAGCCATAGGGGCAAAGGGGAAGCATATCCATGGCTTTCCGGTTTGATTTTTAAACCGGCTGTGTTACGTTTAGCGCTCTTTGGGGAGTAGCCTGCTTCCGGCACACGGAAGAGTTCGTATCAACATACCTGGCCACATGCCATGGTACGAACACCTCTCGGTTGGCGAGACCATCGATATATCCATGCCTATTGGTCAGGCGTGTGGATGTGTCGTGGACTCAGTGCCTGACCGGAGAACACCGAATGAACCCCATAGCCCTTCTGTTATTGGCTCTTTCAATGTCTACTGACGCGTTTGCAGTAGCCATAGGCAAAGGAGCCAGCCTTAAAAACCCCCGTTTTCTCGAAGCCTT
>JBQCZX010000025.1:0-33630 GCA_052089485.1 Marinobacter sp. | reverse complement strand
TTGCCCGCGATTGAGTATCAAAAGTCAGAACCAGAAACAGCAGGATGAAGAACGTACTTCCCCCCAAATATATGTTTCTGGCCATGCTCTTGGTAAAGCGTTCGGCCATTGGTCTCTCTCCTTGGTCGTTATGGAATACTTGACTGCCCTACTAGGGTATAAAGATGTATTCAGAATACTGTTGACGATTATCAATCATGGAGAGAAATCACACCATTGCGCCGGAGAGTTACCTCTGGAGTGGTAGATGGTAGACTGCGCGACCTGTTTTTCCTGAACCTGCATGTCCGGAGCCATCATGGCCGCAGCGCTGGCGTTGTTTATTAAGCTGATCCCGCTTTATGTGACGGTGGCTCTTGGTTGGGTGGCAGGCCGCTACCTGGAGGCTAGTGGTAAACACATCGCCGGCATCATGCTTTACATTGTTACGCCCTCGGTGGTGTTCTCGGGTGTGATGGCCGCGCCGCTCTCCCCAGAAGTGATTTTTTTGCCCTTTTTGGTGTTCGGGTTTGCGTCGGTGCTGGCCATTGCACAGTTCAAACTGGCGCAGCGGGTGCTTACGGATGGCAGTGCCAGCATTATTCCGTTGTGTGTTGGGTCAGGTAATACCGGCTATTTCGGTGTGCCGGTGGCATTGCTGCTGTTCGGCGAAGAAGGATTGGCGATTTATATTGTGTGCATGCTGGGCGTTACCCTGTTTGAAAGTTCAGTAGGGTTCTACCTCGCGGCTCGCGGCAAACATGATTTAAAAGAATCGTTGTGGCGGGTGGCAAAACTACCTTCGGTTTATGCATTTTTGGTGGCCGTAGCGCTCAATCTTTCAGACATCGGCATTCCTGATGTGTTTATGCCGCTTTTTGACAACCTGCGCGGTGCCTACAGCATTCTGGGTATGATGATCATTGGCATGAGCATCAGCAGTTTTCGGGGTTTGGTGGGCAACCTGCGGTTTACCGCCATGGCATTTTTTGGCAAGTTTGTGGCTTGGCCGCTGTTAGCAGCGGCATTCTGGTGGCTGGACTCACAGGTGCTGGGTATTTATGAGCCGGCGGTACACAAGGCCATCTTCCTGATTGCCATTACCCCCATTGCGGCCAACACGGTGGTTATCGCGACGCTGCTGGACACCTCTCCCCGCCAAGCCGCAGGCACGGTAATGCTCTCGACGCTCTTTGCGTTGGTGTTTATTCCGGTGATGATCTCGCTGGCGTTCTAGCCAGATATTATTCTGCCGCCATCACCGGTCTGTCAGTGGACTTCAGCCCTCGGGGTGGAGCTGGTGTGGCTGCTGGCTGCAGCAATATCAGCCCGGGCATGGCGTATGACACTGATGCCGGCCGTTATTGCCAAGGTGCCCATAACCGCAGCAACGGCAAGGTCCGGCCACGCGGTTCCCGTGCCGAAAACCCTCAGTGCAGCGGCCATGACAGCCAGGTTGCTAATGACATCATTTCGGCTGCATAGCCAGACCGAACGCATATCTGAATCACCTTCTCTAAATCGAAAAAGCACAAATAAAACGGCCAGGTTAGCAGTCAGAGCAAGCAGGCCAATTGAGCCCATTGTGAAGGGTTCGGGGGTGGTTCCTTGCTGCATTACCCACAGGGCAATCCAAAGCGCGCGACGAAAACCCGGGGCCGGGGATTGTGGCTCGGGGCCAGAGCAACTGCATGCCATAAACACCTCCTATAGACGTATGCGTGCATTAAAAACCCTGTAGTTGCTACAAGGTTAATATCAAACATGTCGTTTTCAGAAAGTAATTGCACTGGATGCCGGTGGTAACCTGCAGGGTGAGTTCAATCCCAGTATGGGGGATCGCCAAAATAGCCATCAATAAAATCGATAAAACTTCGAACCTTGCTCGCCAGCAGCTGCCGGTGCGCAAACACCACGTAGAGCCCCATGGGTTCGGGCTCATACTCCGGCAAGACGACCTGCAGCTTTCCTTCCTTGATTGCTGAGCTTGAAATAAACGTGGGCTGCAAGGCAACGCCAGAGCCTGCGATGGCGGCTTCGATCAGCACATCTCCGTTGTTGCTTATGATGTCGCTGATACCGTTTTGACTCTTGCTTTGCAGCCAGCGGTACACGGGCTGGCTGGCATCCAGCTCCAGATAGCTATAACGCAGGTAACGGTGGCCCCTGAGATCTTCCGGACGTTGCGGGGTGCCGTGTTTTTTCAGGTAGCTCGGCGAAGCGCACATGACCAGCCGTATCGGCGCAATCCGTTTTGCAATCAGCGAGGAACTTTTCAAGTGGCCGATCCGCAGCACTATATCGAACCCTTCCTCGACGACCTCAACCTTGCGGTCGTTCAACTGCAAATCGATGCCTACGCCTGGATGGGCTTGCTGAAACTCGCTCAGCAACGGCGCCATGTGGCGGATAGCGAAGGATGCGGGTGCACTGATCCGTAGCAGGCCCTGAGCCTGGGTATGCAGGTCTCCAAGCTGGCTCTCCATGTCATCGATGTCATCCAGCACCTGTTGAGCTCTTTGGTGATAGCTCTTTCCCGCCTCTGTCAGGTGGATCCTGCGGGTGGTGCGGTTGAGCAGGCGCACTCCCAAGTGCTGTTCAAGTTGAGATACGTATTTGCTGACCAGCTGTGGGGATAATTCCAGCCGCTCGGCGGCGCGAGTGAAGGTGCCTTCGTTCACCACCGTGACGAAGGCGCGCATGGCATCGATACGAT
The DNA here is from genome assembly GCA_052089485.1 of Marinobacter sp. GTDB lineage: Bacteria > Pseudomonadota > Gammaproteobacteria > Pseudomonadales > Oleiphilaceae > Marinobacter. The sequence continues at coordinate 30,935 of JBQCZX010000025.1, read as the reverse complement.
CCATCGGCTTGTCCTGTCTCTGTGATTTCCAATCACTATCAACAATTCATTGATAATAAAGCAATGATCTTCACCTTAGTCTTTCAATCCGGTGATAGTAAAGTGGTCTCATTATCTGGATGATTGTTCATTTTGATTAACGGAGTTTGGCAAGAGAACTGGCAGCCGGTGCAGGTGAAAGACGATGAAGGACGGTTTATTCGACAGACCTCGTCATTCCGGAACCATCGTCAATAATGAGTTTGCGGATATCGTGCGGATGCTGAACAGTGCGTTTGCAGGGATTGTGGATCAGGGCCCGGACTTCTATCCGGAGGACCTTGCTGGCGAGATCTTTCAGGTCAATGTGATGAGTGGCGTACGCCTGGCCCAACACTATTCAAGCGCTTCGCCACGCCAGAGGAGGTCGCTAACCTTTGTATTTATGCGGCTTCAACCCAAGCCAGTGCCATCACCTGTGCCGCTCTGCGGGTTGAAGGCGGTATTGTTGAAAGCATTTCCTGACAGACGATTAACCACGGGAGTAAGAAGCAATGCTGACATACTGACGGTGGAGCTCGGAAGTGATACCGCGCAAATGCCAAGATTGCAGGAAGTGGTGGCGGACCACTTGGTGCGTATGGCAGGTAAGGAAAAGCTTGTCATCGAATGGGCGTAACCGCCTGCTATCACAGCCGCAAAACAGGAGAGGTATATGAACGTTGATTCGAAAGAGCGCTATGGGCGTGTTAGCAAATTTTTGCATTGGGGTATGGCGGTACTGATCGGTTGGCAGCTGTTCAAGTTCGCTGACCGTATTGACGAAGGCGAGCACTGGATCGGGCAGACGCTGGTTCCTTGGCACATTTCTATCGGCACACTATTGCTGGTGTTAATTGTGCTTAGACTGGTGTGGGTGTCGACACAACGCCATCAACGTCCAACCCAGGATCCTGCCACCGCCAAGCTGGTTAAAGCCGGACACGGCTTGCTCTACGCTGGTATGTTACTGATGCCCCTGGCCGGGATGATGGCGATGCTTGGAGGAGGGTATGGTGTGACCGCATTCGGCTTTGAAATCTTTGCCGAAGGTGAAGAAATCGCCTGGGCGGCAGCCCTCGGTGCATTGCACTCACCAATGGCCTGGATATTGACCGCGCTGATCATTGGACACATTGGCATGGCCCTGATCCATCACTTCATTCGCCGGGACGACACCTTTAAACGAATGCTGTAGTGCCGCTGGCCACAAAATTAACTTTTACCTGGCCTGTGGGTGCCTGGTACGTGATTCTCTTGATCGCTGTGCTTGTTATGCAGGTTTTCTATGTCTGAACTAAGTCCGCCCAATATGCCGCAGTCTTGAACCCTGCCCGAATCCGAGCAGGCTTTTTGCAGCTGTTGCAGTGTTTTTTCGAGATGTGAGAGTTCTCTCAAGCGAACGCGTACATGGTCCAAGTGGCGTGCCAGAAGCGCGTCCACCTCGTGACAGTCTGCCTCGGGATTTTCGGAAAACCGAATCAGCTCGCGAATTTCATCCTGGGCCATATCAAGGTTACGGCAGCGCTTGATGAACAACAGGCGATCCAGGTGCGCGGTTCGGTAGGCGCGGTAGCCACTGGCGTCCCGATCGGGTGCCGGCAGCAAACCAATTTTCTCGTAGTAACGAATGGTTTCCACGGCAACGGATGAGTGTTTGGCTATCTCACCTATTTTCATTGTATCTGCACTTCCTGGTTATTATTGATCTGGCTGGTGTCGGGGTGGAGCCGTTTTGGTTATGGTACTGGATCACCCTATCATTTGTGGACTTTTACAGGGAGGCTCACCTTGTTGGAGCGGTTGCAACGTTTTCTTGGACTGCAGACTATACCGGGCGTGTTTTTTACATCCGCCGGTATAGCGGCGCTGTTTGTTATGCTTGCCATACCTTTCGACCAAGCCGTTGCGGATACCTTCGGCTCTCTAACAGGCTGGGTTGCGCAAAACCTCGGTTGGTTTTATATCCTCTCTGTGACTTCACTCTTGCTGTTCTTGCTCGGGCTTGCGGTAAGCCGTTATGGCGCTATCCGCTTGGGCGCTGATGATTCCCGGCCGGATTATTCCAACCTCACCTGGTTTACCATGCTGTTTGCCGCCGGCATTGGCACCATTTTGATGTTCTGGGGCGTAGCGGAGCCGGTCTCCCACTTTGCCAATCCGCCGTTTGAGGGCGTTCTTGCTGGCAGTGATCGCGCAGCCAGTGACGCCATGACCGTTGCGCTCTATCACTTTGGTTTGCACACCTGGACGATATTTGCGATGCCCGGGCTGGCTATTGCTTACTTTGCCTACAGGCATAACCTCCCTATGCGCATCAGCAGCTTGTTCTATCCCATTCTGGGCGAGCGGATATACGGCCCCTTGGGCTGGACTGTGGATGTGATTGCCGTATTAGGCACCCTTTTTGGTGTGGCCACATCTCTTGGGCTTGGCACCCTCCAGCTTAACAGCGGCCTGTCTTATCTGTTTGGCGTTCCTTCAACGGGGTGGGTTCAGGTGTTGTTGATCGCGGTGATTACCAGTATCGCTGCAACGTCAGTAGCGCTGGGGCTGGACAAGGGCGTGCGGCGTTTATCTCAGATCAATATTGTGCTGGCGCTGCTGCTTATCCTGTTTGTATTGGTGATAGGGCCAACGGTTTTTATTGCAGAGGGCATGGTTCAGAGCGTGGGTGATTATTTCGATACATTGCCCTGGTTAGCCTTTTGGACGCAGACGTTTACCGAATCAAACTGGCAGCGCCAATGGACACTTTTTTATTGGGCCTGGACGATTACTTGGGCGCCTTACGTGGGTATCTTTATTGCCCGGATTTCCCGGGGTCGGACTATCCGTGAGTTTATTGCCGGCGTGTTATTCGCGCCAACGGTTTTTACCTTGGTTTGGTTTGGTGTGTTCGGGCTCTCCGCCATTCACGTTGAAGCGAGTGGGGCGGTGGCACTGGCAGAACAAGTACAGCAAGATCCTTCGGTAGCGATTTTCGCGTTTCTTGAGGCCTTCCCACTGGCGAATGTGGCATCGTTGTTGAGTGTCATTATCATTGTTATTTTCTTCACAACCTCATCCGATTCTGCGTCTTTGGTTATTGATATGCTCACCCGGCGGGATGATCAGCCATCCTTGATACGCCAGCGGATTTTCTGGGCAGCGGCTCAAGGTGTTATCGCGGCAACGCTGCTTTTGGCAGGTGGGCTGGATGCGCTGCAGAACGTGATTACCTCTCTGGGCCTACCGTTTTGCATATTGCTGATTTTTATGGCGGTCTCACTATTTCGTGCGCTCAAGGCCGACTATCTCGGGTATTCCGTTAGCGAACTTGTGCAAGGGCGTGCGTTCCCGCAGGTGGAAGCCGTTACCGTGACGAAACAAGAAGGGCAGGAAAGATAGGAGGGTCAAAATGTACCGTAAAATACTTTTAGCCATAGATTACGAAGACGATGGCGAAGGCAAGCGGGCGCTTGAAGAAGGTGTGAGGCTGTCGGGAGAAGGCAGCGAGCTGCACTTGGCCACGGTGTACCATCCCGGTGGCACAGGTTTTTTCCCCCACGTTACCGAAGATGCCCCGGAAGACAGGGAAACCGAGGTGCGGGAAAGTCTGAGCTTGCTAGCTCGCAAGTACTTGCCCATGAAGCACAGCGCCAGTCTGCACGTTGTGGCCGGCACGCCTGGTGAAAAGCTGGTAGCGCTGGCTGCAAATATCGATGCGGATCTGATAATTCTAGTGTCCAGAGGCTCTGGTAGCCGCTGGCCAATGCGCCGGGCCACGGTGGAGTATGTTGCGATTAACGCATGTTGTGCGACCCTAATCTTGCCGGCGCTTGCGAAAGCGCCGTACGATACTATTGATCGCCGCTAGGCCAGCCCAGTGCGCCGGTGATTAGCGGGCTGTTAACACCCGGAAGTATTCGGGCAGCCAGCTACATCTCGCTCCCACTGAATAGTCACATGCTGGATGTTGAAGTCGTGATTCAGCATGTGAGTGGCTTGCTCTATCACTTGGTCGTCGTCCCCGGAATCCGGCTTTACAAGATGCACGGTCAGGGCATTTTCTGTGGTGCTGAGCGCCCATATATGCAAGTGGTGAGCGGACTCGACACCGGGCAGTGTCTGCAACTTTTCAGTAACATCGCCCGAGTTGATGTCTTTGGGTACGGCATCTACCGCAAGGTTCACTGAGTCTTTCAGCAGTCGCCAAGTGCCGATAAAAATTACCATCGCAATGACCAGGCTGACCATCGGATCAATCCAGCGCGCATCGGTAGCCAAGATAATCAGTCCGGCAATCACTACGCCCACCGATACCATTGTATCTGCGGCCATGTGCAAAAAAGCCCCGCGAATGTTCAAATCACCTTCTTGGCCCTTGAGAAACAGCAGCATGGTAATGCCGTTGACTAGCACACCTATGCCCGCTACAACGATGACCGTTAGCCCCGCCACTTCGGCTGGATCGTTGAACCGCCGAATCGCTTCCCAAGCAATACCGCCAACGGCCGCAATCAAAAACAGTGCGTTAAACAGAGCTGCCAAAATGGTGGTTTTCTTGAGGCCGTAAGTATTGCGATCTGTGGCTTTACGGCTCGCAAGCCAGCTTGCCGTCCAGGCCATTACCAACCCCAGAACATCGCTCAGGTTGTGCCCCGCATCGGCCAGCAGAGCGAGAGAGCCCGCCAACACGCCGTAAACGGCCTCAATAACAACAAACCCCAGATTGAGAAAAACCGCAATGGCGAAAGCCTTGTTGTGGGTGTCGAAGTGCTCCGCGTGGCTATGGCCGTGACTGTGATTGTGCATGAGGAGCGCGCCCCGAACTGTTGAAGTGAGTTTGCGACAGTAAAAACCCTATAGTTGATACAGGGTCAAGCTATATGCAAATTATCTCCAGCAGGTGCGATTTTGTGAATTCGGCAAATATAGTTTTAACTAATGGTAGCGGTTATACGTCTCTAAAATACCGAAGGATGGGTTATGGATCGCTTGAGTGAGCACTTGGTTGCACCGTCGGTGCTGATATTCGACTGGCATGGCACCTTAGTGGATACCCACGATGCCATGTTCAGCGCCATGGAAGACATGCTGCCGCAACTGGAAGAGCTTGGGTTGGTGGATCAGCTCCTGCCGGAAGACCAGTGCCACACAGGGGATGATGCGAGGTTGGTTCGCTATATCCGCATTTTCCGGCGCTTGCACCCGCGCATCCTGGCGGAACGGCGAGTATCGCGAACCGACATTTTTAATGCGATTTTTGGCGATAACACAGCAGCCAAGCTTATTGCTCATCAAGCATACAACGAAGCGTACCGACGCTATTTTGGGCAAGTTAAGCCCTTTCAACCTGGGGCATACGAATATCTATCAGCACTAAGAGCCATGGGTATTCGGCTAGCTGTGGCCACCAACAGAAACCGCGAGTTTCTCGACAAGGAACTGAAAATCGTTGATGAGGGGCGTTGGCAGCATTTGTTTGAAGTAACGGTATGCGCCGATGACGTGACTGAATACAAGCCTGACCCGCAGGTAATTAGCAGAATTTTGGAGAAACTGGACCTCCCAGCAGACACACGCGCCTGGTATGTTGGCGACAGTTATGTAGACATGCTCACCGCCAGTCGTGCCAATGTTTCTGGTATTTTTTATAATGGTGCTTGTTGGGAATCGGAGCGTATCCGCAGCTGGTTTTCCCATCGCGATGCGCCCTTGGTGGTGTTGGACAGCTTTGAAGAATTGATGGATCTGCTGGCGCTGATGGAGCGCTCTGAACCGGAGATTTTTCGGCAGACGCCGGCCGAAGTTCGCCCGAGCCCTTTCCCTCCGCCCGATCGTCCTGAGCCCCGCATAGAAGCCGACTGGCACCCGGCTGTGGTCAAGCTCATCCGCCCGGAAGTGGTGCTGTTTGACTGGCACGCAACGCTGGTGGATACGCTCGACGCTATGTACCACGCGGTGGATGACATGTTCCCGGATTTTTACAAGCTTGGGCTGATGCAGCGAATGGTGGCGCCGGAAGACAGTAAAACCCCTGAAGATGTGAAATTGGTGGCTTACGTGCGAGAGTTTGCCAAGCTTCACCCCAAAGTGAAGGCCGACCGGAAGATCTCGCGCACGGATATTTTTGAAGTGCTCTTCGGTGAGGATCAGGAGGCAAAGCAGATTGCGCACAAGGCGTTCAATCATCATTACCGTAACCACTACGGCACGGTAAAAGCCTTTGAGGCGAAAGTGCGAGCCGTGCTGGAGGGCTTGCGGCGGCTGGATATCCAGGTAGGTGTGATCACCAATCGTGACCGGGAGTTTTTCGAACACGAGCTGGCTGCCGTTGAAGACACCGGCTGGGTAGAGCTTTTTGATGTAGATGTCTGTGGCGACGACACCCCATTGCGCAAGCCGCACCCGGATCAGCTTCAGCTGGCAGTGCAGAAATTGGATTATCCGCCCGATCCCAGTGTTTGGTACGTCGGCGACAGCACCACGGATGTGATTGCAGCCAAGCGCGCAGGCATGACCTCGGTTTTCTTCAACGGCGCACAGTGGGATCAGCCCTGGCTGAACCGGATATTCCCCGGTACCCACAAGCACCCAGACAAGCCCGATGTGGTGGTGAATGACTTCTCGGAGTTCTGGGCACTGGTATTGGCGTGTGAGATAGGGCCGCCCTGACATTGCGGCTCAGAGCTCTTCCAGATGCTCCAGCAAATAATTGGCACGGCTAAGAAGCGCTTCCCGCCTCTCGGGCTTCTGCTTCTCCCAGTTACGATACATCATGCCCATGCGTGGGTTGCGCTCGAAGTCTACCCTGTGTCGATCAATAAAGTGCCAGTACAGAGAATTGAATGGGCAGGCATCCGGCTCGGTGCTTTTGCTGACCTTGTAATGGCAGTTGGTACAGTGATCAGACATACGCTGAATGTACTTGCCGCTGGCAGCGTATGGCTTTGAGCCAAGATAGCCGCCATCTGCGTGCATCACCATACCCAACACATTGGGCAGCTCCACCCAATCGTAGGCATCGGCGTAGACCGCCAGATACCAGTCGCAGATTTCCTCCGGCTTTACTCCTGCCAGCAGGGCAAAATTGCCGGTAACCATCAGCCTCTGAATATGGTGAGCGTAAGCGTTGCGACGGGTTGCATCTATGGCTTTGTGCATGCAGCGCATTTTTGTGTCGCCGGTCCAGTAAAACCATGGCAGAGCGCGAGTATTGCCAAGCCGGTTTTCTTGGGCATAACCCGGCATGTGCAGCCAATAGAGGCCCCGCACGAACTCGCGCCAGCCGAGGATCTGGCGGATAAATCCCTCTACCGCATTTATGGGCGCCTGCCCCGCGTACCAAGCCCGTGCAGCTTCTTCGCACACTGCGAGAGGGTCTAGCAGCCCACAATTTATATAGGGCGAAAGAATCGAGTGGAACAGCCAGTCTTCGTTGTCCGACATGGCATCCTGATAGTTGCCAAAACAGGGCAGGGCGAACTCAATGAAGTAATTCAGGGCTTCTTGAGCATCGTCTGGTGTTACCGCATAGTGAAAATCATCGGTGATGCCGAAGTGATCGGGAAAGTGCTGCTCGACCAGACCAATCACTTCACGGGTTATGGCATCTGGCTCTGCCCGGAATGGCGCGGGTGCGGGTGGATTGCCGTTCCACTTACGTCGGTTGTCGGCATCGAAGTTCCAGTCGCCGCCTTCAGGCTTGTTATCCGGTGTCATCAGTAGACCAGTTTTACGGCGCATTTCCCGATAAAAGAATTCCATGCGCAGCTGTTTACGGCCTTCGGCCCAGTCGGCAAAGTCCTGCTTGCTGGCAATAAAGCGGGTATCCGTGCGGATTTCTACCGGAACGTTCAGGCGCTCCTGCCATTGGCTGATCTGATTATGCAGGCGCCATTCGCCGCACTCAGTGGTAATGATTTTGTCTGGGCTGACGTCTGCTAGCAGGCTAGATACCACGCTTTCCAGGCTTTGTTGCGCGTTGTCTGGCTGGTATTGCTGGTAATGAACCTGCCATCCGTGTTTCTCAAGCTGCTGGGCAAAGTGGCGCATGGCGCTAAGCAGTAGCACCAGTTTTTTCTTATGGTGGTTGGTGTAGCTGGCTTCCTCATGAACCTCTGCCATAACGATTTTGTCACGCTTGGGGTCGGCCCCTTCAAGTGCGCTGATATCGGTTGTTAGCTGATCGCCAAGGATCAGAATGAGATTGGCCATGAAGAGTGCGCTCCAGTGACTGGCGAGTTTTGCCTTTAGGGTTGCTCAGGCTGTTACCCAAAGGAGGTAGTCAGAATACGCCTTGTGCGCAAGGGTGGTTCAGGCCCCAAGCTGATAAAATCCAGACATTCGTCAAGATGATCCGCATCAAGATGCGTGCCGTGGGCCTGGCATACAATGCTCCGCGCCTCGGCTGGCCTTTCTCATTACACGCACAGAGTTCTTATTATGGCTTCCAATCCTGTATTGCAGACTGCTGAATCCACACTTCCGGAGTTCATCTGGGATGATGCGCTGATCAAACGCTATGACCTCAGCGGGCCACGTTATACCTCCTACCCAACCGCCGTGGAGTTTGATCAGAACTACCCGGTGGAACAGATGGTGCAGGCGGCGGCGCGCAGCAAGGCCAGTAACCGGCCGTTGTCTTTGTATACCCACCTACCGTTTTGCGCGCACCTTTGTTATTACTGCGCTTGTAACAAGGTGATTACCAAGAAGTACGACAAGGCCATGCCCTATGTGGAGCGTGTTCTGAAGGAAGCGGCCATGCAGTCGGAACTGTTTGGCGCAGATCGCCCGGTAAAACAGTTGCACTGGGGCGGCGGCACACCGACCTTCTTACCCAACAACGTGATGCAGGAATTGATGGAAGGCTACGCTGAGCTGTTCAACCTGCAAAGCGGTGAGGAGCGGGATTACAGCGTGGAGATTGATCCCCGAGAAGTGGATCAGGGTACCCTGCCAACCTTGTGGAAACTTGGCTTTAATCGCATCAGCCTGGGCGTGCAGGATGTAAACCCGGAAGTTCAGAAAGCCGTTAATCGGATTCAGCCCCGGGAAATGACCGAGGCAGTGCTGAGTGAGGCTCGTAAGCTCGGGTTCCGCTCCATCAACCTTGATCTGATTTACGGCCTGCCGCATCAAACCCCAGAGAGCTTTGCACAGACTCTGGAGGCGGTGCTTGAGATGTCGCCAGATAGGTTGTCTGTGTTCAGCTATGCGCACCTGCCAGACCGCTTTTATCCGCAAACTCGCATCAAAAACGACACGTTGCCATCGCCCCAGCAAAAGCTGACGATTCTGCATAATACGATTAATCGCCTGCTTGAAGCGGGCTACGAATACATCGGCATGGATCACTTTGCCAAGCCCGATGACAGCCTGGCTGTGGCTCAGCGGGCTGGGCGACTGCACCGGAATTTCCAAGGCTATACCACCCACTCAGATTGTGATTTGGTGTCTTTGGGTGTGTCTGCCATTGGCCAAACCGACGATGCCTACTTTCAGAACAACCACGATCTACCCACCTGGGAAGCTTCGATAGATGCGGGTCAACTGGCAATTACCAAAGGCGTAAACCTGACCCGAGACGACCGTATTCGCCGATGGGTGATCGGTCAGCTTATCTGCCAGTTCCGCCTGGATCGCCAGCAGTTTTCAGCGGAATGGCAGGAAGATTTTGATCGCTACTTTGCGGATGAGCTCAGCCGCTTAAGGCCGATGATTGTCGATGAACTGGTGAGTGATAACAGCCAAATACTGCAGGTACAGCCCAATGGTCGATTGCTGATTCGCGCCATTTGCCAGATCTTTGATCTATATCGCAAAGAAGGTGCCAGCCAGCGTTTTTCTCGCATCATCTAGCTTTTGCTGATCCGGGGCCATCAGCGCCCCGGTTATTTCTTTGTGCTCTAAATACTGGACTCATGCCTGTATATGGAGTAACTTCCCTGTCTTCCTTACGGGAAATTCAGATTTACCGCCCTGATTAACGGTTTTTTGCTTTTAGATCCCTTTCTTGGCTTACCTACGGCCAGAAGAATAGCCTCCGGCAACTGAATTCAGGGCTGCATAGGCTGTAAATATTATGACTACTAAACAAATTTCGAGATTGTACATACACTTCCGCTTTCTATAGCGACCTTCATGCCTTGGTAAAATAGCGCCTCTGCTTTTTACCGACACCCCACGGTGTTCCTTTCGATTGTCACTTTCCGCGCTCTGCGGGTTTGTAGAATGCCTTTGTCCTGAGCGGTCGAGACTATGAGTTCGCCTCCTGCTTCTCCGGGCACAGCTGTAGTAAAGAGGTCCTGATTTGAACGAGAATGGTTTTGTTCAGTTTTCGATACTGACAATTATGTTGTTGTTAGTCGCATTCTATGGCGGCACCTATCTACTCACCCTGCTGATTCGCAAAAAGGAAGAAGACACTTCCGGCTTTATGGTTGCGGGCCATAAAGTAGGTTTTGGCATGGGTGCCGCAAGTATGACGGCCACCTGGATTTGGGCTGCTTCGTTCTATGCGGCGGCTACATCAGGCTACACCTACGGTGTTTCCGGGCCGATACATTACGGCCTTTGGGGTGCATTGATGATTCTGTTCATCTACCCGTTTGGCCGGCGCTTCCGGAAACTGGCCCCCAATGGCCACACCCTCGGCGAGCTTATTCACGCACGCCATGGGCCTTCCAGCCAGTTGATCTTGGCCGGCTCTAACATTCTTGGCAGCATTATCAGCCTGATGGTGAACTTTACCGCTGCTGGCGCGTTGGTATCGATACTGTCGCCATTGTCTTTCCAGACGGGCGTGATCGTTGCCGGCGTTGGTGTACTTAGCTACACGCTTACTTCCGGTTTCCGGGCCTCTGTGTTCACAGACTTTGCTCAACTCGTTGCGCTGATGGCCATCACCGTTATTATCATTCCGGCCGTATTGTTCTCTGTGGGTGGGCCATCTGTAATGGTCGATGGCCTACAGAACCTGACGGCTCAACAGGGAGACTTCTTCTCTGTTGACGCAATTATGAGCCAGGGCGCGCCTTTCTTTGTGGCGGTACTTGCCTACGCTATTGGTAACCAGACCATTTCCCAGCGCCTGTTTGCGGTGCGTGAAAAGCACATCAAGCGCACATTTGTTACGGCAACGCTGGGATACGGCGCCATTGTTATCGGCCTTGGCATGATCGGCCTGATGGCTCTGACCGTGGGCATGGAGCCAATTAACGGCAACATGAACAACCTGATCCCACAGATGGTATCTACCTATCTGCCAACGGCATTCGTGGCTCTGTTCTTTGTTTTGGTTATTGGTGCTTTGTCGTCAACAGCCGACTCGGATCTATCTGCGCTGTCGACCATTGTGATGGCGGATATCTATGGCAAAAACATCGCCAAGGACAATCCTGATCCGAAGAAAATGCTGTTGATCGGGCGTATCACCATGATTGTGGCAACCGCCGCCGGTTTGATCTTCGCGAGCTTCTCGTTGGATATTCTGGTGATGCTGGTGTTTGTCGGCGCGCTTTGGGGAGCCATTGTGTTCCCGGTTATTGTCAGTTGCTACTGGGACAGGGTGACCAACGCGGCGTTTACATGGTCTGTGGTTGTTGCTATGGCGCTGTTCTGCATTGCGCGATTTGAATTGCTCGAAATGACCGGTGTAACCGTGTTGTTCTTCGAAATACTGGCCTCTGTGGGCGGTGCCGTGGTGTTCGGCATGATGGCGTTCGGCTTCTTTGGGCGTGCGGTTGGCCTCCTTGTAGGCGCGATTGCCGGCGTGCTCATGCTGGTATACGCCACAGGCTTCCTGCGTGACTACATGGTTCTTACGGCTTCGCTAACAGCCTACGGTGCCAGTGCCATCGTGTGCACTGCGATGACGCTGTTCAATAAAGAAAGATTTGATTTTGACTTGATTAACCAACGCGTTGGCGATTATGACAACGCAAAAAATGAAGATGATTCCACCATGATTCCAGAAGGAGCACACTAATGAGTGAACTCGCATACGGTACCTATATTTTAGTTTGGCCCGCCCTAACGTTGGGTGTTCTGGCGGTTATTTGCAGCGCGGTTATTAAAGACGCCGTTCAGGCGCGGAAGTCAGATAGTGATATGGTCTGACGCTAGAGTGTAGAACAGCGTGTTTACAAAACGGGAGCCTGTGGGCTCCCGTTTTTGTTTGGTGTGATTGGGGTTTAAATAAAACATCAACCAATTCTCTGCTACATTCAGAGCGGAGTGCCAGCATTTTAGTTGAGAGATCCTTGCGAGGGGAAATAAACAAACCCAGAAAAAGCTGCTAAAAAAAGACAAAGGGAGCTCGGGATCATGATTATTATTCACATGAATATCGCGGTGACACTAGCTGCTGCGGCGGTCACGCTGGCTTTGGGCGAATACATCAAGAACCGCGTCACCATCCTTTCCAGGTACTTTATTCCCTCACCCGTTATCGGTGGGGTGATTTTTTCACTGGTTGCCCTCATTGGTTACATGAGCGATTTGTTCATGCTCGGGGTTGACGATACGATGCGCGATTATCTGCTGCTCGTATTCTTCACTACCATCGGCTTTTCGGCCAGCATTGACTTGCTCAAAAAAGGCGGTATCGCGGTCGCTTTATTCCTGCTCTGTGCAGTGATTCTCGTAATCATACAAAACAGCGTGGGTCTTGGGCTGGCCAAAGTACTTGGCATTTCACCGCTGATTGGCCTGGCCGCCGGATCAATATCGCTCACGGGCGGACATGGCACTGCAGCAGCATTCGGACCGCTTCTGGAGCAGGCCGGCGCCGTCGGTGCTCTGCCGGCAGCCGTCGCCGCCGCTACATTCGGTCTGGTCGCCGGTTGCGTGATTGGAGGTCCGGTGGGTTCTCTGCTATTGCGACGCCATGGCATCAAAGGACGCCCCTTCAATACCGAGCAGACTCGTAAGCAAGCTCAACCGGACGAAGGTGCCGTGCAGGCAGTCAACAGCGATCAGGCCATCCTGAGGGCAGTCATGTTACTGCTGGTTTGCATCGGTATCGGTACGATGCTGGTTGACTGGCTCAAAACCATGAACATCACGCTTCCGGCCTATCTTGGTCCGATGCTGGCTGCCGCGCTGGTACGCAATCTCATTGACTGGCGTGGTTGGCGTATGCCTGAGCGAGAGTTCTCGGTCGTGGGGAACGTGTCGCTGGCTTTCTTCCTGACTCTGGCTCTGATGTCCATGAAACTATGGGATCTGGCAGCTGTTGCCGGCCCGCTGGTCATCATCCTGGCGGTGCAAACCGTCATCTTGTTCGGATTTGCTTTCTTTGTGACTTACCGCGTGATGGGTTCCGACTATGATGCGGCAGTGATGGCTGCCGGTCATTGCGGCTTCGGCATGGGCGCAACGCCCAACGCCATGGCCAATATGGAAGCCTTCACCAGCGTCAACGGTCCGTCGTTCAAGGCCTTCTTTGTTATTCCCATCGTCGGGTCACTGTTCATCGACTTCGTGAACGCGATCATCATCACTTCATTCATCGGTTTCGCCGGTTAAAGATTATTTCGACCGACCAGGTGCGCGCCTGTTATCGGGCAGGCGCGTGCCGATTTGACTGCTACTCCTGACTTTTTGCCAATAACTGGTGTGGTATATCGACACCCTGCTCCCTGAAGAATCGAATCGCGCCGGCATGTGCCGGAATTGGCATGCCTTCCAGCGCCGTCCCGAGTTTGAAATATTTCTGCAGGTTCGGGTTCCGGGCGTTGTCCCGGAATTTGTCGAGGTGCTCGCCAAATATTGTGTTCATGAATCTGTAGACGACATCGTCAGTCAGCTCGGATGAGCCCACTAGCATTGCCTTAAGAGTCACAACCGACGTGTCATGATCGATGCCCGGATAAGTGCGGGCCGGGATAGTCAGCGCGGAGTAGAACGGAAATTCTTCACGCAGCTCCCTGATCGTGTCGGCGGGTATGTCCAGGAGCTCCACGTCGCCGGACTCCACTGCCCCGGAAATCGCGGACGTTCCTAAACCTACCGTGTAGAACATGGCGTCGATCTGGCCATCCCGTAACAGGTTAACTGCATCGCCCGAATTGCCCCGTACGGCAGCCCGGAAATCAGCAATCGTCAGGCCAAAGGCCGTTAGTACGTGACGCACGTCTTCCTCGGTTCCGGAGCCCGTATCACCAACATAGACGCGTTTGCCTCTGAGGTCACTGATGGACCTGATACCGGCCAGCTTACGCACCAGAATGTGAATCACTTCCGGATAAAGAACAGTCAAACCACGCAGTTTCTTTAGTGGTTTGCCCTCGAACACCTTCACGCCCCGGCCGTTGTATGCGTAAAAAGCGATATTATTTTGCGTCAGTCCCATTTGCAGCTCGCCACTGCCAACGGCACCACAGTTGTACACAGACGCACCCGTCGTCCGCACGTACGTGCGGATATTAACTCCTGCCTCATTGATGATGTTGGCTATGCCGACAGCAGTCGGGTAATAAAGCCCGGCTGTCGAGCCGGACCCAATATAGATAAAAGCCGTAGATGCCGTCGCCATACGAGGCAGACTCAGTACAATCGGCGTTGCGAGCATTCCTGCTACAAAGGTTCTGCGTTTCATGACAGACGCCCCCTGTGGGTCAATGTGCTGGTGTCGAAAGTATAGACGCTGTACACATCGCGGTGAAGCAAGACTCTCGGCGTCCAGTTTAATACAACGGTCCAGCAATGCCAGATTGTTTATGGCCGTGAAGCACTGTGCCACCGTCCCAATGGCCGACTAGTGTCCCGTTAGCGCCGGACCAAATAGCCGTCCCTCCCAGTTTTCGACCTGCTGGGTGTCAAGGCGCTGTTTTACCAGTTGGCGCAGGTTGGGAGAGAGCTCCTTGAACTCTGCCAGTCTCGTGAGAGCGCTCTGATCCATGGTGTTTTGGTAAAGCACAGACACAATTCGGCTTAACGGCCAATCTTCATGGGGGCGCTCCTTGAGTGCCAACCTGTTCTCCCGGCTGACCATGCCAGGCTGCAACACCCGGTAGTACCAGCCTGTTCTGAGGCTGTTTTGCAGGCGGCGGGACATATCCGGTATACCAAAACGCAGGTTCAGTCGCCAGCAGGGCTGGCGCGGCTGGGAAACCTGAATGATGGCCTCCCCCAATTGATAAATATCGCCAGCGCAAACATCGGACTCGGTAAAGCCTTCGGTCACCAGGTTTTCACCAAAGGCGCCAGGCCGACAACGCCCTGAGGCCGGATCGGGAAGCTCCTTGCGTAATCGCGTGTAGTGGTCTGATGCAAAGTGGTGCAACGCTTTTTCCGGGCCGCCATGGTGGCGTTTGTCGCCGTGCTGGTCATCGCTTAGACCGCCTTCACTCAGGTAGGCGAACTCAACCTCCTGCTTATAAATGCCCGTTAGCGCTTCGGTGCCCGCAAGCTTGGCCAGGCTGCCGATTCTTAGTTGCTTGATCACAGCGCTGGTTGCCATGCAAACCTCCAAAGCTTTCTAAACCGAGGGAGTTATCACCAGATTGACATCATGGCACCGGCCCCAAGAACTAGTGATCCTCCTACCTCAGCTAGGACCAAAGTAATCATGAAACCGTGAACCATCCAGGATGGCAGTGTCATGGTCCCCATTCGGTGAGGTTTGCGGAACTGGTTGCTGGTGTCGCGCAGTACCCCATGGATGATGTAGGTGCCAATAGCCAATGCGAAAAACCCCAAGGCGCAGATTGCAGCTAAAGTGTTCAGCCAGTCTGGAAACACGCTGTGACTAGCAAACCAGCCCAGTAGCATGGCGGCAAAGCTGTACATGAGGGAGCTACGGTGGGCAATGTCCACGTACCTTGGCGCTGCGGCTTTCGGGCTGCGGGCCATGCATCCGTATTTCCAAATACCGGTTAACAACCCAGTCATAAAAAAGACAAAGGTAGCGGTTAGGCAGAGCTTTTCAGCCAGTGTCATTATGTTTAATCCGTTCATTCTGCGCGCCCACTACGTCAGCCCGCAATCGCTTTCGCAAATACCCGATTGAGAGGCGCTTCTGCAACTAGCTGTTTTATCCAAATCGGAATCGAGCGCTCGATGACCCAGAGTAAAGGAAGCGGTGAGTGCCGGTATTCGAAAAGCAGCGCCAGAGAGTAACCAAAATCAGCCTTGCTTGATTTTATATAGCTCAGCCCTTGTGCAGGCCTTCCTCCACCGCCCATACCGCGACCTCTACCCGCGAGCGCAGGTTGAGTTTTTTCAGCAGGTGTTTTACGTGAACTTTTACTGTGCCGTCACTGATGTCCAGCTTGCGGCCGATCATCTTGTTAGAAAGGCCTTCGGCAATCAGCCGCAGAATATCTTTTTCCCGTGGCGTGAGGCTGTCGAAATCCGGTCGCGAAGCCTGTTGCGGCTTGTTGGAGCGCAAGGCCTCGGCAAGAAGTGTGGTTAGTCGATCACTGATAACCATTTTGCCCACCGCAGCTTGGTGCAGCTGAGCAATCATGTCTTCGGGTTCCATGTCTTTAAGAAGATAGCCGTCGGCACCGGCACGCAAAGCAGCGACCACATCATCTTCTTGATCTGATACCGTGAACATAATGATGCGAGAGCTTATATTCAGTTCCCGCAGTTTTTTCAGGGCATCGATGCCGCTGACTTCCGGCATGTTGAGATCCATCAAAATGAGGTCGGGCTCAAGCTCGGTTGCAAGGCGAATGCCGTCGGTGGCATTGCTCGCCTCGCCTGCCACGACCATGTCGTCCTCCATTTCGACGAGCTGCTTGATACCTTGGCGCAGCAAAGGATGGTCGTCTATCAGCAGTATGCTTGCAGGTGTGCCGGACGGTGTATCAGACATGTTGCTTGGCTTCCTCTCTCTTGATTGCGTAACGGCCTGGTGGGGCGTCGCTTTTTTTGGCCTTCAAGTGCTAGACACTTCAGCCGGGATCAGGTGCCGGCTTTTCGGAACGAATGCCAGAATAACTTCAACGCCCCCTTCATTGCGATCCTGTACTGCAACCTGGCCACCTAATGTGCGGGCGCGATCCTGCATGATAATCAGGCCGTAATGGTTAACCGGCTGGCCCCCCTCGGGCAAGCCCTTGCCATTATCCCGTATTCTTGCCTGCACCTGGGGTGATTCAAACACCACTTCCACAGAAATTTCTGTGGCGTCAGCGTGTTTAACGGCATTGGCCAAGCCTTCACGCACAATTTGCAGCGTGTGAATCTCTTCGTTAGGCGATAGCGCTTGAGGTGGCAAGTTGTAAACGAGCTCTATAGGTTTACCCAACCGTTCTGAAAACTCCTCTATGGTTTTTTTCAGGGCGGTGACCAGATCCGGCGTGTCCAGTTTGAGCCTAAAGGTGGCCAGTAACTCCCGAAGCTGACGGTAGGCGCTGTTCAACCCGGTGCTGAGCTCATCCAGTATGGCATTGTGGGAGTTCTTCTGTTCACCCTCAATATTCAGCCGGCGCAAGCGGGCAACCTGCATTTTCAAATAAGACAGTGATTGAGCCAGAGAGTCGTGCAGTTCACGGGCGATCACTGTGCGCTCTTCGGCTAGCGTAAGCTGTTGCTCTTCGGCGATCTGCTGCTCAAGGAGGATGGCAGTGGCCAGCTGGTCGCTGAGCGTCTCAAGAAGGCGGCGAGCCGTATCGGACATGCCTGTTTCGGCGGGGTACCATACCTCCAGAGTACCAAGGAGTTTGCCCGGTGTTCGAATCGGCAGTAGCAGCCTACGGCCATCGTGGTCTTCTATGGGTAGCTCGTCGTAAACTTCCGGCGTTACCAAGCAGGCGTTACATTGGTGGTCGCGACAGTAAAATGGTCGTTCTGTTGATGCTGTAGTAACCGCCTGAAGGGGTTCTGCCGACTGTTTGTCATGCAAATAAAGCCGAATCGGCCCTATGCCCAAAAGCTGTTCCAATTCCTGCAGCATAGGAACCGCGCCACTGCACAGATCGTGGCTAGCAAACAGATCACGGCTGGAGGCATGTAGTAGCTGAAGCGCGGCGTGGCTTTTTTCCAGCTCTTCGGTTTTGCTGCGGGCTCGTTCTTCAAGATCGGAGTAAGTAAGTGCGAGTTCGCTGTTCATCTGATCAAACGCGCTGCCCAGCTGTGCCAGCTCGTCACTTCCTTTCATGTTCGCCTTGTGGGAAAAGTCTTGCTCACCTACCGCTTTCGCGATGCTGACCAGTTTGCGCAGAGGTTTTAACACCCGGATTCTCAGATCCACGAACAGGGCGATGATAATCAGAATGGAAAACCCCAAGCTGACTATCTGGATTAGATGTAGTAGCCCGATTCGCGCCTCGGTTCGACGTTCGAGCATGCGGACCAGTTGGTCTACAGAGTTTACATAGTTTTGAGTAGCCGCAAGCATATCCGCACTTACAAATGATCCCTGCGGGTGGTTCTCCAGCCCCGGGCGCAGGGTTTGCTCCCAGTATGCTTTCATGGCTTTGTACTGTTTAGCCAGCGGGTGATCTTCGGCGGCGGGAACGGCCTGGGCAATGTTGTTGTTCCGGAGGCTGAGCTCGTATCGGGCGGTCATATTCTGAATGCTGTTTTCACCGGTGCTGCTCTCTTTCGCACCACCTGCGTGAGACAGTAGCCGAAACGCACCCATGCGCAGGGCGCCAGCCAGGTTGATGGCAGTCGCGTTCCCTTCGATGCTTTTTGACACCGCAAGCGTGGTAGCCATGCTGACCATAGACGTTAGCACCACGGCACATACAACGATGGCAATCCGGTTAACAAGGGGGCTTCTAGATTTCATGGAATCTCATCTTTGCAGTCACCTGGCTCGGATACCTCCTTGAGGTTAGTCAGCTACCCCAATGGTTATTAAGCCATCATAGTCTTTGACCTGCGCAAGGGCAAAAGCTGAAACTGAAAGGCAGCTTTTAAAAACGTTCATAAGGGTATTGGCCAATGAAGTCAGAGGCGGATCAGGAGGATGAACGGCTGGCATCGTTAGCTGTAATCCTACCGCTTGCGGTGATGGGCTTTGTCATCGCGGCTGGTTGCTGGACGCTGTTTGCAGTTGCGGGTGTCCACCTTAGGAGCGAATTAAACCTCAGCAACCTGCAATTCGGTCTTCTACTTGCCATGCCTATGGCCGTTAGCGCGCTGTTGGCCGTGCCGGCCGGGCTTACGGCCCGGAAATTTGGTGCCCGCCGGGTAATGCTCATCTGCCTTGCCGGTCTAGCCGTTTGCATGGTGATTTTGCTAACAACGGACACGTTTCCCGGGTACTTGCTGGCGGCTGGCGGGCTCGGGTTGGCCGGTGGGTTCTACAGCGCGGGGTTACAGTTCGTGACAGGCAACTGCCCGCGCCACCGGCTCGGACTTGTGCTTGGTTTGTTTGGTGCCGGGGTCACCGGAGCGGGGTTCACCTACTACCTTGTGCCTTTATTTCATGAAGCATTTTCCTGGCATGGCGTTCCGCTTGCCTACCTGATCGTTCTCCTGCTTGTACTTGCCCTTCTTTTGTTGCTCACAGATTCGGAAGACGCGATTGCAGACCCAACAGCCGAAACCTCAGTCAGAATACTGTTCGGACGCTTCAGGCAGCAGGGCATATGGCAACTGGCTGCTTTTTTTGGTGTGGTTGCAGGAAGCTTCTTTGCTCTGGCTTTGTGGCTTCCGGATTATCTTTCTTCGCAGTTCGAATTGCAGGTTCAATCCGGAGCCAGGCTTGCGCAGTGGTTCATTATTCCCGGTGCGCTGGCTCAGATTTTAGGTGGCGGATTGTCTGATCGTTACGGCAGCCCGAGGGTGATCGGCCGGTCGCTGTTCATTGGTCTGGTGGCGCTGGTGGCTTTGTCCTACCCACCTATGACGCTGTTCGTACAGGGTGTGGAAAAAACCATCAAGGTTGAGTTCGCTTTACCGGTGAGCATTGAGAGTTTCTTTGTGGTGGTGCTGGGCGTGGCGCTTGGTTGTACCATGGGCAGCTTGCAGAGAATGGTGATTATTGAAAGCCGCCAGAATGCAGCATTTGTTGCCGGGTTGCTGTTGGTCAGTGCCTGCTCTGTGGCCTTCCTGTTGCCGGTTTTTTTTGGTGCGGTGAATCACTGGCTGGGTGTGCGCAGTGCCGTGTTCATGATTCTGTTTCTGCTGCTCTGCGTCTGCCAGGTTATGTTCGCCCGTTTCAGACGTCACCACGAACGCAAGGCTCTTCTTCAACCGGAGATATAACCCCTCTACCTCCTCGGTAGTAGAGGCAGGTTATGTGGTAGTAACCACGCAGATTTCAGGGTTGTTCTGTCACACAATGGTCTCAAATCGGAACATGATCCGGTAGACGGGCAGATGGAGAGAGAGACCATGAGTCATTTGATCGACAAACTGAGCTACTTCAGCAAAAAGCGCGAACCATTCGCGAACGGCCACGGCGAAACCCACGAAGAAAATCGTGATTGGGAAGACAGCTACCGCCAGCGCTGGCAGCACGACAAGATTGTACGCTCCACCCACGGCGTAAACTGCACCGGCTCCTGCAGCTGGAAAATCTACGTTAAAAATGGCCTGGTCACCTGGGAAACCCAACAAACTGACTACCCCCGTACCCGCCCGGATCTGCCCAACCACGAACCCCGTGGCTGCCCTCGTGGCGCCAGCTACTCCTGGTACATGTACAGTGCCAACCGCCTGAAGTACCCATTGATGCGCAAGCATTTGATGAAGCTTTGGCGCGCAGCCCGCATGCAGTTCAACGATCCGGTTGATGCCTGGGCTTCCATTGTGGAAGATCCGAAGAAAACCGCCGAGTACAAACCCCGCCGCGGTATGGGTGGTTTTGTTCGTTCAACCTGGGATGAAGTGAACGAACTGATTGGCGCGTCTAACGTCTATACCGCCAAGAAGCACGGGCCAGATCGCATTATCGGCTTCTCGCCAATCCCTGCCATGTCGATGATTTCTTATGCCTCTGGCAGCCGTTACCTGTCGCTGATTGGTGGTGTGTGCCTGAGCTTCTACGATTGGTACTGCGACTTGCCACCGGCGTCCCCGCAAACCTGGGGTGAGCAGACCGACGTTCCTGAATCTGCAGATTGGTACAACTCCAGCTACATTATTGCCTGGGGCTCCAACGTTCCACAAACCCGTACTCCGGACGCTCACTTCTTTACCGAAGTGCGCTATAAGGGCACCAAAACCGTTGCGGTTACTCCGGATTTCGCCGAAGTGTCCAAGCTGTCAGACGAGTGGCTGAACCCCAAACAGGGCACGGATGCGGCTATGGGTATGGCCATGGGCCATGTCATCCTTAAAGAATTCCACATCAATAACCCCAGCGAATACTTCACCGATTACGTGCGTCGCTACACCGACATGCCATACCTGGTGAAGCTAGACAAAATGGAAGACGGCCGTTACGTACCTGGTCGGTTCCTGCGCGCCAGCGATCTGGTGGGCGGCCTGGGTGAAGAGAACAACCCGGAATGGAAAACCATTGCCATTGATGAGACCACCAACCAGCTCACCGCGCCAAACGGCTCGATCGGCTACCGCTGGGGTGAGAAGGGCAAGTGGAACCTGAAGCAGACAGCAAAAACCGAAGACGTGAACCTGCAGCTGTCGATGGTTGAAAAGCACGATGAAGTGGTCGATGTTGCCTTCCCGTACTTTGGTGGCGTTAAGCACGATCACTTCAAGTCGGTTGAGATTAGCGACACCCTGACCCACAAACTGGGTGGCCGCAAAGTAGAGTTGGCTGACGGCGGCGAAACGCTTGTGGTCACCGTGTACGATTTGATGATTGCAAACTACGGCATTAGCCGTGGCTTGGGCGACGATGACGGCGCCACTTCCTACGATCAGGTTAAGCCCTACACGCCCGCCTGGCAGGAAAAAATCACCGGTGTGCCGGCTGATAAAGTAGCCCGCATTGCTCGTGAGTTTGCTGAGACGGCCCATAAAACCAAGGGTCGCTCAATGATCATTGTGGGTGCCGGTATGAACCACTGGTACCACATGGACATGAACTACCGCGCCCTGATCAACATGTTGGTTATGTGCGGTTGTGTGGGTCAAAGCGGTGGTGGCTGGGCTCACTACGTTGGCCAGGAAAAACTGCGTCCGCAGACGGGCTGGCAGCCTCTGGCATTTGGCCTGGATTGGCAGCGTCCGCCGCGTCAGATGAACGGCTCGTCGTTCTTCTACGCGCACTCTGGCCAATGGCGCTATGAGAAACTGGGCGTAGACGAAATTCTGTCGCCATTGGCAGACAAGTCCAAGTTTGGTGGCAGCCTGATCGATTACAACGTGCGTGCAGAGCGCATGGGTTGGTTGCCTTCTGCACCGCAGCTCAACCGCAACCCGCTGGGCATAGCAGCAGAAGCTGAAAAAGCCGGCATGGAAGTGCCCGAGTACGTCACCCAATCGATGAAAGACGGCTCGCTGGCATTTGCTTCGGAAGACCCGGAAGCCCCGGAAAACCATCCACGCAACATGTTTATTTGGCGCTCCAACCTGCTGGGCTCTTCCGGTAAGGGCCATGAGTACATGCTCAAATACCTGTTGGGTACCACCAGCGGCCTGCAGGGCAAAGACCTGGGTCATGACGGCGGCCTGAAACCGCAGGAAGTGAAATGGCACGACGAGGCACCGGAAGGCAAGCTCGACCTGCTAGTGACCTTGGACTTCCGCATGTCCACCACTTGCTTGTATTCAGACATAGTTCTGCCGACCGCTACCTGGTACGAGAAGAACGACCTGAATACCTCAGACATGCACCCGTTCATCCACCCGCTTACCGCTGCCACAGATCCTGCATGGGAATCCCGCAGCGATTGGGAAATCTACAAAGGCATTGCCAAGTCCTTCTCGAAAGCCTCAGAAGGTCACCTGGGTGTTGAGAAAGACGTGGTCACCCTGCCGCTGATGCACGATGCGCCAGCCGAATTGGGCCAGCCGTTTGATGTGAAAGACTGGAAAAAAGGCGAGTGTGATCTGATTCCGGGTAAAACCGCGCCGAACTTCATGACTGTAGAGCGGGATTACCCGAATACTTACGCTCGCTTCACCTCACTTGGGCCGTTGATGGACAAGCTGGGTAATGGCGGCAAGGGCATCAACTGGAACACTGAAAAAGAAGTGTCGTTCCTGGGTGAGCTGAACTACAAGCACATTGATGGCGCAAACGCAGGCCGGCCGAAGATTGAAAGTGCCATTGATGCGGCAGAAGTGATTCTGACTCTAGCGCCGGAAACCAACGGCCATGTCGCGGTGAAAGCTTGGGCCGCGCTGTCGGAGTTCACCGGGCTGGATCACAGCCATCTAGCGGTGGGTAAGGAGCACGAAGCGATTCGCTTCCGCGACATAGTGGCGCAGCCGCGCAAGATTATCTCTAGCCCGACCTGGTCTGGACTGGAAGACGATCACGTGTCTTACAACGCCGGTTACACCAACGTGCACGAGCTGATTCCCTGGCGCACGCTGACCGGTCGCCAGCAGTTCTATCTGGATCACGAGTGGATGCGCGCTTTTGGTGAGAGCCTGCTGGTGTATCGCCCACCCATCAACACCAAGGCGGCGGCGCCGCTGCTGAACGCCAAGCCAAACGGCAACCCAGAGAAAGCGCTGAACTTCCTAACGCCGCACCAGAAGTGGGGTATCCACAGCACCTACAGTGACAACCTGTTGATGCTGACCCTGTCTCGCGGCGGCCCCATTGTGTGGCTGAGTGAAGACGACGCCCGCGATGTGGGTGTAGAAGACAACGACTGGGTGGAAGTATTTAACGCCAACGGCGCCCTGTCGGCGCGGGCGGTAGTCAGCCAACGGGTTATGCCGGGCATGATGATGATGTACCACGCGCAAGAGCGGATTGTGAACATCCCAGGCTCTGAGGTTACTGGTAGTCGGGGTGGTATTCACAACTCGGTTACCAGGGTATGCCCAAAGCCCACTCACATGATTGGTGGCTACGCGCAGTTCTCCTACGGCTTTAACTACTACGGCACTGTGGGTTCCAACCGCGACGAATTTGTTGTGGTGCGCAAAATGAAGAACGTTGACTGGCTTGATGGCGAGGGCAACGACACTGTTCAGGAGGCTGTAAAATGAAGATCCGTTCCCAAGTAGGCATGGTGCTGAACCTGGACAAGTGTATCGGTTGTCATACCTGTTCAGTGACTTGTAAAAACGTATGGACCAGTCGTGAAGGCATGGAGTACGCCTGGTTCAACAACGTCGAAACCAAACCCGGTATTGGTTACCCGAAAGAGTGGGAAAACCAGGACAAGTGGAAAGGCGGCTGGATGCGGACCAAATCCGGGAAAATACAGCCCCGCATTGGCGGCCGGTTCCGGGTTCTGGCGAACATTTTCGCCAACCCGGATTTGCCAGAAATTGACGACTATTACGAGCCGTTCGATTTCGACTATCAACACCTGCACACCGCAGGCGACAGCAAGCACCAACCCGTTGCACGGCCACGCTCGTTGATCTCCGGCAAGCGTATGCAGAAAATCGAATGGGGCCCGAACTGGGAAGAAATTCTGGGTACCGAGTTTGCCAAACGTCGCAAAGACAAAAACTTCGATAAAATTCAGGCCGATATTTACGGTGAGTTTGAAAACACCTTCATGATGTACCTGCCGCGTCTGTGCGAGCACTGCCTGAACCCTACGTGTGTAGCTGCGTGCCCAAGTGGCGCTATCTACAAGCGTGAAGAAGACGGCATCGTACTAATTGACCAGGATAAATGTCGTGGCTGGCGGATGTGTGTATCTGGTTGCCCGTACAAGAAAATCTACTTCAACTGGAAAACCGGCAAGTCCGAAAAGTGTATTTTCTGCTACCCGCGTATTGAAGCCGGTATGCCGACCGTATGTTCCGAGACCTGCGTAGGCCGCATCCGTTACCTGGGCGTTCTGCTTTACGATGCCGATCGCATCGAAGAAGTGGCCAGCGCCCCTGGCGAGCACGAGCTGTACGAGAAACAGTTGGAAATCTTTCTCGACCCGAACGATCCGAAAGTGATCGAGCAGGCCACGAAAGATGGTGTGCCCATGAACGTGATTGAGGCCGCTCAGCGCAGTCCGGTTTATAAAATGGCGGTTGAGTGGAAGTTGGCTCTGCCATTGCACCCGGAATACCGCACTCTGCCCATGGTTTGGTACGTGCCACCTTTGAGCCCGATTCAGTCGGCTGCTGAAGCTGGCAATGTTGAGTTTGACGGCGTGCTGCCGAAGATCGAAAGCCTGCGTATTCCGGTGAAATACCTGGCCAACCTGCTTACCGCAGGGGATGAAAAGCCGATCGTACGAGCGCTCAAACGCATCATGGCCATGCGCCTGTATAAGCGTGCTGAAACAGTAGACGGTGTTGAAGACTTGCGAGCACTGGAAGAAGCCGGCCTCACCAAAGCCCAGGCCGATGAAATGTACCGCTACCTGGCCATTGCCGACTACGAAGACCGCTTCGTGATTCCCACCAGCCATCGTGAGCTGGCGAAAGATGCCTTCCCTGACGCACATAGTGAGCGCGGCGGTTGTGGCTTTAGCTTTGGCGACGGCTGCAGCGGAGGTGACAGCGAATTCAGCATGTTTGGCGGTCGTAAAAACACCACCACCATGGTGCAAAAGCTGACCACGGTGAAGCAAGTCGACCCGAAACAGATGCAGAAATAAGGAGGCCACGATGAAACTTTTAAAAGTACTCGCACGCGTTCTGGAGTATCCCTCTGCAGAACTACAGGCCTCCAAAGACGCCTTGGTTGCGGTTGTCCTGGAGGACAACCGGCTACCACGAAAAAACAAAGACCAGCTGCTGCAATGCATCGAGCGTCTTTGTGACGGCGATCTTCTGGATCTTGAGGAAGCCTACACAGGCACCTTCGACAAAGGCCGCGCTACTTCACTGTTGCTGTTTGAGCACGTGCATGGGGAATCCCGCGATCGTGGTCAGGCAATGGTCGATCTGATGGAGCAGTATCGCGCCAACGGGTTGGAAATTGACGCCAAAGAGCTGCCGGATTATCTGCCGCTGTTCTTGGAGTATCTGTCGACTCGCCCTTGGGAAGAAATCAAAAACTGGCTGGAAGATATCCACCACATTCTTGGTCTTTTAGGCGAGCGGTTATACCAGCGTGAGAGCGTTTACCACGTAGCCATGGATACGCTGCTGGAACTGTCTGGACGCACAACCAATCGTCAGGAGTTGGCACAACTTGTGGCCTCGGAAGAGCGCGACGACACGCCAGAAGCTCTGGACAAGGTCTGGGAAGAAGAAATGGTGAAGTTTGTGGACGATCAGGGCAGTTCCTGTAGCACCGGCGACGTTGTTGGCCAGCGCCGACGCGAGATGGAGCAAACTCAGACCATTCACCTCAGTGATCATCTGATGACAGATGTAACGCCCGCTCAGGCGAGTGCCGCAGCTAGAGACGCCTGACGGCGCAGGAGGAGACCAAGATGATGTCTTATCTGAATACACTGATTTTCGGGATCTACCCGTACATCGCTCTGGTGGTGCTGGTTGTTGGCACTTGGGCAAGATACGACCACGGGCAGTTCACCTGGAGAGCCCAATCCAGCCAAATGCTGAGCAAGAAAAACATGGTGCTGGCCAGTGTGCTGTTCCATGTGGGCATTCTGGTGATCTTCTTTGGCCACCTGGTAGGCCTGCTGACTCCACACTTTGTGTACGAGCCGTTCATGACCGCTGGCACCAAGCAGGTGCTGGCGATTGTGGTGGGCGGCATTGCCGGAGTGATGTGCCTGGTGGGTGGCGTGATGCTGGCCCATCGCCGGCTGACCGACCCGAGGGTGAAGGCCGGTAGCACCTTTGCCGATAATATGATTATTGTGGTTTTGGTTGTTCAGGTGGTGCTGGGCTTGCTGACCATCTTTCCAACGCTGGGCCACCTCGATGGCGGCACCATGATGCAGTTGGCAGCTTGGGCACAAAGCATTGTGACCTTCCAGGGCGGCGCTGCTGAGTACATGGTGGGCATAGGCTGGATCTATAAGCTGCACATGTTCCTGGGCTTGACGATCTTTGTGCTCTTTCCGTTCACCCGGTTGGTGCACATGTTGAGTGTGCCACTGGAGTATTTCGGGCGGAAGTATCAGGTGGTTCGCAAGCGGGCGTAATAGAAAAAGACCCCCTCTCCCCAACCCCTCTCCCTCCGGGGGAGAGGGGCTTTTACTGCACTGCTCTCAGGCTTGGCTATAATCCGGCAGGCATGGGGTGTGTAGCTCCCCTCTCCCCTCGCGGGAGAGGGGCCGGGGGAGAGGGGGTTCACTTAACCACATTCACGGAGACCTACCATGCAACTCATCCCCACCGGTGAAGCCGAAAAGCCCAGAAACCAGTTTCCGCCAGTTTACGTGGCTGACACCCTGATTTCTGAAGAAGATATTGCCCGGGAAATGCAGCACCACCCGGCGGAAGAAGTCGCCGAAGCCTGGCATAGTGCTGCTAAAAGCTTGGTTATTCGTGAGCTTTTGCTGCAACAAGCAAAAGCCCTGGAGCTGCCAGAAGAGCTGGATGAAGAAGACGCCATTGCCCGCGTGCTGGAGCAGGAACTGGATGTGCCAGTGCCCAGCGACGCGGATTGCGAGCGTTTTCATGCGTCCAACCCAGGCCGTTTCCGCAGTCCAACGTTGATGGCCGTTAGCCATATTTTGTTGGCCGCTGCGCCAGATGATGTGCCAGAGCGCATGCGCCAAGAAGATGCAGGGCAGCAGTTGCTATCTTCCCTATTGGAGGGCCGCGCCCAGTTTGAGGCATTGGCCAAACAATATTCTGCCTGTGAATCCCGGCATCAAGGCGGCAGTCTTGGGCAGGTCAGTAAAGGGCAAACCGTTGAAGAGTTTGAACGACCGGTTCTGACGCTGAACGAAGGCCTTAACCCCGAACTGATCGAGAGCCGCTATGGCTGGCACATTGTGCGTGTGGATCAGCGTATTGATGGCGAGCAGCTGCCATACGAACACGTGAAGCCTAAGATTCGCCAATACCTGAGCGAAAGCGTTACCCGGAGGGCATTCCGCCAGTATCTACAGGTGCAGGCCGCTGAAAAGGGCGTTCAAGGTGTGGATCTTGAGATACCCGATTCACCCCTAATGCAGTAGTTGTGTTTGCGCTGTTGGATGAGCAACTGCGAGATATTAGATAGCAATGTGAATTATTGTGTTAAGTCAATTTTCTAGAAGTAACAGCGATTCTACCTCCATGGAGGGAGCGATTTTTCGGGACTATCCTCCTATTATCTAAATCATGATTTTGAATACATGATATGAAAGAGGAAATAAAAATGGTGGCGATGCAATCTGGGGAAACCCGCTACGCCAAACCTGTTCTGGTGGCAATCAACACACTGATTGATGATGAAAACGGGCTGCAGCCACTGCGCAGGCATGCCCTTTTTAATACGCTCAGTGACGAAGATCTGCAGAACCTCGTTCTGCAATCTCGCCGCCTTCGCCTTGGGCATCACCAGCTGTTGTACCGGCAGGATATGCCCGCCCATCACTTTTTCTTCGTCATATCTGGCCGCTTGCGGCTATATAGGCTGGACTCGTCTGGCGTTGACCGAACGCTCGACAGCATCGCCCCTGGTGACTGTTTTGCAGAAGTTATGATCTATGCCGACCCCGCCCGCTATGCCTGTTACGCAGAAGCCCTAAAATCCAGTGAAGTGTTGATGATACCGGTTAAGGCGTATCAGGAGATGCTCGAAAATAACCCGGAATACGCCCACGCAGCGCTTCGTCACTACGCCAAGCGCGCAGTCTCTCGGTTTCACGACCTTGAGATCATGACTGTGCAGAACGCCCGTGACCGTCTGATCCGTTATTTGATAGATCTGTTGCCTAACGGAGCGACAGAGGGCGGCGAGGTAGAGCTGCCTTTACCAAAGTGCCTGGTTGCATCCAGGCTTGCGATGCAGCCAGAAACCTTCTCCCGGATTCTGGCGGACCTCAAGACCAACGGGCTGGTGCGGGTAAACCGGAGCAAGTTATTCATCTCCGACCCCAAGCGATTGGTCGAAATCAGCCAGTAGCCAGTAGCAAACAGAAAGGATATTGCCTCCATGATTAGCAGTTACAACGATTTGATCAAAGCAACGAAAGACGAGCATGAACCTCAGCGCCTGCTGTTCGTTTTCTGCCGTGCTGAATTACCAGACGACGCATCTGCAGACGAGGAAGCCGCATTTGAGCGAGGCGAGGGCGGTGCGCTTACCCCGGTTATTTGTGTCGACAAGTCACCACAAGAAGTCTTGGAGTTTTCTGCGTTGGTTGATGAATCTCGCAGCACTG
Organism: Marinobacter sp.; assembly: GCA_052089485.1. Taxonomy (GTDB): domain Bacteria; phylum Pseudomonadota; class Gammaproteobacteria; order Pseudomonadales; family Oleiphilaceae; genus Marinobacter. The sequence continues at coordinate 1,674 of JBQCZX010000025.1, read as the reverse complement.
GTCAGGCATGGGATGTTGTATTTGTTGCCGCGATGTCTGGCCGGGGCGGCACCGCTCCATCTTCAGATGAGGCCCAGCAACCGATGACCATGATGGTGGAATCTATTCGGCTCGGGAACGTTAGTAGTTACCTGCCTCTGGATAAGAGCGGGAACGCCGTCAGCCTTGGCTGATGCAGGCCAACTCTTTGGTTTTTCAGGAGGCTTGTTTTGAACGCTATTTTCCGCACCGTGCTTTGTTTGTTTACCCTGCTATCGTTAGCTGTGCCTATGGCTCAGGCAGAGTCGGTCAGTAAGTATGAGCCGATAGCCGGGCGCCAGGTTATCGAGAAAGCCTTCCCGAAAGTGACCCGGTTTGAGCCTTTAGAAAGCAATCGCGCCATCCAAGAGCTGTACGCCGGTGACGAGCTAAAGGGCTACGCATACCAGTCCCTCGATTTTGCTACGACGCCTGCCTATTCTGGCAAGCCACTCAATGCCATGGTGGTTCTGGATACCGAAGGCGCTATCCGCTTTACCAAAGTGATTCACCATGATGAGCCCATCCTTTTGGTGGGTATCCCCGAAAGCAAACTCCACGCCTTTACCGATCAATACACCGGCCTGCAGGCTGATCAGCGAGTCACGGTGGGCGGAACGTCCAGTGAACGAAAGGTTGCGGTAGACGGCCTCTCCGGAGCCACAGTCACGGTAATGGTTGTTAACGAAGTGATCATGCGTACCGCGCACCGTGTGGGCGTTGAACTGGGTTTAGTCGAGGGCAGTGGCACCAAGCGCCCGCCGATGGCCGAAGTTATCAAAGGTGACTTTGAACCCCGCAGCTGGGAATCGCTTACCGGCGATGGCTCAATTCGTCGCATGTTGCTGACCAAAGGGCAGGTAGATGATTCCTTCAAGGGCACCGATGCTGAAGGTGTTCGAGCCGCAGCTCCTGATGAGCGGGATGAGCCGCTGGTTGATCTGTACGCCGCATACTTGGACGCCCCGAGTATTGGCCGCAACCTACTGGGGAAAAGCCAGTTCGAGTGGCTGACTTCTGAGCTGAAGGAGGGCGAACAAGCCATCGCCGTTGTGGCCAACGGTGAATATTCCTTTAAAGGCTCCGGCTACGTGCGTGGCGGTATTTTTGACCGGGTTCAAATCCGCCAGTACGGCGACACCTTCAATTTCCGTGATCTCGATTTTTATCGGCTCAGTGATGTGTATGCCGAGGGCATGCCTGAGTTCAAGGAAATGGCCATTTTCATCGTCCGGCAGCAGCACAAATTTGATCCGGGTGCGCCCTGGACTCTGGAACTGACCGTAAAGCGCCAGACTGGGCCATTGGACAGTGAGTTTCAGGTATTTCCACTTGAATACCAGTTGCCGGAGCAGTATTTCACACGGGCAGATCCGGTGTTGACTGAGGAAGAGTGGCTCGAAGAGCAGCCGCTGTGGGTACAGGTGTGGTATCAGCGTCAGTTCCAAGTGATTGTGCTGGGGGTTGGCATTTTTGTACTGCTGCTGATTCTATTCTTCCAGGACTGGCTGGTGAAGAAACCTAATCTTACGCGCTGGATTCGCCACGGGTTTTTGACCTACACGCTGTTCTTTATCGGCTGGTATGCGCTCGGCCAGCTGTCCATCGTGAACGTTCTGGCGTTTGTGCACAGCTTGGTCAGTGGCTTTACCTGGG
>JBQCZX010000024.1:0-33897 GCA_052089485.1 Marinobacter sp. | reverse complement strand
GGCTTCAGCCCTGACGTGGCCGCCCATATGGCGGTTGGCACTTCGCTTGCGACCATTGTGTTCACCTCCCTGAGTTCCATCAAGGCGCATCAAGGCTATGGCGCTATCCGCTGGGACATCTTTCGACCTATGACCCTGGGCATTATTTTGGGCGCGTTTGTGGGGGCCTGGACAGCCGCTTTGTTGAGTGGGGCGGTGCTGGAACTGGTTATCGGTGTGTTCATCATACTGATCGGCCTCAAAATGCTGTTTGACGTAAAGCCGTCGCCAGGTCGCAGTGTTCCTGGTAAACCAGGCCTTGGCGTTGCCGGTGCGGGCATTGGCTGGGCGTCAGCGATTTTTGGTATTGGCGGTGGCTCTCTTACTGTGCCTTTTCTCAGTTGGTGCAATATCCGCATGCAGCAGGCCGTGGGCACCTCTGCGGCCTGTGGCTTGCCCATTGCAGTCGCCGGAGCCATTGGCAATATCTGGGCCGGTTGGAACCATACTGACGTGCCCGAATACAGTCTGGGTTTTGTCTATATACCGGCCGTGGTAGGCATCATTCTTACCAGTGTGCTGTTCGCCCGAGTAGGTGCCAACCTGGCACACCGGCTCAACGCCAAGGTGCTGAAGCAGATTTTCGCCATCATGCTTCTGTTGGTGGGGCTCAATTTTCTTTTGAATTAAGGGGTTATTGATGCTTCAGCATCCACAGATAGACCCGGTTGCCCTCGCCATCGGGCCATTTAAAATTCACTGGTATGGCCTGACATATCTGGTTGGCTTTCTGGCTGGCTGGTGGCTGGGTCGCTTGCGAGCACGTAAACCCTGGTCTCCGATTACCGAAGAGCAGATGGGCGACGTTCTGTTTTATCTCGCGCTTGGGGTTATTCTGGGTGGCCGCTTTGGCTATGTCCTCTTCTACAACTTTGATGCGTTTCTGGCGGATCCGCTGTGGCTCCTGCGGGTATGGGAAGGCGGTATGTCCTTCCACGGCGGGCTGCTGGGCGTTATGTTCGCCATGTGGTGGTACGGCCGTAAAATAGGAACAGGTTTCTGGCGCCTTGCCGATTTTGTCGCTCCCTTGGTGCCGGTAGGCCTTGGGGCAGGGCGGATTGGTAACTTTATCAATGGCGAGCTGTGGGGCAAGCCTACCGATTTACCCTGGGGCATGGTGTTTCGCCAGGCTCCGGATGCGCTGGCACGTCACCCTTCCCAGCTTTATCAGTTTGCTCTTGAGGGCGTGCTGTTTTTCATTATTCTCTGGTGGTTCTCCGCCAAACCACGGCCAAGAATGGCGGTGTCTGGGCTGTTCCTGATTTGCTATGGCGTGTTCCGCTTTTTGGTGGAGTTTGTGCGCCAACCCGACCCGCAGTTGGGCTACTTGGCGTTCGACTGGCTCACCATGGGGCAGGTGCTTTCCTTCCCAATGATTCTGGGTGGGGTGGTTTTGATGTTTATTGCTTACCGGAGAAACGCCGAATGAAAGCCTATCTCGATCTGATGCACGACGTAGTAGATAATGGGTTCGATAAGGGCGACCGCACCGGCGTAGGTACCCGCTCTGTCTTCGGTCGCCAGATCCGCTTTAATCTGCAGGATGGTTTCCCCCTGGTCACCACCAAAAAGGTGCACCTGCGCAGCATTATTTATGAGCTGCTCTGGTTCCTGAAGGGCTCCACAGACAATAACTGGTTGAAAGAGCGAAAGGTCTCTATCTGGAACGCGTGGGCGCTGGAAAACGGCGATCTTGGGCCTATTTACGGCAAACAATGGCGAAGCTGGCAGTGCCCGGATGGCCGTGTGGTAGATCAGATCAGCGAAGTTATTGATCAGATTCGCAACAAGCCAAACTCCCGCCGCCTGATCGTCTCCGCCTGGAACCCCGCAGAACTCCCGGACGAATCGGTTGGTCCCCAGGAAAACGCACGCGAAGGCCGTATGGCGTTAGCTCCCTGCCACTGTCTGTTCCAGTTCTATGTGCTCGACGGCAAACTATCTTGCCAGCTGTATCAGCGCAGCGCAGATTTGATGCTGGGCGTGCCGTTCAACATCGCATCCTACGCACTGCTAACCCACATGATCGCTCAACAGTGTGATTTGGAAGTTGGTGAGTTTGTGCATACCTTTGGCGATTGCCATCTGTATCAAAACCACCTAACAGGCGACATAGTGTTTGAGCAGCTAAAGCGCGAGCCAAGAGCATTGCCGAAACTTGCGATTAAGCGTAAGCCAGAGTCAGTCTTTGATTATGAATTAGAAGACTTCGAATTCGAGGGCTACGACCCTTATCCCGGCATAAAAGCACCCATCGCTATTTAGTACTTGTAGGCCTATCTCACAATTTGATCGCAAGGATGCGGGAAAGGCTCTCCAAAAATGTGCGAAGCCATGGATGGCGGAGCCAAGCGTACAGGGATGTATTCACAGCGGTTTTTGGAGAGCCTTTCCCGCATCTTTGCAGCCCCGAATTTCGCAGCTCCGAGCCAGAGGAAAAAGCATGCGTAAAGCTTTAATAGTCGCCATGTCCCGAAACCGGGTTATTGGCAAAAATAACAATCTGCCCTGGTACCTACCGGGCGATTTGAAGTATTTCAAACAAGCCACCATGGGCAAACCCATCATCATGGGCCGGAAAACCTGGGATTCTATTGGCAGACCATTGCCGGGCCGAGTGAACGTAGTGATTTCCAGGGATGCAGACCGTGAGGCACCTGCAGGAACCGTTGCCGTTCAATCGCTGAGTGAAGCGCTAGTAAAAGCAGAGGCACAGGCTGAGCTGGATGGTGGTGACGAAGTGATGATTATCGGGGGAGGGCAAATCTATACGGAAGCGCTACCCATGGTAGATCGCATTTACATTACTCAGGTGCACGCCGAGGTAGATGGCGATGCGTACTTCCCGGAAGTGAACTGGGATGAGTGGGAAGAAATCGGACGGGAGGATTTCTCCGCGTCCGATAACAATCCTTACGATTACAGCTTTGTCGTCTATCAGCGCTTGGCGTCAGACTGACGAGGAGGCCGCTTACCTGCAGGCTTGCCGCCTTTGCCAGGTGGCTTGCCTCGAGCACCAGCACCGCCAGGCCCACCGCGTCCCTTGTAACCACCTTTTGGCGGTCCTTTGCGGAATTCACCTGGACGGCCGCCTTTGCGGTCACGACGTGGAGGCGGAGTAGAAGACACCACAGGCAGTGCTTCTGGCTGCTCCAGAGGGAGTGAGCCGGGCTGCATTGCCTCCATCCAGCAGGCGAGAGCGCCAGCAACCATGGCAATGTCCATTTCGTTGCGCTCGGCGATTTCGTCTAGCAAGCCCATGGCCTTGGCAAGCTTTTTGTCTTCAGCAAAGCCCAGAAGCTGGGTTTCAAACTGCTCTTCGCGCATCTTCTTTAGTTCAACGGGCGTTGGCAGTTGGTAAGCTTCCATGGGCGAGTTAGTGGCACGCTCAAGGGTGCGCAGCCAGCTTCGCTCACGGGGAGTTACCAGAAGAATCGCTTTGCCCGTGCGCCCTGCGCGGCCGGTACGACCTACACGGTGAATATAGGCTTCGGTGTCGTAGGGCACGTCGTAGTTAATAACGTGGGTGATTCTGGGAACGTCCAGACCACGTGCAGCTACGTCAGTAGCAACGATGATGTCTTTCTTGCCGCGCTTTAGATCTTCAACCGTCTGTTCACGCTGACGCTGGTTCAGATCGCCGTTCAGAGGGGCCACTGCGTGCCCGCGGGCGCTGAGCTTCTCGGCCAGCAGCGTGGTTTCAGCCTTGGTGCGTACGAAGATGATCGCAGCTTCAACTGGCTCCACTTCCAGAATGCGGGTTAGGGCATCTAGCTTGCGCTCTGCATAAACCGGCAGGACAAACTGGGAAATACGCTCAACCGTGCGAGTTTCGCTCTGGATTTTTACTTCAGTGGCATCGTTGAGGTAGGTTTGCGCAACCTTTTTGATTTGCGGCGGCATGGTGGCAGAGAAAAGCGCGCGCTGGCAGTCGGCTGGCGTTTTGGCAAGAATAGCCTCTACGTCGTCGATAAAGCCCATGCGCAGCATTTCATCTGCTTCGTCCAGTACCAATGCTTTCAGGTTGCCCAGCTTCAGTGTGCCTTTGCGAAGATGGTCGAGCATACGGCCAGGGGTGCCGACAATAACTTGAGCGCCACGTTTAAGGCCTTTGATCTGCGGGTAGAAATCCTGACCGCCGTAGATCGGTAATACATGGAAGTGGCGGAATTTTGCGGCGTAGGAGGTAAATGCTTCCGCAACCTGAATAGCTAGCTCCCGTGTGGGGGCTAGAACCAGAATTTGAGGCTCACTTACTGTTGCGTCAATTCGGCTCAATAGTGGTAGAGCAAAGGCTGCGGTTTTACCCGTGCCGGTCTGGGCAACGCCCAGGAGATGTTTGCCAGCGAGCAGCGCAGGAATGCACTGGGCCTGGATGGGCGTTGGGGTTTCATAACCAATAGCGGATACAGCTTCAAGTACGGCTGGATCAAGCCCCAGTTCGGCAAAGGACATTTCAGACATTGATTTACTCGGAATTCGGGAGGTAGAGCATTGCCCGGGCAATGCATTATGTGGTGATATTATAACCGCTTTTAACCGTCTTTAATACGTAAAATATTCTGTGTCCTGTAGGTAGTTGCCGGGGAGCGGCCATTGCGTTGCTCCGGTATTTTGGGCAATCTTTCTCTTTCCACCGATAGGTTGCTAACAGGAAGACGCTATGACCTTTGATGAACTGATTACCGCTGGCCGTGCCAGCAATGAGCTGCTGATGCCCGCCGCCTGGTCTCAGGGGCGAGCAACGTTTGGCGGCTTGGTTACGGCGCTGCTGTTTGATCGTATGGAGCGAATGGTTGCTGAAAACAGACCCGTGCGTTCCATGCATGTGTCGTTTGTGGGGCCGGTAGAGCCTGATGTGCCAGCTGTCTTTGATGCTCAGGTTCTCAGGGAAGGTCGATCAGTCAGCCAGGTAGAGGGCCGGATTGTTCAGAACGCAGAGCCCAGGTTGGTGTGCCTGGCAGGTTTTGCCGGCGACAGAGACTCTATTGTGAGCGTTGACGGAGCGCCTGCTCCGGAAGCAAAACCTGTGGATCAATGCCAGGGATTACCCTTTATTGAGGGCCAGACTCCAGGTTTTATCAATTACATCGAGATGCGCCTGGCCTACGGGAGTATGCCGTTTACAGGCGGAAGTGGGCGTGAGATGGGCGGATGGATGCGCTTTCGGGAAGTGCCAAAAGTAATGACAGATGCCCACATTCTGGCGCTAGTGGATGCGTGGCCCGCGCCGGTTCTCCAGCATTTTAAAACCCGCGTGCCGGCGAGTTCACTCACTTGGACGCTGGATATTATACACCCAAGGCCGGCTTTGAAGGCTGATGACTGGTTGCTGTATAAGGCCAAGATCGACCAGGCAGGCAATGGCTATTGCCATTATGACGCAGAGATCTGGACGCCTCGGGGTGAGCTTTTGGCAATCAGCCGTCAGACCGTGACTGTATTCGGTTGATGAAACCAAAAAACCCGTAAAGAAAAGAAATCTTAAAGAAATGGTGGCCTAGGCCACCGTTTCTGCCTTTAGTGCATCAACAATGATTTGTGCGAAGTCTTCGGGAGAGTCTTCCTGCAAAAAATGCCCTCCGCGCAGAATGAGGTGCGGCTGTCCCAGTGCGCCGGGGATACGGCGTTGCATGTAGCGGTCGCCTCCGCGGGTTATGGGGTCTCCGCTGCTGAAGCAGGTGATAAAAGGTTTCCGCCATTGTTCCAGAACTTTCCATGCTGCTTTGTTAGCGTCGCTCGCGGGGTCGGCGGGGGACACAGGCACCAGTTTGGGGAAAGCGCGTGCGCCAGCTTTGTACTCTATTGACGGGAATGGCGCCTCGTAGGCTGCCACCTCGTGCTTGTTCAGTGTGCGCTCAGTGCCCAGCTGCACAATCCGCCCAATGGGAAACCAGGGGCTGTGAGTCGCAAAAGCCTTCCACACACTGAATGCTACAGGCGCTCGGGTTTCGCCGGTTGGCAACATGCCGTTGCCGACAATAATTCGCTGGAATCGGTCGGGGAACTCTGCAGCAAGCCGCAGGCCAAGAAGCGATCCCCAGTTTTGACAAACGAGGGTTATATTTTGCAGATCCAGAGTTTCCAGCCAATGGGTAAGCCAGGCAATGTGACGATCGTAGCTGTAGTCGTCCACGGATACGGGTTTATCGGATTTGCCGAAGCCGATAAGGTCTGGCGCCAGTACTCTGTGCCCTGCAGCGGCGACGAGAGGGATCATGTGGCGGTATAGGTACGACCAGGAGGGCTCGCCGTGGAGCATTAGAACGGGCGAAGCATCGGCCGAGCCCTCGTCGATATAATGCATCCGAAGGCCAGGTTCAACATCTAAATAATGAGGAGCAAAAGGGTAGTCCGCAAGACCCGCGAAGCGGTCATCGTCGGTTCTCAGAATACGCATGCCATCGACTGTCCTAACTGATTGGTTGCGTGATTGTTACGGGTGTGCCGTTTCCGGAACCATTACAACAATCTTCAACGATTAGGATAAATCAGTTCGCAGTTTGATGTGTTTGAGTTGAGTAACAGAGCGTAGTGGCTTTGAATCAGGAATTGCCTGGATCGCCTGAGGGTCTGCGGTTGGAGCGCTTGTCTTCCCAGTTGAGAACCTTGGGATCGTACCAGCCGATGGCGCTGAGCACTTTTTCACGTGTCGCTGCAGACAGTGTTGGCCAGAGTTCCTGAAAGTCATCAAGCCCTTGATCCCGTAACCGTTGCTGCTTGCTCTGCAGGCGGTTGGAAATTCGTGGTAAATTCAGTGCCTCGCCCAGCTGACCCGGCACCAGTACTTCCTGGCCCAGAACTTTTCGGCGGTGGGTCCTGGCAGCCAGAACTCGGCGCAGTTCAGTCGCAGCGTCCAGAGCAGTTTCTATTGTAAAAGTTTCCAGTTCCAACGCCATGACCTGTTTAATAGCTGATCAACAACCGTTTACTATAACCTGAAGCATGCGCCAGTGGCCATGCGAGCGTGTTAGGCTAAAGCGCGGATGAATTTGACTGGGATAAAACGGAAATATGTACGCAAAACTTGAAACACGAACCTTCCTTGCCATGCTGGTCGGAGTATCTCTGGCTTTCGTGTTTCTCATGAAACCTTTTTTTGGGCCTATCTTTTGGGCCATCGCTATTGCACTGATTTTTCATCCATTTCAGATGTTTTTGGTACGCCGGCTGGGTGAGCGCCCAAACGTGAACGCGCTGATTACCTTAACGGTGTGCATGCTGATTGTGGTGATTCCGGTGCTGGTGCTGGTGACCTCTCTGGTCGCCGAGGGGCTGGGGGTTTATCAGAAAATTCAGGACGGAGATATAAAACCCGGCGAGTATATTGATCAGGTAAATAAATCTTTCCCTGCCATACAGGCATTTTTGGCGCAATTTGATATCAGTTTTAGTGAGATTCGTGATCGAGTGGTCAGCCTGTTTTTGGGTGGCAGCCAGCTTCTTGCCAAGCAGGCTTTGGGTGTTGGCCAGAATACCTTTCAGTTCTTCCTTGGGCTGGCTCTGATGGTGTACTTGGCGTTTTTCTTGCTGCGCGATGGCAACAAGTTGGTTGACCTGCTGATCCGCGCGCTTCCTCTGGGTGACGCGCGTGAACGACTATTATTCTCCAAGTTTGCCGAAGTAACCCGTGCAACCGTTAAAGGTAACTTGCTGATCGCCATTATACAGGGTGCTCTGGGTGGCATTATTTTCTGGATACTAGGCATTGGCGGAGCGTTGTTGTGGGGTGTGGTAATGGCCATCTTCTCGCTGCTTCCAGCTGTGGGCGCCGCTCTGGTGTGGGTGCCTGCTGCGATATATCTGGCCGCCGTGGGCGATGTCGTTCATGCGGTGGTGCTCACGATATTTGGCGTAGTGGTGATAGGACTTGCGGATAACCTGTTGCGACCGATTCTGGTTGGACGTGACACCAAGCTACCTGACTATATTGTGCTGCTTTCCACCTTGGGGGGACTCGCCATGTTTGGTATTAACGGGTTTGTGATGGGCCCGTTGGTCGCTGCACTGTTCATGGCGTTCTGGGGGATTTTCATCCGGGAATTCAGCGAAGAGTCTCAAAGGGTCGAAGATGCGAGCGATGACGTCAATTGAGGCGGCATGAGACAAAAGTATGCTAGGCTCTTAAAAATTCGCCCCAGCCTGTGGAGATGGGCACCACACAACAAAAAAGAAACGGATATCGATGAGATATCAGGAGTAGCGCAGGTGAGTATCATGAAAAACGCGACCACCCGTTTGGGCCGCATAGCGCTTGTAGCCGGCACCATAGCAGTACTGGGTTTCGTGCCCGCGGCGTTCGCTGATGAGTCGGTTGCACTCAAGAATGCCTTGTACGGCGCCGGGTACGATATTACCAACGTCGGCTCCGGAATGGACGACGCTACTCGGTCCGAACTGTCTCGGTTCCAGAAGGACAACGGGCTTCAGACCAACGGAATTTTAGATGAATCAACCAAAAAAGCGCTGGGTATGATCAGCGTTCAGGTTGCGGCCGCCGCGCCTGCCGCTAAGCCGAAAAAGGCCCAAGCTGCCGCTACGAGCAAGCCTGAGCCGGTCGAGGAAGACGCCGTTGAGGAAGAGGATGATGGCGGCTGGTCATTTTTCTAACACGCGCACCCCGAAACAAAAAAGCCCGCGCAGATGATTCTGTGCGGGCTTTTTTGTATGAGGGCCCGGATTAACTAAGCTTTTCCAGATCCATTGCGACACCTTTGCCTGCGCTGGCTGCCAGTAACGCGTAAGCCCTCCGGCGAATGGTTGTTTTCCATCGACGTGGTTACAATCGTTAATAGATCCTACAATTAAATCTTCCGCCTTGAGCCGACTAAGGAGATTACTTATGGCTAGCCAGGAAAGCCTGCCGCTACGCCGTTTGAAAGAGTTTCAGCCACTGAACCGGCTGACCGATGATCAGTTGGTATTGCTCGCCAGTCGCGCCGAACGCAGAGCTCACGGCCCAGGCCAGCGGGTGCTGGAGCGTGGTGTACGCGATGGGTTCGACTATTTTTTGGTAGCCGGAAAGGTTGAGCTGGAATCGATGGATGGTCGCACCTCGGTCATCGAAGCCGAAACCGAGAAGGCGCTAAACCCCATCGCCAGGTTGCAGCCAAGAATGTACGACGTTATCGCGGTAAAACCCAGTGAGTTTCTGGTAGTAGAACAGGATGTGCTTAACCAGCTTCTGCGGGCAGCGCCCGTTGCCCAAGTGGAGATGGATTCTGGTGAAGGTAATGACGAAGGTGAGAGCGAGGAACACCATCTTCTGATGGAGTTCTACGCGGAGCTTCGTTCCAACCAGCTCAAGTTACCCAGTGTTCCTGATGTGGCGTGGAAAGTGCGGCGCATGGCAGACAATGACAACTCCACTGCCGATCAGGTGGCCAGTGCTGTGTCAGCTGATCCTGCCATGGCGGCCAAGCTGGTACGGGCGTGTAACAGCCCGCTTTACCGAGGGTTCAGTGATGTGCGTAATGTGCGTGAGTCGGTGATTCGGCTGGGCATGAGAACGACTCGCCAGCTTGTTACCGTATTCTCGCTGCGAGAAGTGTTCAAAAGTCGGCACCCGTCGCTGCAAAAAGAGATGGAAAAACTTTGGCGACACTCCCGTGAGGTTGCGGCGCTTTGCTGGGTACTGGCAGACCATGCAACTCGCCTGAACCCGGAAGAAGCGCTACTGGCCGGTTTACTTCACGATATAGGCGTAGTTCCGATTCTGGTGCAGGCGGAGCATCACGTAAACTTGTTTGCTGATGATACCAACCTACAGAATGCCATCAGCGAGCTGCGGGCGGATGTCGGCACCGCTGTGTTGGAAAGCTGGGCGTTCCCGCCGACCTTCGTTGATGCTGTGCGGCACGCGGAAGGTTGGAGCTTTGAAAGCCGGGAAGTGGAGCCGCAGTTGGCGGATGTGGTTATCGTAGCGCAACTTCACGTGATGATTGGGTCCAGCCAGAATAAAGGTTTGCCCTCATTTGATGAGGTGCCGGCCTACCGCAGGTTGGGCAATCTTGAGCTGAGCGCATCGCGAAGCTTGGAGCTATTAACGAAAGCGCGAGCGCGGGTAGATGAAGTGCAACAGTTGTTGTCCATCCGATGAAGGTTCCCGTTTTTCCGCTCAATTCGGTTGTGCTGCCAGGAGGCAGGGTTCCGTTACAACTGTTCGAACCACGCTACATTGATATGCTGACATACTGCCTGAAGAATGATCAGGGGTTTGTCATAATCTTGTTACGTGATGGTGCAGAAACCGGGCGCATGGCGTCTTTTTATGAGATTGGCACTTATGTGCGCATCATCGATTTCCAGCAGTTGGACAATGGGTTGCTGGGAATAACCGTTGAAGGGGATGCCAAGGTTTCAATTACCGATAGCTGGCAGCAGGATGACGGATTAAACATGGGTGATGTCATTTTGCTGCCGGCAGAGGCTTCGGGAGATATTCCGTCCGGGCTTTATGAACTGCCGTCAGTTTTGCGCGCGTTGTTCCGACACCCGGTTATCCACGAACTGGGCATGAGTGTCGATTATGACGATGCCCGCGATGTCGGCTGGCGCCTGACCGAACTGCTGCCCTTGAGCAAGCAGGATAAGCAACACCTCGTGGAAATGCAGGATCCACTTGCCCGGCTGAGCCGCCTGCAGGCGTTGCTTGACGCCCTTGAAGAGCGCTAATAACGACGCTTACGACGTCAGAGCGTAATGTTGTACAGCGTCTGACCAGGCCAGCCAAACGTAAACGCAAACAAAAGTCAGCCACGCGACGCCTGCTGAGATGGTCAGCGCATCAGGTGAAATAGGCACCCGGTCATAGCGGCTGAAGCTTGCTCTTGTGGCGCCGGTGATAGCCAGCCCGAGTAATAACCCCCCCACAATATCGCTGAACCAGTGCACGCCCAAATAAAGCCGGCTTATGGCTACAGGAATCAGCGGCAAAGAAAGCAGGATGTACGTTTGCCAGCGTTTACGGTTGTGGTTTTCCGCCGCCACAAAGCTGGCCAGTAGCGTAACGAATACAGTAATGCCGGCAGTGTGGCCGCTGGGAAAAGAGCCGGATGTTGGCGGGTTGAAAACCTGATCCGGGCGTGCAATTCCCGTGGCCGATTTCAGCCCCCAAACCAGTACTATGGTGGCAATAGCTGCCAGCAGAATGTGTACCGCTGCCGCATAGTGCCCCCGAAATGCCAACACCAGGCCTGCCAGCACGGCTGCTGCCGTGAGAACCGGCGGGTCTCCCAAGAGTGTGGCGGCGATGGCTGGCGCATCGAGCAATGGCTGGCGCAGTTCACTGAACCACTGCATCGCCAGCTGATTAAAAGGCTCAATGACGTGTGTCATGGTTGCCAGTTGGCCCCAGAGCGCAAACAGGGCCAGGGATCCCATTGCCAGCATCAGTGAGGCCAGCGGAAACTCGCCCTCTTGTGCAGGCCGTTCATTGGTATACATCCGCCAAAAGCGATGGGTGGTTTCGTACTGCGCCATCTTTCGCTGAAGCCAGAGGTAAAGGCGGCTGTTGTCGCCAAGGCCTAGCTGAAAACGAAAAATAACCAAGTAGATTACCGCCAGCGTCGTCAAACTAATGCCCGTAACCAGATACATATGGGTTGGCGGCTGCACAGCGCTTGCCAGTGCATCGCCCACTAGAAATCCCGGCAAAATATAAACCGGTGCCCAGCCAATGGCCGACCCTATGTTGAATGCCAGAAAGCGGCGCCAGGGCATTAGGAGCGCCCCCGCAATCATCGGTATTACCGGCCGCAACGGCCCCACGAAGCGCCCGATAAGCACGCTTTTTCCACCGTGATGCTGAAAGAAACCTTCCGCTTTGTTGATCTGTTCTGGGTAGCGACTCAATGGCCATACGCTTGTTAGTCGATCCTGAAGGAGTCTGCCAATGGCAAAACTCAGCGTGTCGCCGGCTATAGCGCCCAGGCCGGCCCAGGCCAGCACCTCCATAAGAGGCATGTCTATTTGGGCGGCCATCACAGAAATGGTAAACAGGAATGCAACGCCGGGTACAAGAATGCCGGCAATTGCCAAGGATTCAATGAAAGCGGTACTGAATAGTGCTACTGACACCCACCCAGGATTGGCACTTAGCCATGCAGTGAGGTCTGTAAGCCAGGCGCTGCTCATGTTTGGAGGGTTTCTCCAGGGCTGAACCAGGCGGAGTCGGCGCCGCGCCGGCGGGCTTCAAGCATGGCTTGGTGAGCACGATTGCGCAGTGTGTCGGTTCGGGTGTCGCTGCTGCCCCGAGTTGTGCAGCCCAGACTTACCGTTGCCTTGCCGATCACCGGCCAGTGATGTTCTGAGATCGTGCGCCTTATGCGCTCAGCAATCACTCGCACTCCTTCTTCCGGAGTGAAGGGCAGGATTAGGAAAAACTCCGAACCATTCAACGTATACAGGGTGTCGCCGGCACGGATAACGCCGAATAAGTGTTGGGTCATGTTGAAAAATAACGCCTGCATACCAGGCTGGCCGTGAAGATCGGTGGCCTCGTCGGCGTAATCTATGGTCAGGTCGATTACCGAAAGGTAGTGGCCTGTGGTAATGGCGCGGCTGATTTCTTTTTGTAGGGTTTCATCAAGAAAGCGGGCGTTGTGGGCCCCGGTAACCGGATCGGTAATGGCCAAGTCTTCGGCAGATTGTGCCATGTGGTCGTAATGCCATATATAAAGTGCCGCAACGATCAACACAATAAACAGGCCACTAACCGCAGTGAGGGCCTCCATGGGAGGCTGCTTCACGAAGAGCAAAATCGCCATGGGCGCAATCAGAAGTAGAGACAGCATTAGCGCCTGACGAAGCGGCAGTATCAATAGGTTAAGCACCAGTAACGGCATGGCCCAGTGGGTAATGCCCGTGCTGCCCATGGTTAGCATTGCCGCCAGAAGACCGCTGTTCAAACCCGAGAGAATAACTAAGTGGCCGGGCGCAGAAAGTTGATGCCTGCGGCTCAGCAGTGTATAGGCAACGCCCGCAAGAGCCAGAGCGGCCAGGCCGGCGGCAAGGTAGAAAAGCTCATAAAAACCATAGCGAAGGTTTTGCAGAGCCAACATAAATATAAACAACGTGGCCAAACCGTAGCCCACGCTGTGTGTCCAAGTTCTCAGCCTGGTTTCTGTCATGGCGCAGATCCTTCCGCACGTGGCTGTAATGGCGACGCTACCGGCGACCAGGCACTGTAGGCCTGAGTCCGGTTGCCGCCCTGTTGTTGCGCCCGGCGTAGAGCGTTAGCTGCGCTCTGTTGCAGGCTGTCAGCATCGTCGCCGATGTTTAGTCCGGCGAGACCGGTACTCACGGTAAGGTTCATGCCGTGAGTTTCGAGCAGAGTGCCAAGGCCTTTGCGGATGGATTCAGCCCGGGTGATGGCCTCATGGGTGGCTATGCCCGGTAAGATCACCAGAAATTGCAAGTCTGCCGCTCGATAATAGGTATCGAAATCTCGTATTTGAGAATGCAGGAAGCGGCCAATTCTTGGAAGAATGGAGCGAATATCTTCGTCAGGGTCGTTGTCGCTGGCATGGGCGTCCAGGCCGATCATAATAATAGACATGTCGGTTCCTTCGCGCTCGCTGCGTTGGATTTCCTTGTGCAGATCTGCCGACAAGTATTCGCGGCTAGCGGCCTGTGTAAGTTCATCGGTACGTCTCAGGGGCGCGAGCTGGCGGGTTTTGTATTCGCGCAGGAATATCAGCACTGCAGAAAGAAGAATAGTTAGCAAAAGCGCACTGACCATTTGGTGGCGGTCGGCAATACCTTCCGCCCAATGGGCAGAGACCATGGCAAGAACCACCATAACCACGGTTACCAAGGTTGCGACGCCGCGGGGCACCAGTGCAAACGCAATCAGTGCCAGCCCGTAAAGCCAGTGACTGAGCGCCCAGGGGCCCGTCCAGAAGCTGGTTGTTAGCAGCAGTATTAGCGCCGCAAAAAATAATTTTTGAATGGTTGGCCATGGGTTGGCTTCGCGCCCCGGATGAAAGCTGCGCCCACTGATAATAACACCGGCTGCAGCTGCTGCGCAGGCGGCGGTAAGCAGCTCTCCGAATAACACACACAGAACCGCAATGGCCGCAAAAACAGCAAGGCTGGCGCGTGATAACCGGTTCAGCAAAAACTTGTCGGCCGTTTGGGCCATGGTATTCGTCCTTTTTCGGGGTTCCCGTTGTACCGCAGCGGTATAATATCTGTTTGGGGTGCGTACTTGAAACGAGAAAGGTAAAGTTATGTTCGTATTCCTGAGTTCTGGCAGAAAACAAATAAGGTAAAGGGATGGATATTGCAGTTTATATGACCGAAGTCGGGCAGCAGGCACGAGCTGCCGCGACACTTGTTGCTCGTTCTACAACAGAAGTGCGTAACCGTGCGCTGCTGGCTACCGCAGAAGCGTTAGATGCTGCCCGTGTCGAGTTGGCTGAGGCAAATGCCCGCGATCTTGCCAGTGGGGAAGAAAACGGCCTGGATGCTGCCATGCTTGACCGGCTTGAGCTTACATCTGCACGAGTTGACGCCATGATTGAGGGGCTCCGCCAAGTTGCCTCTTTGCCCGACCCCATTGGTGCCATTACTGATATGACCTATCGCCCGTCTGGTATTCAGGTTGGCAAAATGCGAGTGCCTCTTGGCGTCATCGGCATAATTTATGAGTCTCGCCCCAATGTGACGGTTGAGGCCGCAAGCCTTTGCCTGAAATCTGGCAACGCCACTATTTTGCGCGGCGGGTCTGAGTCTATTCACTCCAATCAAGCCATTGCCTTGTGCTTGGCTCGCGGGCTTGCGGAGGTCGATTTGCCAGGGTCGGCAGTGCAGGTTATTAAAACCACCGATCGCGCGGCTGTCGGCGAACTGATCACCATGCCTGAGTATGTGGATGTAATTGTGCCCAGGGGCGGAAAGGGTTTGATTGAGCGAATCAGCCGGGACGCACGGGTGCCAGTCATCAAGCACCTTGATGGCGTGTGCCACGTGTACATCGACAGTCAGGCAGATCCGGAAAAGGCCCTGAACGTGGCTGTAAATGCCAAAACTCATCGGTACGGCACCTGCAATACTATGGAGACCTTGCTGGTGGATCAGGAAGTTGCTGCCGATATCTTGCCGTTGCTGGGTTCTGCTTTTGCAGAGAAGAAAGTGGAGCTGCGTGGGTGCGAGCAGACCCGGGAAGTTCTCGCAGATATAAAGGCTGCAACAGACGCAGACTGGCAGGAAGAGTACCTGGCTCCAGTGCTGGCCATTCGCGTAGTGGATGGGTTGGACGGCGCTATAGCTCACATCAATCGTTACAGCTCCCAGCACACCGACAGCATCATTACAGAGAACTACACCCGTGCCCGGCGCTTTATTGCCGAAGTGGATTCAAGTTCGGTGATGGTGAACGCCTCCACCCGTTTCGCCGATGGCTTTGAGTATGGCTTGGGTGCCGAAATCGGTATCTCCACCGACAAAATACACGCTCGTGGGCCGGTAGGGCTTGAAGGCCTAACCTCCCAGAAATACGTGGTGTTCGGCGATGGCCACGTTAGGGCCTGATGACGATGCATGTCATTTATGGCGGTACCTTCGACCCAGTGCACCATGGCCACCTGCGCCTGGCGCTGGAGGTTAGTGAGCGGTTCGCAGGCGTGCCTTTGAATCTTGTGCCCTGTCATATTCCCCCCCACCGGGGCGAGACAGGCGCCACGGCTGCACAACGGCTGCGCTTGTTGGAGGTGGCGATAATTGATGAGCCTCACTTGCGCATTGATGACCGTGAACTGCGCAGAGAGGGTGCGTCGTATACGGCAGACACGCTGCGCCAGTTGCGCAACGAGTTGGGTGTAAGTGAACCACTGGTGATGATTGTGGGCACGGACGCATTTGCCGGTTTTGACCGGTGGAAGGAGTGGCAACAGATTTCAAGCCTTGCCCACATTGTTGTTGTGCGGCGGCCTGGCACAGCGTTAGACCCAAAAGGTGAGCCGGCTAGTTTGCTGGCGGCGCGCCGAGTGGAAAGTGCCGAAGCCCTGCACAGCCAAGCTGCGGGGCTTGCGCTTGAGTTAGACCCCCCTTGGCTTGATATTTCCGCAACCGGCATTCGCGAGCGTATTGGTAGTGGCCGATCGGCGCGTTATCTGGCCCCCGATAAGGTCTTGGCGGAGATTCAGCGTATGGGGGTTTATCGGCATGCACTGTGAAGAACTTTTAGTGTTACAATCTCGATCGAAAATGACTTTTCGGGTGGCCATTCCGGCCGGCACCCGGACAACAGGGTAATTATGCAGGCAGAACAACTTAAGAATCTGATAGTGAATGCACTTGAAGATGTGAAAGCACAGGACGTCAGTGTTGTTGACGTACGGGATCGCACCAGCGTTACCGATTTCATGGTTCTGGCATCCGGAACATCCAACCGACACGTTAAATCCCTTGCAGACTCTGTTGTTGTCGATGCAAAAGAGCAGGGTGCTCGCGTCAACAGTGTTGAAGGCGGCGGTGGTAGTGACTGGATACTGGTGGACCTGGGCGACGTGGTTGTTCATGTCATGCTGCCTGCCACCCGTGAGTTCTACGATCTGGAACGCTTCTGGCGTGATGCACCGGATCCCGGTGTTGCAGGCAGCGAGTAATCATGCGATTGCGTCTGATCTGCGTGGGGCAAAAAATGCCCGAGTGGGTCAGTAAAGGCTATGACGACTACGCGCGTCGTATGCCTCCGGAAATGCCTCTCGATCTGGTAGAAATTGCCATGCCTCATCGTGGCAAAAACCCAGATATTCCCAGGCTTATGCAGCGCGAAAGCGACGCAATACTGGCGGCAACCGGCTCCAAGGATAAGGTTGTTGCGCTGGAAGTATCTGGCCGGCCCTGGTCTACCGAAAAGCTGGCCAGCCAGCTGGAAAACTGGCAGCAGGATGGGCGGGATGTGAGCTTTCTTGTAGGCGGTCCTGATGGACTTGCTGAGCCCTGTCGCCAGCGTGCAGACCAACAGTGGTCTCTCTCTCCTCTTACGTTGCCCCATCCTTTGGTGCGGATCCTGTTGGCGGAACAGCTATACAGGGCCTGGTCGATCACCCGTAACCACCCGTACCACCGGGCTTAGGAAGCATCCATGCCGTGGGGTGAATTCAAGGACATTGCCGCCGAGCGCAGATTATTCCAGCGCCGCGTTACTGTTATGTTGTTATTCGTGTTCCTGCTTATGACCGGGCTGGTTGCGCGGATGTATCAGCTCCAGGTGGTAGAGCACGACATCTACACCACTCTCTCTGACAAAAACCGGGTACAGGTTCAATCTGTACCGCCACCGCGCGGGCTTGTATATGATCGCAATCATGTACTACTGGCGGAAAATCGCCCAGTGTTCAGTGTGACACTGGTGCCCGAGCGGGTTGGCAGCATGGACGCTGCTCTGGAGCAGCTTGTTCGGATTCTCGATGTTTCTGAAGAGGATCTAGAGCGGTTTCAGCGTCGCCTGAGTGAGCCACGGCGACCCTTTCAGGAAATCCCGCTGCGTTACGACCTAACCGAAGACGAAATTGCGCGCCTGGCGGTACACCGGCACGAATTGCCAGGTGTGGAAGTGGAAGCAGAACTTGTTCGGTACTACCCGCACAGCGAGTTGACAGCGCATGCGCTGGGCTTTGTTGGCCGAATTAATCGCGATGAGTTGCAGCGGATCGACCCGGTTAACTACGCAGGCACCAACTATATTGGTAAATCCGGTATTGAGCGATTTTATGAAGAGCAGTTGCACGGCAAGGTTGGCTATCAGCATGTAGAAACCAACGCGCGGGGCCGGACTCTGAGAGTTCTGGAGAGAGAAAATCCAGCGCCGGGTGAGGATCTGGAGCTGCATCTCGATCTGCGGTTGCAGGAAAGGGCCCACGAGCTTCTCGATGGTCGCCGTGGCGCTATTGTCGCTATTGAGCCAGCAACGGGAGGGTTATTGGCTCTTGCCAGCGTGCCCGGCTTTGACGCCAATAAATTTGTTACCGGTATTAGCGTGCCAGATTATCGCGAATTAAGTACCAGCAAAGATAAACCCCTTTTCAATCGGGCCCTACGTGGGCAGTACCCTCCCGGCTCCACCCTTAAACCCATGCTGGCGATCGCGGCTCTGGATAGCGGTGCTGTCACAAGGGATCACACCGTTTGGGATCCCGGGTATTTTCAGTTCGATTCCGGAGGTCGCCGATACAGGGATTGGAAGCGAGGGGGGCATGGCTGGGTTGATCTGAACTACGCTATGGCGCAATCCTGCGACGTGTACTTTTATGAGGCTGCTGTGGAAATGGGCGTGGATACCATGCACAGCTACCTGGCTCGCTTCGGTTTTGGCGAGGATGCAACCTTGGATGTATCTGGCGCCCTCAGGGGGCTTTTGCCCTCCCGAGACTGGAAACGGGCGGTGCGCAACGAACCCTGGTATCCAGGGGACTCGGTAAACATGGGTATTGGCCAGGGTTTTATGCTCGCTACGCCTTTGCAGCTGGCCACGGCAACTTCGTTGATTGCGAACCGGGGTGAGTGGGTTGAACCCAGGTTGCTGAAAGGCATTCAGGGCGACAAATTGCCAGATGAGTTTTTGCCGAGCGAAACCCACAAGCCGCTAACGCTCAACGATCCGAGTAATTGGGAATACGTTACAGATGCCATGGCGGACGTGATGCATGGAAGCAAAGGTACCGCCCGTGCCGCTGGCCGGGGAGCTTCCTACCGTATGGCGGGAAAAACCGGCACGGCTCAAGTGTTCAGCCTTGCAGAAGATGAAGAGTACGATGCCGAAGAGGTTCGGGAAAGGCTGCGCGATCATGCCATGTTTGTCGGATTTGCACCGGTGGAAAATCCTCAAATCGCCGTTGCCGTGATTGTTGAAAACGGAGGCGGTGGCAGCAGCACCGCAGCACCGGTAGCGCGAGCACTGTTTGATGCCTGGCTACTGGAGTTTTCAGCGACTGGGGATAGCTCACTGATCAGCAAAACCGATTCAGAAAACGAGGTTCGTTAATGGCTGTTCGGGAAGTGTTTAGTTCAACTGCCGCCAATCCCCTCGGTCGCCCGAGAGGCTTATGGTCAGCCCTGCACCTGGATCCTATTCTGCTGGTGCTGCTTGTGGCCCTGATCACGGGCGGCCTGTTCGTACTTTACAGCGGTGCAGACCGAAATTTTGATGTGGTCAAGGCGCAAGGCGTGCGTTTTGGGATTGCCTTTGTGGTGATGCTGGTTTTTGCCCAACTAGATCCTTCCGTATTTCGCCGCTGGGCGCCATGGCTATACGTCCTTGGCGTGGCTGGCCTGGTTGCTGTGCTGTTTGTGGGTATCGGCGCTAAAGGTGCGCAACGCTGGCTGGCTCTGCCGGGGCTGCCCCGGTTTCAGCCGTCAGAACTTATGAAATTAGTGGTGCCCATGATGGCAGCCTGGTACTTGTCGCGGCATTTTTTGCCGCCGAGGCTGTCTCGCGTAGGCGTGGGTTTGGCGATTGTGCTGCTGCCCATGATCATGATTGTGAAGCAGCCTGATCTAGGTACGTCGCTTCTGGTCGGCATGGCCGGCCTGTTTGTGGTGTTTTTTGCCGGCATGAGCTGGAAACTGATTAGCGCATTTTTTGTGATGGTGTCCATAGCGGCACCAGTGATGTGGTTTTTCGGAATGCGCGAATATCAGAAGCAGCGTGTACTGACATTGCTGGATCCGCAGAGCGATCCGCTGGGCGCTGGCTGGAATATCATTCAATCCAAAACCGCCATTGGCTCCGGCGGTCTTGATGGAAAAGGCTGGCTTCAAGGTACTCAGTCGCACTTGGAATTCCTACCCGAAAGCCACACGGATTTTATTGTGGCCGTTCTGGCAGAGGAGTTTGGGTTTATCGGAATCCTGGTGGTGCTTAGTATTTATTTTCTGATTATTCTGCGTTGCCTCTATATTTCGGTTACCGCTCAGGATTCGTTTAGCCGGTTGGTGGCAGGCGCGTTGACCATGACCTTTTTCATCTATGTGTTTGTGAATGTTGGCATGGTGAGTGGCCTGTTGCCAGTGGTCGGGGTACCCTTGCCGCTGATTTCATACGGCGGCACGTCAACCGTCACGTTGATGGCGGCGTTTGGCATTCTTATGTCCATCCACACTCATCGCAGGATGATCACGGCCTGATGTCACGCTGGTAATGGTGATAGGCGCCGCGAACCCGTTACAATGGAGGCTATTATTGTGTTTACGTTTTTCCGCAGGCACGCATCTCAGAGGACATCCGGGCAGTGATCTCAAATCGCTTAGTTATATGGCCGATGATATCGGCAGTTTTGGTACTGGCTGGCTGTGCTTCGGAGCCCACTCCAGCACCGGCCGGCACAGATCAATCATCACGTTATACAATCACCCAGGACAGAGCTCCCACGGGCAACTTTGATGTGTCCGGATTGTCCGATGCCGTACCCGTATACCATGCGCCAGTTAGAACCGGGAATAAATCGCCATATACGGTATGGGGTAAACAGTACTCTGTGCTGAACAGCAATGATGGTTATGTCGCTCGTGGAACCGCAAGCTGGTATGGCGAAAAATTTCACGGACACAAGACATCCAACGGCGAAACCTTCGACATGTATCAAATGTCGGCAGCCCACAAATCCTTGAGGATTCCGGGTTATGCAAGAGTGACCAACCTGGATAACGACCGTTCGGTGATTGTGCGGGTTAACGATCGGGGCCCATTCCATGGGGATCGCTTGATCGACTTGTCCTACGCAGCGGCCAAGAAGCTGGGCTATCAATCCCGGGGCACTGCCCGGGTAAAGGTGGAGATGATCACGGTCAAGCCGGATGGCAGCATGTTTATCGCTAGCCAACCGTTTGCCCCCGATGGGCAGCCACCTGTGAAGGCAGCTCCTGAGCCAGGCAAAACCGTCGCTGTAGATAGTGAGCAGGGTGCTGGTGGCGGGCTGTTTGTTCAACTTGGTTCGTTCAGCAGTCGAGACCCTGCAGAGAAATTGCAAGGCCACGCTAGGAGCGCGCTCGGAAACTCTGTCGGTAACTCTCTTAGTAACCCTCCTAGTAACCCCGTGCGTGTGCGTGCTGTGAATACAGCCTCGGGGCGCTTTCACCGAGTACAGGTAGGCCCTTTTCAAGATGAAGGCAGTGCGAGAAAGACGCAGAACCTTCTGGAAACAAAAGGGTTTTCGCAATCAATTGTGCTGACCGACTCTGACTAAGCGTCAGATCACACATAAAAATACACCTAACGACGAATGAATAGACCCATGGCTTTAAAATCAGTTTTTCGCTCGCTCTCCTTTTTCTCTGCGACACTCGCTTTTGTGTTGATGCTTTCGGTATCAGGCAACGCAATGTCCCAGACTGTTCTGATTCCGTCTCCGCCACAGATTGCTGGCAGCTCAT
This sequence comes from Marinobacter sp., assembly GCA_052089485.1. GTDB lineage: Bacteria > Pseudomonadota > Gammaproteobacteria > Pseudomonadales > Oleiphilaceae > Marinobacter. The sequence goes on along the minus strand of JBQCZX010000024.1, from coordinate 12,480 downwards.
ACGTGCTCATGGATCCCGAGAGCGGCCGCATCATCATGGAGGAGAACAGCAATGAGCGGCTCCCGCCCGCCAGTCTGACCAAAATGATGACGGCATACATTGTTGAGCGTGAGCTAGACGAAGGCCGGATCAGCATGTCTGACCTGGTTCCAATTAGTGTAAACGCCTGGAAAACAGAAGGGTCTCGCACGTTTGTTAAAGAAGGCACCAGCGTCTCCGTAGAGAAGCTTCTTAAAGGCGTTATTATCCAGTCTGGCAACGATGCATCTGTTGCGCTTGCAGAGTTTATTGCCGGCAGTGAGGGGGCCTTCGTGGATATCATGAATCAGCAGGCTCAGCTGCTGGGCATGAAGGATACCCATTTCGAAAATGCGACGGGTTTGCCTGCGCCCGATCATTTTTCCACTGCCTATGACTTGGCAGTGCTGGCGCGTGCAATTATCAATGATTATCCAGAAAACTACCCAATCTATGCAGAAAAGCACTTTACCTACAATAATATCCGTCAGCCTAACCGCAACAGCCTGTTGTGGCGCGATGACAGTGTTGATGGCCTGAAAACCGGCCATACTGAAGAAGCCGGATATTGCCTTGTGGCGTCTGCCAAGCGTAACGATTCCCGCTTCATTGCGGCGGTAATGGGCACCAGCAGTTCACAGGCGCGCTCTCAGGAAATTCAGAAAATGTTGAACTACGGGTTCCGTTACTTTGAGAGCGAGCGTTTGTTCAGCGCCGGTCAGGAACTTATTGAAGCCAAGATATGGGGTGGGGAGTCGGATAAGCTATCGGTGGGCATGATGGAAGACGCCTTTGTAACCATTCCACGTGGTTCCCGGGATAGTCTTGAGTCCAGCGTCGATCTTGATTCGGTGATCAAAGCACCCATTAGTGCCGGCGACGAGCTGGGCCGTGTAAAGGTGTCGTTTAACGGTGAGGTGCTGATAGATCAGCCGGTACTTGCGTTGACGGAAGTGCCAGAGGGCGGCTTTTTCAAGCGCATTTGGGATACCGTCAAGTTGTTTTTTGTTCAGTTGTTTCAGTAAGGGCGAGTTGAGCCCGGGAGTAAAGCGGCATGAGTAAGCCGAACGCACCAAAAATTGAGTTCCCCTGCGACTACGCCATCAAGGTGATCGGCAACTCTGCCCCGGATTTTAAGGAGTTTGTGGTTGGGGTTGTTGAGCAGCACGCGCCGGGAATCTGCGAGGCGGATGTTTCCGTTCAAGACAGCAGTAAGGGGCGCTTCTGCTCAGTTCGGCTGAATATAGTGGCAACGGGTGAACCGCAACTAAAGGCGCTGTTTGAAGAGCTCAAGGCCAGTGGCCGTGTGCACATGGTGTTGTAAGCACGATGCCTGACCTGATTGTTAGATCATTAGGGCAACAACCCTATCTGGAAACCTGGGAAGCGATGAAAAGCTTCACAGCGAAAAGAGACGATCGCACCAACGACGAACTCTGGTGCCTTGAGCACCCCAAGGTTTACACCCAGGGGCAGACGGGCAAAGCCGAACACATTCTGGCGGCGGGTGATATCCCGGTTATTCAGGTGGATCGTGGCGGCCAAGTAACCTTCCACGGCCCCGGCCAGTTAGTGGTTTACCTGATGATGGGCCTAACCCGGCGTAAAATGGGGGTAAGGGCGTTGGTGGATGTTATTGAGCAAGCCATTGTGCGCACACTGGCGGAGCTTGGGATAACGGCCAAACCGCGGCCAGATGCACCCGGGGTGTATGTGGGTGATGCGAAAATCGCTTCCTTGGGGTTGCGGGTGCGTCGCGGCTGCTCTTTCCACGGCCTGGCACTGAATGTTGATATGGATATGGAGCCCTTCCGAAGAATCAATCCCTGTGGTTATGCCGGACTGGCCATGTGCCAGGTTCGCGACTTTGTGCCCGCTGCATCGATGAAAGATATCGAAGCGCGCTTGATGGCCCAGTTGGTCGCCGGCCTAGGTGACTCTGCGGTGAGTTATCGTGACGGTTGGAAGAGCAGTATAATGTCAGAAGGTTAAATTCTCCGATTCGGGCAGGTCGCACATGGCATCCAGACGCTCAGGTAATTCAGTCTCTCGCATCAAGACAGGCAGCTTTGAACGCAGGCTGAGTCTTACTCGTGCGGGGCTCTTCGCCGGAACACGTATGGCCTCGCACATGGCCACCAACTGGCTCAGTAGCAAAGAAAAACGAGACGAACGTCACCGTGCCATGCTCTCCAGCCAGGCACGTTATCTGGTAGATGAGCTTGGCCAGCTGAAGGGTAGTGTGGTCAAAATAGGCCAAGTGATGGCGCTATACGGCGAACACTTTTTGCCAGAAGAGGTGACCGAAGCGCTGCACACCCTGGAGGATCAGACCACCTCATTGGAGTGGCCGTCCATCGAACGCGTGCTTAAAGCTGAACTGGGTAACGAGAAACTTGCAGAACTAGAGGTAGATCCCGAGCCTATAGGCGCGGCCTCGCTTGGACAAGTTCACCGAGCTGTTCGGCGCAGCGATGGCTTGGAACTCGTGCTAAAGGTTCAGTACCCGGGTGTCGCAGACGCGGTAGACAGCGACCTGAATGCGGTCGCTCAGATGCTTAGAGTGGCCCGGTTGGTGAGTTTTGGGCCGGAGTTTGAGGACTGGCTGGAAGAAGTCCGGCAAATGATGCATCGAGAAGTGGATTACCGCCTAGAAGCCCACACAACAGAAAAATTCCGCCAAATGCTTCGGGATGATCCACGGTTTGTGGTTCCCAGAGTGTTGCCAGAGTATTCCACCGATCACATTATTGGCGCCACATACGAACACGGCCATTCCCTGAGTTCCGAGGAGGTTGGTAAGTTATCGCTTGAGCGTCGTAGCAACCTGGGCAAGGCCGCGTTGGAGTTGTTTTTTCGGGAGTTGTTTGTTTGGGGTGAAATTCAGACCGACCCCAACTTTGGCAATTATCGCATTCGCATTGCTGAAGAAAGTGGTGACGGGCCTGATGAAGGGCAAAGCAAGGGTGTTGACCAAGATCGCATCGTACTGCTGGATTTTGGGGCGGTGCAATCGTACTCCAGAGAGTTTCTCGATCCGGTTATCCAGATGGTTCGAGCCTCCTACGAAGATGACCTTGATGCGGTGATCGACGGAGGCGTAAAACTTCGCTTTATGAGCACAGACTGGCCAAAAGACGTGTTGGAGAAGTTTGGACAGATTTGTATGTCTGTTCTGGAGCCGCTTTCCAGTGACCACAAAAGCTGGCCAGAGACCGCAGTTAGTAGCGAAGGGCAGTACCGCTGGAAGCAAAGCGATCTGCCTTCTCGAGTGGCGCGCCAGGCGGCACGATCGGCTGTAAGCCGCTACTTCCGGGTGCCGCCCAGAGAGTTTGTGTTTCTTAACCGCAAACTGATAGGAGTGTATACTTTTATCGCCGTGCTTTATTCAGAATTCAATGGCGAGCCGTTGTTGCGCAAGTACCTTTACGGCGAGGGCGATGATACCCCTGATGCTTCGGCGACCAGCCAGATCACAAAAGCATAGCGCAGGCCTTTGCCAATACCCACGAGCACAATAAAGTTGAGCCAAGGCACGCGCATAACGCCACCTACCAGCGTTAACGCGTCGCCGCCCAGCGGCAGCCAGCCCAGCAGTAAAGACCACTGGCCGTAGCGGTTAAAGCTGTTTCTGGCCTTATGGAGCTGGGCCTCGCTGATCGGGAACCAACGTTTGTCCTTGAGGCGATCAATTTGCCTGCCAATAATACCGTTAACCACGGACCCCAGCGTATTGCCCAGAGTGGCCCAGACCCACAGCCACAACATGGGATACCCCTGAACAACCAGCGTGCCTGTGAGTATTTCCGAATAGGCCGGCAGCAGTGTGGCTGCGGCGAACGAGGTCAGAAATAACGTCAGGTAAACCACTGAGCTCTCCTTGCGCGGGTGTGCATATTCCTCCTTTCAGTGAGTGAGCAAAGGCTTTTTAGGTATGATCCGGTACTATGGCCGCCATTCAAAGCATCAATTTTTAATTTCTTTGAATCGTGTCATCATGAATCTATCATTTTTCTCACTCCGGAGCGTTCCGGAGCGCATAGTTTTGGAGGTTTTTTTATGGAGCAGGTGACAATTTACGGTCGTTCAAGTTGCGGTTTTTGCGCGCGCGCAATCAGCCTTTGTGAGGCCCGTAATATGCCATTTACCTGGGTTGATATGATCGAGCAGGATATGACGAAAGCCGACATAGCAGACAAAATTGGCCGGCCTGTTCATACCGTGCCGCAGATCCTTGTGGGCGACACGTACATAGGTGGCTACGACGAATTCTCGGGCTACGTGCGACAGTTGGAGGCAGGTCAGGCGCACTGATCTACATTGCACATGAACGAAAAAAGGGCTCTGCACCAATATGCAGAGCCCTTTTTTTGTGGCCGGGATGGGCCTCTTCCGTGAATCAGATATGAAAGTCAGTTTTCAGTTTTTTCTCAGCCAGAGTGTTGCCCAGCTTTGCAACTTTAGGAATGCCGTTCTCGAAAGGCGGGAAGCTCTCGCCGGCAATGAGTGGCTGTAGGTAGTCCCGGCAATCTTTGGTAATGCCGAAACCGTCGTCAGTAATGTAGTGAATCGGCATTTTCTTTTCTTGGTTGGCCACCTCGCTAAGAGGGGCTTCGCCAATCTTCCAGCGATAAGGCTTCGCCTGCTCGCGCACAATGGTCGGCATAACAGCTTGCTTGCCATCCAGAGCCATTTCCACGGCAGCTTTGCCCACTGCGTAAGCCTGCTCAACGTCGGTGGCAGAGGCAATGTGGCGAGCGCTGCGTTGTAGATAGTCTGCAACCGCCCAGTGGTATTTATACCCCAAGGCTTGTCGAACCATGTTGGCCAGTGCTGGTGCTACGCCGCCGAGCTGTGTGTGGCCAAAGGCATCCTTGGCACCCGCGTCGGCCAGAAAACGGCCATCTTCGTACTGGGCGCCCTCAGAGGCAACCACTACGCAGTAGCCGTATTCCTTCACACAGAATTCGACCCGCTCTATGAAGGCATCGCGGTTAAATGGGATTTCCGGAAACAAAATAATGTGGGGCGGCGCGCCTTCACCTTCGCCAGCCAGGCCTCCGGACGCAGCGATCCAGCCGGCATGACGACCCATTACTTCAAGTACAAACACCTTGGTAGACGTTTCGCACATGGATTTGATATCCAGGCTGGCTTCAAGCGTAGAGGTGGCAATGTACTTGGCAACCGAGCCAAAGCCTGGGCAGCAGTCGGTAAACGGCAGGTCGTTGTCTACCGTTTTGGGCACGCCGATACAGGTAATGGGGTAACCCATTTTTTCGCCCATTTGCGAGACCTTATACGCCGTATCCTGGGAGTCGCCGCCCCCGTTGTAGAAAAAGTAGCCAATGTCGTGGGCACGGAACACCTCAATAAGGCGCTCGTATTCGCGGCGGTTTTCCGAGATGTTTTTCAGCTTGTAGCGGCAGGAGCCAAAAGCACCGCCTGGCGTGTGGATCAGCGCCTGAATGGCTTCATCACTTTCGAGGCTGGTATCAATCAGTTCCTCGTTCAGTGCGCCCAGAATGCCGTTGCGTCCGGCAAACACTTTGCCGATTTTGTCCGAGTGTTCGCGAGCGGTCTGAATGACCCCGCAGGCACTGGCGTTGATAACGGCGGTAACACCGCCAGACTGAGCGTAAAATGCGTTCTTGATGGCCATCTCGGGCTAGAGCCTCCTGCTATTTAAGAATGGCGCAGATGATACGCCAAATGCATCGGATTTTCATGGCGAGAAATGCGGATGGTTGCGCGCTTGACGGGGTGGGGCGGATACGGGAGGCTTGTCGGGTTTCAACGGAGAGGGCAGTTGGCGAATGCACATTCATATTCTGGGAATCTGTGGCACATTTATGGGCAGCCTGGCTGTTCTGGCGCGGGAGCTCGGGCACACAGTTACTGGTTCCGATCAGGGAGTTTATCCGCCCATGAGTACTCAATTGGAGGCGCAGGGCATTAGTCTGATGCACGGCTTCAGCTCAGAGCACCTTGAGCCAAAACCTGATTTGGTACTGATCGGCAATGCCATGTCCCGGGGTAACCCTGAAGTAGAGGCTGTACTTAACCGCAATATCGATTACATGTCTGGCCCTGAATGGTTGGCCCGCGAGGTGCTCCGGCACCGCTGGGTGTTGGCTGTTGCGGGTACACACGGTAAAACCACCACCACCGCCATGTTACTTTGGATTCTTGACCAGGCAGGGCTTGCACCCGGTTATCTGGTGGGCGGCGTGCCGAAAGACTTTCCAGTATCGGCGCGGCTGGGAGATAGCGATTTTTTCGTTATTGAAGCGGATGAGTACGACAGCGCCTTTTTCGACAAACGCTCCAAGTTCATTCATTACCGGCCTCATACACTGATACTGAACAACCTTGAGTTTGATCACGCAGATATCTTCGACAACGTCGAAGCGATTGAGCGCCAGTTTCATCATCTGGTTCGCACGGTTCCCTCGCAAGGTTTGATTATCCGCCCGAGCGTGGATACCCATCTTGATAACGCGCTAGCCATGGGGTGCTGGAGCCCAGTACAAAGTGCCGCCATTGGCAGCGAGATTTCGGGTGCGGCGGCCTGGCGCGCAGAATTGCTTGCTGAAGACGGCAGCCGGTTTATGGTGATTCACCATGAGCAACCGGTCGCCGTGGTGAGATGGTCGCAAACAGGCTTACATAACGTTCGCAATGCCTTGGCTGCTATTTCGGCCGCCCGGCATGTGGGCGTAACCCCAGATCACGCCATAGCCGCACTGTGCCGTTTTTCCGGCGTAAAGCGCCGTATGGAACTGTTGGCCGATATCAGCGGCGTAAGGATCTACGACGATTTCGCCCACCATCCAACGGCCATAGAAACCACGCTTGGAGGTTTGCGTGCGCAAGTCGGCGAAGAGCCCATTATTGCCCTCATCGAGCCACGCTCAAACACCATGAAGCAGGGCATTCACCAGCATACATTGCTGCCAAGTGCCGCTTTGGCCGACAGAGTTTATTGGGCCAATCTCAATGATATGAACTGGCTGCCAGAATTGGTTTCAGCCTGGCAAGTGGACAACCCAGGTGCCAGGCAGCACCTTGTGGAATCTACCGTAGAAGGGCTGGTTGACCGTGTGCTGACAGACCTGCCTAGCCCCTGCCACATTGTGATCATGAGCAACGGCGGTTTCGGCGGCGTTCACGGTAAGCTGGTTGCCGAGCTTGAGCGTATCCGTGGCTGATCTCGCCTTTAGGGAATCATTACGATGACAGACACCACGAGCAATAATGTGCCGCAAGAGCGAACGGTTAACCTGGCGTTTACTGGCGCATCCGGTGCCCAGTATGGCTTGCGGCTTTTGCAGTGCTTGGTGGCTGCCGGTTGTCGGGTTCATGTGATGATCAGCAAGGCCGCGCAGATTGTGATCGCCACAGAAACCGACTTGAAGCTGCCGGGAACCCCGCCGGCTATGCAAAAGACCCTCACCGAATACGCCTCCGCCGAGCCAGGTCAGATTCTGGTGTTTGGCCGCGAAGATTGGTTTTCTCCGCCGGCGTCCGGTTCTGGTGAGAAGGCTCCTTTGGTGGTTTGTCCCTGTAGCACCAGCACCCTTTCCGCACTGGCTACGGGTGCCAGTAACAACCTAATTGAGCGGGCCGGCGATGTGGCGTTGAAAGAACGGCGCCAACTGATTCTGGTGCCCCGAGAAGCACCGTACTCGGAAGTGCATCTGGAAAATATGCTGAAACTCACCCGCATGGGTGCGGTCATTATGCCGGCCAGCCCCGGGTTCTATCATCGGCCAGACTCGGTGCAGGATCTTGTGGACTTTATTGTGGCGCGGATTCTAGACCATCTGGGCCTGCCTCAGGATTTGATGCCCCGCTGGGGTGAGGCCCGTGTTAGCGCTAAAGCGAATCGCGACGATGGTTTTGGCCAGCATGATTGATGGTTTTCATCATTGAGCAAACCCGCCTGCCAGCAGAGACTTGGTGAACGTTAATCACAACACTGTTCACTAACTGAGGTTCACCATGATTCCACGTACGCTATTCGACGCTGATCTTGATGGCTTTCGGAATTCCGTTCGGAAATTCCTGGAGCAAGAAGCCGCGCCGCACCACGAGCAGTGGGAAAAAGATGGCCAGGTTAGTCGCGAGATATGGGAGAAAGCTGGCGCGCTGGGCTTCCTGTGCCCGGGCGTACCTGAAGAGTACGGTGGCGTTGGCGCCGATTTCCGCTACAGCGCTGTGGTGATGGAAGAGATATCCAGCGCCGGGCTTTCTGGCATAGGCTGGACTCTGCACTCCGATATCGTTGCGCCATACATTCTGAAATACGGTTCGGAAGAACAGAAAAAACACTACCTGCCAAAAATGGTCTCTGGTGAAATAATCACGGCCATCGCCATGAGTGAGCCGGGTGCCGGCTCAGACCTTCAGGGCGTGAAGACCACAGCGGTGAAAAATGGCGACAACTACATTCTGAATGGATCTAAAACCTTTATTACCAACGGTCAGATGGCAGATCTCGTTATTGTAGTGGTCAAAACCGACCCTAAAGAAGGCGCTAAAGGCACCAGCCTACTATTGGTTGAAACCAACTCCGAAGGTTTTGAGAAGGGCCAAAACTTGAACAAAGTGGGCATGAAAGCCCAGGATACATCTGAGCTGTTTTTCCAGGATGTAAAGGTGCCGGTAGCGAATCTGCTGGGCACGAAGGAAGGACAGGGCTTCTTCCAGCTGATGCAGGAGCTTCCTGCTGAGCGCTTGCAGATTGGCCTAACCGCGATTGCCTCCGCTGAAGCAGCATGGCAGTGGACACTGGACTATGTGAAGGAGCGTAAGGCGTTTGGCAAGCCGATTATCAAGTTTCAGAATACCCGTTTCAAGCTGGCTGAGTTGAAGTCAGAAATTACCGCGGCCCGGGTATTCACCGACCGCTGTCTGGAGCTGCACCTCGACAAAAAGCTGGATATCCCAACGGCTGCTATGTTGAAGCAATACACCACAGACCTGCAGTGCAAAGTTATGGATGAATGTGTTCAGTTGCACGGCGGTTACGGCTACATGTGGGAATACCCAATTGCCCGTGCCTGGGCGGATTCTCGGGTTCAGCGCATTTATGGCGGAACCAACGAAATCATGAAAGAGATTGTTTCGCGCGCGTTCTAAGCGGCGTTAAACAAAAACCCCGGGGTCAGGTCAAGCGGACCCCGGGGGTTTCTTGTTACTAATCTTTACAGATTGCCAAGCCTATCAAAGTCTCCTGCAGCCACATCCCCTAAAGTAACGGCACAACCTCTAACAAGGATAAACGGTTGCCGTGATGAAACCCCTGATTTTCCTGCCTGTTTCCGTACTTTTTCTCGCCATTGCCGGCTGTGGCAAAGAATCTGATGAGCTGCCTGTGGATGGGCGCGATTTTGATGGTGTGCAATACAGTGATCTGGCCCCTTATACAGGAAGAGTAATAGACGGCTACCTGAAAAACGCCCGAGTGTGGCTGGATCTTGACGGCGATAGCCAATACACGCCGGGGCCTATGGAGTTCGAATTAGCCTCTGGCCGAAAGGTTACCCTGCCGTCTGGCGAGCCTACAGCCATGAGTAGTGAAGGAGGGCAGTTCTCGCTGGAGACTTCAGAGCTGGTGCTGGACCCGAGCGTGGGTCCGAATATCGATCCACGGGCATTTCCTTTATATGCCTTGGCCCTTCCAGGGAAAACCCTTGAGCAGACATATAACGGCGATGTGGCGGTTCCTCGTGGGTTTTTGCTCTCTGCAGCGCCGGGCGTACGCAACATTACCCCTTTGACCACCCTGGCTCGCTATCGCCGCCTTGCGGCACTCGGCCCCTTGCTGGATTCCACAGATACATCGCTCTCGAGCCTGGCTGACATTAACCTGGTTAAGGACTATGTGCTCGACGAAGATGATCGCGCCCATGCTTATGCGCGGGCCTTAGCGCGCTTTATGGCTAGCCAGTTTCCAGAGGTATACAACGATGAACTGGCCAAGCCTGGCAGTGATAGCACAGAGAGTTTCCTCAGCCGCCCGGGTGCCTTCCTTCTTGGTATCTCCCTGGTGCAAAACGCCGGCGATGTGATTGCCGCAGTTGATTCAGCGGCCCAGGACAACTACGCAAACGTGGATGTCGATCTGGTCGAGTTGCCCGAAGTGCCTTTGGAGTTGAGTGATCCGGTACTGCTGACCAGTCAGCGGGTTTATGCTCAATCTAAACAGTCGGATGAGCTTCCCACCAACCGCTCGAACTTGCTGATTTCGGCAGAGCTAACGTTTGACTACAGTGAAGACGGGCGCCTGCAATCTATCAGCGCAAATGGCTGCCTTGCGCCTTCCATGCAAGAAATTGCGAGGTTGGTAAACGTGGGTGGTTATATGGCAAGGCTGAGCACACAGTGGTTGCCTTCAGCATCCCTGTCACCCCAGAGCAGCATTGCGTACACCAATCCGGGTATTGATGAGCGCCTGGTATTTAACTGGGCTGCTGGCACGGCCACTTTCGAAACCGGCACCACCTGCCACCTGCCTGAGGGTATACAGCCGGGCTCGACGGAGCTGGGAGGAAACCCGGAGGTAGCCTACAGCTGGAGTTATAGTGATGACAGGCTGGCCGAACTGATTGCCCAAATCCCTCAGCAAAATGGCACCCTTACTCGAACGTTGGTGCCGAAGTTTGCTAGCGCCCCCGACGGCTTTCCCGGGTATCAGCTAAAGGAAGAAGGTGTTGAGCGGGAATCGCTGATGTACAGCGGCGGGTTCCAAAGCTGCACAGTTGAAGATGGTGTGGATGCCGAGCACGCAGCTCAAATAGTCACCGGATTCCATGGATACGCATTCGCGGGCTATGAGCCCCAGCCAACCGGTTTTACCGGGCTTTCTTTGGAATTTGATACCCGGGACGGCCTTCGCCGGCCATTAGGTTACGGGTTTCTCGCGCCAGAGATGGCCGAGCTTGGCAACGTCGATGCCAACGATGGTTTTGAATGGGCGTTGTACTACCCAACCAGGACCAGCGAGACGCCACTTGAAAGCACACCAAACCTCATTCGGGAAGCGTATCTCAAAAGCTACGGCGGCAACCGCAGCTGTGGTCGCGAGTTTGAGGGTGTGCCGTCTGGGGTGTACGCGCGGGTAGATTATACCTACAAAAACTTGTCTGAATACCTTGTCGGGCTGCTGGAATAATCTGAAGTTCGCCAATGGCTACGTGCCGCCGGGGAGATGCCTCGAAGGTCTAATGGGAGGTGTAAGGCTCAGATGCTAAGTGTGCTGGCATTCTCCCGCAGCCACTCCCGACACCGCTGATACTCCGGCATCACCCTCGCCACCTCCCGCCAGAACTCCGGGGAATGGTCGTGGCGAATCAGGTGGCAGAGTTCGTGAATCACCACGTAATCCACCATGCGGTTGGGTGCCATCATAATCTGCCAATTGAATTCCAGCTTGCCCTTGGCAGTACAGCTACCCCAACGGGATTTGAAGGTGCGGATACCCACCCCGGCAGGCTCCACACCGACAATAGGTGCGAAGCGTTCCACTTTCTCGGCCAGCTTCTGCGCAGCTTTACGTTTGTACCAGCGTACCAGCGCGTTACGAATCATGTGCGGTTGTTCGGTGCCGTTGGGTAGGGTTACAACCAATCGTCCATTCAACAACTTCACGGGGGCGAAGTTGCCCTCTTCAACCTTCAGCCGGTAGTTACGCCCCAAGTATGGAAATGCCTCACCCGAAACATATTGCTTGGTGCTGGCGGGATTCAGTCCCTGTTGAAGGGCGATCTTTTCCTTGATCCACTGGCGCTTGGTAATCAACAGCTGATCAATTTTTTCCACACTGGTGCTTACCGGCACCACAATGGATACCGCGCCTTTTTCCACTCGTATATCCGCCGATTTGCGCCGGTGGGTGCGGATGACTTTGGCAATAAAGCCGTTCCCGTCGCGGTATTCAGCGTCTGGGTGAGGGGCAGAGCCAGAATCGTTTGCCATGGGTATCATGCGCTCACTTGGCACCGAAGCGGGTTTGCGCCAGTTCCATAAAACGATCCTGCACTACGGTCACAATGGCTTTATCGCCGAATGAGCAATCCAGAACCGCCCGTTTGATTTCTTTCTTCATCCGTTTCACCTCATCCAACTTGCTGAAGAAATCCACAATCTGCGTTGCTTCATCAAACATGCCCACCAAGCCTTGGCTGGTCTGTTTGATTTCGTCGTGCACCGTTTCACTAATGGCATCATCGCCACTGTGGGCGGTCACTTCCGACATCAGGATGTTGTAAAAAGCGAACTCAGTGTCCGTCAGCCCCAGATCGTCAGCGGCTTGTGTGCGGGTTGTTTCAATGTTGTTTCTGAACTCGAACAGCATTTCAGCTTGCTGTTCCCATTTTCCGTTGGTCTTTTCAATGATGTCCCGTAACCGCAAACTCAGTGACCGGTAATATTCCGGGTCTTCGTCCAGATTCACCG
>JBQCZX010000023.1:0-34758 GCA_052089485.1 Marinobacter sp. | reverse complement strand
GATAAATGTCACGGATAATAAAAACAGGAAGTTAATCTGACATGCTGCTGGTGCTTGCGGGATCCATTCTTACATTTGCCATGGTACAGGAAGCTACCGTGGTAGAGCCCTATGAAAGGGGCGCTGTTGTTATCGAGCAGAAAGTCGATGCCAGCCCGGTGAAACTGAGCACGGGCTTTCGTATTCAGCCGCTGGTGGAGCAGAAATTCCGTAATATTGTCCGTCAGGCATACGACTACAGCTGTGGTAGCGCAGCTCTCACCACCATACTTAATTTCTATTTGGGGCGAACGCTCTCAGAGCGCCAAGTAATGGAAGGCCTGCTGCATTACGGCGAGAGTGATCGCATTGTTTCTCGCCGGGCTTTTTCCATGCTTGATATGAAGCGCCTTGTTACCGCATTGGGTTATCCGTCGGGCGGTTTCCGCGCGACCATCGACGATCTGATGGACCTCGATCACCCGGCAATCGTTCCTATTCAGCATGCGGGTTTCAAGCACTTTGTTGTGCTCAGAACGATTCGAGATGGCCGCGTGTACCTGGCCGATCCGGCGGTTGGCAATCTGTCTTTTACCCTAGCCCAGTTTGAAGAGAAATGGCATGACAACGTGCTGTTCATTGTTTTCCCAGGCAGTGACAAACCGCTGGATAACCTTGAGCTCAAGGAAGAGGACCTGCGCTTTATAGATGATCAGACCATGACCCTGCTGGCACTGCAGCGCATGCCAGCGTTCCATGAGTCTACTGCCCGGCGCATTCAAAATTTACTGGAACGTCAAAAGAATAACCCCGACGGCAGTGTTGAGAATACCCGAAAGCAATTGCACTACCGTCGTAACTAACATTTGCCGGGCGGAGTGCTCGGCGCAGGATTACTACCAATAAAAATTAGGGGAGTCAGGATGAATCGTTGGCTTGTGCGAGGTCTTATCCTTGTTTCCGCAGCGGGCTTGCTTTCGGGCACGGCCATGGCGCAGGAAGACAATGTAGACCAAGCGAGGGATGCGCTCGCAAAACAGGAGGGCGATAAAGACTCTTCACGTCAGCTTGAGGAAGTATTCCAGGCGGCTGAGAAGAATTACTCTCTGCAGAAAAAAGGGTCTCACTCCCTCAATTATTCGTTTGATTACGCTTACACGGCCGATCAACGTCTGGACCTTGCCATTACCAACGGCTCGGTACGCAATCTGGATGTCGTGCCCTCCGCAACCCATAATTTCACCAATGCGTTTTCCTACGATTTTGGCTTGTTGAACAACCTTACCGTAGGTACACGGATTCCTCTGGTCGTGAAGTACGACACTGAAGATGAACTGAACGTCTACGATTTTGGTGACATCTCCGTGACTGGCCGGTGGCAGCCTTTTGCCTATGTGCCCGGGAAAATGTCGACAACTGTGTTTGGTACATTCACCAGCAAGACCGGTGTCAGTCCCTACGAGATTGATATCAACGAGCAGCTTTCCACCGGCAGTGGTTATTACTCCCTCGGTGGTGGCTTAAGTCTGTCAAAAGTACTCGATCCGGTTGTGGTCTTTGGCTCAGTAAGTGCAACCTATAACCTGCCTGCGGAGGATCTTCAGCAGGTTCGCGGCGCGCGCCTGTTGAACGAGGTTGAGCCCGGCTTCGGTATTTCCGGCTCTGCAGGGTTTGCCTATTCACTCTCCTACGATATTTCCTTGAGCATTTCAGCGCAGTTAAGTTATAGCGACGAAACCGTTCTCACATTCTCCAATGGCGATCAGGCAATGGCTCAGGATCAGATGAGCGGATTTCTGAGTGTCTCGTTGGGAACCCGCATCAGCGACACCACGATCGTGAATACCAGCCTTGGTATTGGCCTGACTGAAGACGCCCCGGATTTCTCCTTAGGTGTGTCCCTGCCCATTAACTTCTCCGGCCTCAAAGAGTGATTGGCGCCGCTGACGATTTAACGGGAAGGGAAGGATTTCATGGGACATAACAGCCAAAAGCGGCAGCTTCTCGCGGCAATGGTCGCCACGACACTCTCGTGCGGAGCTCAAGCTCAGCTTGCACAGAACCTGACCATTCACCCAAAGGCACTGGCTTTGGGTAACGCTGTTACGGCCGATCCCCCCGGGATCATGGCGATTCACTATAATCCGGCGGGCCTGACAAAATTGGAAGGCCGTCAGATGGAGGTGAACTTAATGAGCATCTATCTGGATATCGACGCCAACTTCACGGCTCCGGATGGGTACGAGATTTTTGGCATTGATGGTCTGGAAACCGACCCCAACACAGGCAAACAGCGCGATCCTGTTGCCAATACCCACAGCCATACCAACAACGTTGCGCTCTATGTGCCGGGTTTCGGAATCCTTCGCATGCCTCCGGGGCCAGCATTCGCGCCGTCTGCAGGCTTCAGTATTACTCCGCCGGGTTCCAAACTCACCTTTGGCAACGCTTTTTATCTGCCACTGGCGGCAGGGTTCTATCGTGACAAAAAGGATCCAGGTCGGTACCAACCTCAGGCGACCGCGCTGCAGCGCACCACCTACCTTGCGCCAACCGTGGGTTACAAGATTAATGATGAGTGGTCTGTAGGCGCCGGTATCCATTTGTCTCATATGGGTATTGCTGCTGATCAGTACATGAGAGCGCCTAACCTTTTGCTGGGTGTAGCCGAAATTCTGCAAGATGCGTTCAACTGTGAGAGTGGCGACGAGCCATTGCAGCCCTGGCTGGCGTTATGCGGTGGCAACGTGGGTCCCTGGGACGATATCGGTGCTTTGAGCATTAATGTTCAAGAAACTATATCGCCCACCTACACTCTTGGGGTTATGTGGGAGCCCGAAGACTGGTTCAGCTGGGGGGCAAGCTATACCTCTGAAGCTGAAATGAACATGAAGGGCACCTTCGAAATTGAATACACCGACGATTGGTCCGGTTTTTGGCAGAGTGTTAACGGGTCGGTGCTGGGTGCCATCACCTCGGCTATTCTCAGTCTACCCTCGGGTGCCCCCCGGGAGGCTGGCAATGTGAGTATGGATCTGGTTTATCCCCAGCATTTCCAAACGGGCATTAGCGTCGATGTGCACCCGAAACTAACACTGAACGCTGATATAGGTTGGACGGATTACAAGCAGTGGGATGCCTTCTTATTCCGCTTTGACCGGAATCTGGAATTCCTGAACGCCGCGCGTATTTTGTCGCCGGATAATGCCACTCCGAATACACTCAAACTTCCGCTCGGCTTCAAAAGCCAATGGAACTGGGCCTTTGGTGCGGAATTCCACGCGTCATCACGGCTTGATTTGAGGGCCGGTGTTGAAATTCGAGATTCGGTCATACCAGATGATCAAAGGCAGGTTATGGCGCCGTTTGGTGGTGCCAACCTGTACAGCGTTGGTATGGGGTACAAGTGGGATAAAAACACTGAAATTGATATGAATCTCAGTTACCTGCATTCTGTTGAATCCATTCCGGCTAATACCAGTTGCAACACCAACTGCGATAACATTACTAATATCATTTACAATCCCTACGCAGGGCTGGATGTTAAAACGTCTCTGCGGGTTGTCATGGCCGGCCTCAGTTTCCGGAAGAAATTTTGACCGTATTCCGTATTGCACTGAACAGGGCATTTTAGTGACCAAACACAGAGTTCTGACCGCTGTTGTATATGCTGCGTTTGGAGGATTGCTGGCAGGCTGTCAGGTGGGTGGTTCAACGGTATCAGACAGAGAGGGCTATTTTACCTGGGTGGATGAACAAGGGCAGGTACGCTATTCGCCCATAGCCATGGAATCGTCAGCCACGCAGAGTGTGTCTGGCGAGCCGGCAACTGGTGACGGAGAACGCCAGGATGATTCTGCCATCGACGAGTTCACACAAGCGAATTACCCGGATGCAGACGTGCTCCGAAGCAAAGGGTATGTGCGTGAAGGCGATCGCCAGCCTTATTTTACCTGGCGGGATGCCGAAGGTAACGTCAGAACCACCGCTTACCGGCCTGATGTCCGTACGGACGAAGAGAAAGGGCTGGTAGCGCCACCCGCAGGGATTACCCCGGCAAGCGTGTATCGCGTCAACGACATACCTCTGGCGGCCGAACCCGTGGCCGGACACGACCCGGATGCGTTTGCAATTCTTGGCATTGAAGAAAGTGCCGGCAATTACTTGGAACGCTTCGCTGACACCTGTTGTCAGGCGATAGATACCCAAAACCATGTACGCTGGCAGGAAGGTCGTGAGTTTGGCATTCACCTGACTGAAAGCTCGCCGACACACCCGTTTCTCACTGGGGAAAGCCGCTATCAGCTGATCGCCTTGCCTCCAGGTAGTTGGCCCCAAGAGCGGGTTTTACGCTTGCGCTCCTACGCGAATAACGGTGTTTTTGTACCTTCTGTGGTGTTTCTCGACAGCGAGCTCACCCCTATGCGCCTAGTAACGGATTTGGCTTTAGAGTTTGAACCCGAGAACTGGCACCGGCGTGGCTACCTGGAAATCCGGGTCCCGGTTTCAGCCGTTGAGGGGGAACGTTGGATGCTGCTCTTTACGCGTGGGGAAGATCTTGAAGGCCAAACAGTTATCGAAACCCCTCGCGGCCCTCGGAAGATACCTCATGTCGGCACTGGCGAATTTGGGCTGATGCTAACCGAGACTCGGTAGCCGGCTTAGTCTTCGGGTTGGCTTAGATCCAGCCACTGTTGTGACAGCCAGTAAAAACTGCCGTCTTTGGCGGGGTGAGTACAATTATAGCGAAACCGACGACTGTTGAAGGGTTTCGGGGCTTTAACCGAAATCTGCTCATCGGCCACCTCAAATTCAACACGCCCCATACCCGATGCAAAGCAGGTTAGTCTGGCGGGGTTAATTTCCGCTGCCAAAGGTATAGTGAGTGTCGGTGGGTTCGCGTCCATGATGCCATCAGGCAGTGTATTGGTATCAATGGGGAACGCCTTGCTGGTCAGCTTATCTTCGAGACCGTTAAGCTGGCCATAAGCGTTGGCCATGGGGAATCGGGGTAAGCGTGTTTTCCCCGAAAGTGGGCCAGTGGCTCCGGATTGCTGCCCGAAGCCAAACCACCCACGCTCGGCTACTTCCGCCTCTAGAGCTTCGTCGAACTCGCCGTAAGGGTAGGCAAACATGGGTAAGCTGGTTCCAAGGTTCTCTTGCAGCTTAGCCTGTGCTGAATCCAGGCTGTTGGTTATCCGTTGTTTCCAGTGTGCTTTTGCCTCGCCCGGTTTTCTCGCCATGTGGCCATGGCCTGCGCTATGGTTGGCAATGCTCACGCCGTCGCGCTCAGCCAACGTCCGCAGTTGCTCCCACGTCATATAACCGTGGTCACCCACGGCTTTTGTATCAACGAAAATCGTATAGGGCAGGGCACGCTCTTGAAGAATGTCTGCTGCTGTGCGGTAAACTGATTCGTAAGCATCGTCGAAGGTAAGGGCAATGCTCTGTTTCGCAGACGGATTGTCAGAAAGCAGGTTCTTCGCCGCATCATGTAGATCAACAACGTCTATACCCAACTCTGAGATGACATCCAGCTGACCCTGGAACAAGGATACCGACGTGCTGGTAGAGGGCGGCGTAGCGTCACTGATGTGATGATACTGGAGCACAACAAGGTCGGCTTTTGCAGCATGGCTCACTAACAAGAGTGAGCTCAGGGTCACTGACATCCAGAGGTTCCGTGCAATCATGACTGCTCCATCATTTGATTAAAATACGCCTTGAGTACGGCAAATGCTTCGTTGAGGGACTGGATTGCTTCGGTATCACCACCTCGGTCAGGATGGGCATGCATCACCGCACGGCGAAACACTTGCTTAACGGTGAGAAAGCTATCGGGTACCGAATCGAACCCTAGCACCTTTGCTGCTTGCAGAATTTCGGGCTTGCCTGGCCCGGTACTCTGGTAACCCGCCCAGAAGTTATCCATCATCTGATTAATGGCATCTTCTGGTAGTTCGTACTGGGACAAATCCAGATAGAAGCTACGCAAACTATCAACCGTGCCGGGCATGCCGTTTCCGCCGACGGTGTCCTGGCGCTCAATGCCGATTCGCATGGGCGAGATATAAAGGTTCTCGCCGGTCTCTGCCAAGGTATCCCTCAGGCGATAAAGCACGTGAAAGAGCAGAAAATGCACAGGATAGAGCTTCTGAGTGTCGTGAAACTCCAGCTCGCCAATGAGCTTCCAGGGTGGCCTTTGTAGCTTTTTGATCAGGTTAAGCTCGTCTATACCAAGGGATGAGTTGCGCAACTCATGCTCGACGGCCACCAATAAATGCTGGATTTGCTGTTCCAACATCGGGCTATGGTCTTTTGTGGGTGTTGGTTTTGAATCATCTGGGGAGATTGGCGTCTTCGTCATGGTGCCAATGGTAGGTTAGTGGCAGCCTTCAGGGAAGGGCAGTGAGCTTGGCCAGCCCGCCGGTAAATAGTGCCGTTGAAAAGTCCGTAGCTCTATCTACCTCGTCGGCGGCCTGTTCCGGGTGTCGGTATAGGCGCTTTGCAACCCTCAGGCTGGTCTCATAGGCAACACCGAAGAAGGCTGCGCAAAGGTATTCCAGGTCGACTTCGGGCAGAACTTTTTGCTCGATAGCATTCCTGACGTCGTCTTCGAGAGACATCATGATTAACTCGAGTATGCCAGACCCGAACACCTTTTTGAGGGCGCGGTCGTTACTATGAGCGAGCTCATATATCAGCGGATCCCGGGCGGTAGCACTATAAAGAGCAAGGTAGGCGCAGTGAATGAATTCTTCTGCAGTATTGGCCGAGCGCCGGGAATGGATCAGGTGTTCATTAAGCCCGCTCAGGAAATCTGTGAGCAGCGCAGCAAAGATATCCTGCTTGCTTCGGAAGTAATTGTAGAACGTGCCAGAGGCCAGGTCGGTTTTTTGAATGAGGTCGCGAATGGTGGTGTTTTCGTACCCTTGGTTCCGAAAACAGATGCGAGCAGCATCCAGGATCGCTTGGCGATTGCGCAGACGGTTCTGTTCACGTTTGCCGATGACCTCATTCCCGGAATTCAACATATCCATGCTGGCGTCCTGTCCTTGAAATGATGGGATGGGTATAATCTCATGACCATTTTTCCAACGAACACGGTTTATATGCCCGAAGCGATGATTGACAGCTCAGAACACGCCTCTAATTCTGACTACGAACGGTCTCGGAAATTAGAGCAGAATAAGCTACAGAAGCGTCTGCGCCGGGATGTTGGCCAGGCCATTGCCGATTTCTCGATGATCGAAGCAGGCGACAAGGTAATGTGCTGCTTGTCCGGTGGCAAAGACTCTTACGCCATGCTCGATATCCTACTCAATCTGCAGAAAAGTGCGCCTGTGTCGTTTGAGCTGATTGCTGTCAATCTAGACCAGAAACAGCCCGGTTTTCCGGAACATATTCTACCGGGTTATCTGGCGGCTCTGGGTATCGAGTACCACATTATTGAGAAAGACACCTATAGTATAGTCAAGGAAAAAGTACCGGAGGGCAGAACTACCTGTGGACTATGTTCGCGGTTGCGTCGCGGTATTCTTTACAACTTTGCCGAAGAGCATGGTGTGACCAAGATTGCACTTGGGCATCACCGTGATGACCTTCTGGAAACTCTGTTTCTGAATATGTTTTACGGCGGCAAGCTTAAAACCATGCCTCCGGTACTGCACAGTGATGACGGCCGGAATACAGTGATTCGGCCGTTGGCATACAGCCGCGAGAAAGATATCGCCAGGTACGCAGAGCTTAGGCAGTTCCCGATCATTCCCTGCAATCTCTGCGGCTCCCAAGAGAATTTGCAGCGTCAGGTGATCAAGGACATGTTCCAGCACTGGGATAAGCAGCATCCTGGCAGGCTTGAGAGCATGTTTAAGGCTTTGCGCAACGTTGAGCCGTCGCACCTTGCGGATACAAGTCTCTATGATTTCCGCGAAGGTAAGCGCTTGGGTGGTCAGCGCCAAGCTGTGCAAACAGCTATGCCTGAGAAAGAGACAGGGCCGGATTTTGGTCGCTTGGATGTTCTGAATATCTAGATAGCTGAGCGTGACTGGCTGAGAGGCCGGACGCTCTTAGTGACCAATCAGCGCCATAAGTGGCATGGTCCAGAGCCCGAAAAGAACCAGCAGGGCGCCGGTAAATTTCCGGAATGTTTGATTGCTTTTTAATCCGCTGATCCAGCTCGCGGCATAGCCGGCCCCGAGCATAGAGGGTAGCGTGCCTAGCCCGAAAAACACCATGGTGAGCGCAGCCGAACCCACTGTCGGCTGCAAAGCCGCCCAACCCAGAGTGCTATACACCAGCCCGCATGGCAGCCATCCCCAGAGTGCGCCGAGAGCGAGAGCCTGGCCGGCGTGATTAATCGGAAGCAGTCGGCCCGCAAGGGGCGACAGGCGCTTCCAAAGAGGCGCCCCAATGCGCTCCACGTAGCGGATGCCCTGCCACCACTGCCCCATGGATAGCCCCATGAAAATCAGTAACAAACCTGCAGCTGAACGCAACACTACGCCAAGCTGCGCCCATTGATCTGCGGCTGTGGTGCTTAGTAGTGCAATCAGTGCAGCGATCAGGGCATAGCTTGCGATTCGCCCAAAGTTATAGGCAAGTAGTAGCAACGATTGCCGGGTACGAAACCCCTTGCCAACGGGCAGTGCCATGGAAAGCGAGGCGCTGATTCCGCCGCACATGGCTATGCAGTGAGTGCTGCCAAGCAGGCCGATGACAAATGCGCTGGGGTAGCTCAGGTACAGTTCCGGGCTCATGGTCGCTCAGGTGGGTCCTTGGGGCTGTCCTTTTTATCTTGTTGGGGGGCTGTGGGTTCTGATTTGTCTATGCGGGCCTCTTCCGGAATCATGTCTTTGTCGTCATCGTATAGAATCCGGTGTGCCGGGCCTTCCAAATCGTCATACTGGCCATTTTTAACGGCCCACGAAAACAACAGGATACCCATGGCTACCAGAATCAGCATGATAGGTACCAAGAGCATTACGATTTCCATGGCATATACCTCTCAGTGAAAGCCGGATGTTTACGGTATCAGGGCGCAACCGGTGCGCCAAGTTCCGGTGCGTTGCGACGGTTTTTTGGGCGGGTTTGCTTGCCGAGGCGCAACGCGTTGAGTACCACAATCAATGAACTAATCGACATACCGATAGCTGCAAGCCAGGGTGGAACCAGGCCGGCGGCCGCCAAAGGCAGAGCGCACACGTTATAAACAAGAGCCCAAGCCATATTTTGGCGAATGATCCGCTTCGTGCTCCGGCTGGTATCGATCGCCTCTACCAGTTGCATGAGTTGGCCATTGAGCAATACTGCATCTGCCTTTAGCTGGGTGAGGTCTGCGGCAGTGCCCATGGCAACCGAGATACCGGCCCCAGCCATGGACGGGAGATCGTTAAGGCCGTCCCCCACCATCATAACCTGATGGCCTTCAGATTTTAGCTTTTTTAGAACGTCCAGCTTTTGTTCCGGCGAGGCCTGACCAATCGCTTCATCAATGCCGAGTATGTCTGCAATCTGACGAACATGGCCAGAGCGATCACCACTCAGAAGGAGTGTGCGGATACCGGCATCCTGAAGCGCTTTGACGGCCTGCGCGGCATCGTCTCGAGGCTGATCATCGAGCCGGAAGCAGGCCAGCCATTCGTCGTCTGAAGCTAGCCAGATTTCCATACCTGAATGCAATTCAAACCCGGGCTCCGAGGCCTGTGTGTGTTGCGCAACAAAATCCCTGTGGCCAATAAAAAAGCACTGACCGCCGAATGTTCCGGAAAGTCCACCGCCCAGATGGTTTTTAACATGATCAATCGCTGTCGCTGGACGGCCATGGAACACCCGGGCAATTGGGTGCTCTGAGTGATGCTCCAGGCCTGCGGCTAACCGAAGGCAGGTGTTTTTGTCTTTGCTGCCAACGATGCGAGTATCGATTAGGCTCAGTTCGCCTCGGGTTAAGGTACCGGTTTTATCGAAAACCACGGTATCGATGGTGTTCATGGATTCCAGAGCATGGCCCCGGGTTGGCAGAAAGCCCAAGCGCCGCAGCTTGACCGTGGCGGAAGTGATGGCCGTTGGTGTGGCCAGAGACAGCGCACAAGGACAGGTCACCACAAGTACCGAAAGCGTAATATCAAAGGCATTATCTGCCCCTGCCAGCCACCACCCAACCCAAACTAGTGGGGCAAGGATGAGCACTCGCCCAACAAACTTGCCGGCAATGCGATCTGCCATACGGGCCACTGGTGGTTTTTCTGATTGAACGCGATCGAGTATCCGCAGAATGCCCGAAAGGCGTGTTTGGGCACCGGACTTTTCCACTTGAATGTCTAGCGGGTTTTCTCCGTTGATACTTCCAGCATGGACGGTATCCCCTGGTACCCGGGTTTCCGGCAGATACTCGCCGGTAAGAGCGGATTCATTGAGGGTAGACTGGCCGCGGAGGATAACGCCATCAACAGGCAGGGTTTCTCCGGGCCTGATCCGAACCACGTCACCCGGCTTTACCTGATGTGCTGGTATGACTTCTGTGTGTTCTCCGGTTACCCGGGTGGCCACCGTCGGGTGAAACCCGGCCAACGCATTGCCGGTGAGCCCTGCGCGATACCTGGCCTGAACTTCTATGTAGCGTCCCAGCAGCAGGAAAAATGTGAACATACACACGGATTCAAAATAGACTTCTTCGCCACCCATAACCGTTACCCAGGCACTGGCCACGTAGGCAAGGCCAATCGCAATGGCAACCGGTACGTCCATGGTGAGGTGGCGGGTTTTGATATCACGCTGTGCGTTGCGAAAAAACGGCCCTGCGCTGTACAGCACAACCGGCGTTGCTACCAGCAGGCTGAACCAACGGAAAAACGCCACAAACTCTGGGGTGAGGCCACTGATCAGTTCAACGTATAGGGGAAAGGCCAGCATCATGCTCTGAAAGGTGCCGATACCCGCAACGGCCAACCGAATCAGCATGGATCGGTTCTCGGCTTTTAGTTGATCTTCTACTTCATCCGATTGATAAGGGCGGGCAGTATAGCCTAACTCATGAATGGCAATCAGCAGACTGCTGAGGCTGGCTTTATCCTGCGCCCAAGCGAGTCTTGCCCGCTGTGTCGTGTGGTTCACCGAAAAGGAGAGTACGCCCGGTTGCTTCTTCAAGTGGTTTTCGAGCAACCAGATGCAAGCTGCGCAGGTAATGCCGCCAATCAGAAGCTGAGCTTCTTGGCCGCCTTTAACGGGAGAAACGAAGGCTTGCTGAACCAGAGGGTGGTCCAGCTCTCGGAGCCGATCGAGCTCTCCACCTGTTAGTTTTTTGGGTGTGACAGCGACTTCGGTACGGAGTTGGTAAAAACCGGTAAGGCCTTCGGAGTGTATGATATTGCACACAGCCTTGCAGCCTTCGCAGCAGAAAAAACGGGTTTTCCCGTCGATCTGAAATGTTATTGGCGGCTCCCCGGCAGCTGGTTCACCGCAATGGAAACAATCCTGGGGGCTCACCCTTGCGCGGAGCCTTTTGAACTGATGTGAAGCTTGTTGTCTGTTGGCAACCTGGCCTCGCCCTTGAGCCGCCAGCGGTTATCTGGACCTCGGAGTTCGTAATACCAACGACCATCTATGTCATCTAGCAAGGATCCGGTGTAATGCCCGTTGCCGTCACTGCGAAATTGGATGATACGGTCATTCTGGGCCAAGGTTGGATGGAACAGGTTGAGTATCAGATAAGGGAAGTCTGCTGGGCCTTGCTCGGTGTTGACCGTCAACAGAATCGCCCGGTCTTCAAACGCCAAATCTGCGTTCACGCCCAATTCATTGGCTTTCAAGTCGCGAGCGATCTCTTGGTTAATCCCCCGACCCTCTTTCGAATAATCATCCGAAACCATCGTGTCGTCCATGTTCGAAGCTACGATGAACATGATTATGCAAAAAATAATCGCGGACAGCGGGGCTATGGTCAGAAACCAGAACCAGGGCTGGCGATACCAGGGTGCTACGGGAACTTCTTCAGTCATAATACGCAGTCTCATCTGTGTGCAGGTTGCCAACGGTGGTCTCGCAAGAGATCACTCCGTTGGACCGACAAATCGGCTTTCGGTTTCCAGCTTCAGTGAAGCATCCGTTTCAGACTGTGCATGGAAGATGATTTCGGTGTTCGATTGCGAGATGGACTCGGGCAAAACGTCCACAACGGTAGGCAGTGATCGGTTCTCACCGCTATCGATGGTTACCTGAGTCTCGGTCAGGATGCGAATGCCTTCCATGCCCTTAACAGACAGTGTAAAGGTCTGCGGCACCTCTGACATGTTGACGACTTTCAAGGTGTACGAGTTTTCGATTCGTCCCTCACCGTTGAAACTGTACAAAGCACCCCTGTCCCGAAGAACATCCAGCTGGGCAGGCACACGGGTTGCAATTACAAAAATCATAGCGCCTATCATTGCCGTTAATACCACGCCGTAGCCAAACGTGCGTGGCCGTAGTAACTTCGACGGTTTGCCTTCCAGTTCGTTCTCGGTGGTGTAACGAATGAGCCCGCGAGGGTAGTCCATTTTGTCCATAATTTCGTCACAGGCATCAATACAAAGCGCGCATCCAATGCACTCGTACTGCAGGCCGTCGCGAATGTCGATACCGGTAGGGCACACGTGCACACATTGTCCGCAGTCTATGCAGTCGCCTAAACCCACCTCTTCAGGTTTTACATCTCTTTTACGACCACCGCGCGGTTCTCCACGGTTGGGATCATAGGAAACTATGCGGGTGTTCGGATCAAACATGACCGACTGAAAACGCGCATATGGGCACATGTACAAGCATACCTGTTCACGCATCCAACCTGCGTTCAAATAGGTCGCGACGGTGAAGAATGCCACCCAGAAATACGCCCAGCCGTTAGCCTGGAAGGTTAAAATATCGACAACCAGATCCCGAATCGGATAGAAGTACCCAATAAACGTTAGCCCGGTCAGCAATGAAATAATAAACCAGATGATATGTTTTGCTGATTTCTTTAGCACTTTCTCACGGGAGTTTGGTGCTTTATCCAGTTTCATGCGCTTGTTGCGGCTGCCCTCAATGCGCTCTTCCACCCACATGAATATGAATGTCCACACGGTTTGAGGGCAGGTATAGCCACACCACACTCGGCCAAACAGGGTGGTAACAAAAAACAGACCGAAGGCACAGATAATCAGCATGCCCGAGAGCAGGAAGAAGTCTTTGGGATAGAAAGTGGCACCGTAGAGGTGAAATTCCCGGGCTGGCAGATCAAAATGGATTAACGGAGCGCCATCCAATGTCAGCCAGACGAATAGAAAGTACATGCCCATAAGAAGCAGAAGGCTGACTGTTCGGATACGCTGGAACAGACCGGTTACTTCTTTGGCGTAGATTTTCTTTCGGCTAGCATAAAGCTCAACCGTTTCAGTTTTCTTTTCGCCCGAAGGTTCCTTAGAGGGGTCGACCTGTGTGACAGGAATTTGTTTACTCATGGATACCTCCAGGTGGAGTCATAAAACGCGAGCGGGGCCTTGCGGCGACTGCAGATCTTCTCAAGCCTGTGCCCGCACGCAGACACAGGGTTGAGCAGACCACGCCGGACCAAGTGGCCCGGCTGGAACGTCAGTTAGACAAGCTGTAAACGTATGCACCCAGAATCTGAATCTGATCTTCTGAGAGGCGGCCGCCTTGCGCGGGCATCTCGTTCTGGCGACCGTTAACAACGGTTTCCTTGATCCGTTTGTAGGTAGAACCGTAGAGCCAGACATTATCAGTCAGGTTCGGTGCCCCCATCGCTTGCATGCCGGTTCCATCAGGGCCATGGCAAGCTACGCAGGCCTGAGCAAACACAGCTTCGCCAGCTTTGGCCGCCTCTGCGTCTTCCTCTCGATCACTGAAGCTCAGCACATAGTTTACCACCTGGTCGACCTGTACGTTGGTCATGCTGGGCATAACACCCTTGGCCGGCATGTTGCCCTGACGACCATTATGCAAGGTTTCCAGGATAGCATCCGGCGTACCGCCCCACAGCCAGTCATCGTCTGTCAGGTTGGGGAAGCCAACTTGGCCGCGTGCAGCAGAGCCGTGGCACACGGAGCAGTTGTTGGCAAACAGGCGCTGACCAATTTTCAGGGCGTCATCGTTCTTTGCCAGTTCCGGTACTGGGGTCTCGCCGTACTGGGCGTAGATCTCGCCGTACTTTTCGTCAGCTTCCGCAACTTCCGCTTCCCACTGATTGGTAGATGTCCAGTTCAGCAGGCCTTTATAGTTGCCCAGGCCCGGATAAAGAGCCAGATAGCCAAGGGCAAATATGCACGTTGCTGCGTAAAGGTAAAACCACCACTTGGGTAGGGGATTGTCATACTCTTCGATGCCATCGAAGGAGTGGCCCGTAGTGCGTTCGGTCTCGGTATTGGTAGGTTGACTCTTGCGAGTGGCAAACAACAGCCACCAGCAACCAAAGACCGTACCGAGCACGATCACAGTGACCCAGATGCTCCAGAAGGTAGTCATCGTTTTTTCTCCGTTTTTTCCTGTTCAAGAGTACGCTTGTCCACCTCATCATCCTCGAACGGCAGGTTAGCTGCTTCGTCGTTCGGCTTTTTGCGGTGGGCACTGAATGCCCACCAGATGATGCCAATGAATATAGCGATCAGCAGAAGGGTTTGAACGCCGCGTAACTCGTTAATATCCATCAAATCACCGCTTGTCTGAAAGTACGGTTCCAAGTTGCTGCAAATACGCAACCAGGGCTTCGATTTCAAACTTGCCATCCAAATCGTCAGCCGCACTGCCGATTTGGTCGTCGGTATAAGGGACACCCAGCGCTTTCAGGGTTGACATCTTGGCTGCCGTTCCCTTGTGGTCCACCTTGTTCTCAAACAGCCACGGGAAAGCAGGCATGTTGGATTCAGGAACAACACTGCGCGGGTTGAACAGGTGCTGGCGCTGCCAGGCATCTGAGTATCGACCACCGACACGGGCAAGATCTGGTCCTGTTCGCTTGGAGCCCCAAAGGAAGGGGCGCTCATAAACAAGCTCACCGGCTACAGAATAGTGCCCGTATCGCTCGGTTTCAGCACGGAAAGGTCGGATTTGCTGGGTATGACAAACGTGACAGCCTTCGCGAATGTAAATGTCACGCCCCTCCAGTTCCAGCGAGGACAAAGGCTCAAGGCCTTCGATAGGCTCATTAACCTCGTCCAGGAAAAAAAGCGGGACTACTTCCGCAAGAAAGCCACCACTTATGGTCAGCATGATAAAAACGATCATCAGACCAATATTTTTTTCGACAATATCGTGTCTCATTTGCTCTCTCTCCGTTACGCCGCTTGAACTGCCGCATTGTCTTGGGCAACCGCTTCTTTCTGGCGCACGGTCATGTAGACGTTATAGGCCATGAACAGCATACCGGTCAGGAAGATGGCGCCGCCCAGGAAGCGTACAAAGTACCCTGGGTAAGACGCCTCAAGGGACTCAACGAAGCTGTAGGTGAGGGTGCCGTCTTCGTTTACTGCACGCCACATCAGGCCTTGCATGATGCCGTTCACCCACATGGCGACGATGTAAAGCACGGTGCCGATTGTTGCCAGCCAGAAGTGGGTGTTAATCATGCTGGTGCTATACATTTCCTTGAGGCCCCAGAGTTTCGGGATCATGTGATAAACTGCGCCGATACTGATCATGGCAACCCATCCCAGTGCACCAGAGTGTACGTGGCCGATAGTCCAGTCAGTGTTGTGGGATAACGCGTTTACCGTTTTGATTGACATCATGGGGCCTTCGAAAGTGGACATGCCGTAGAACGACAGGGAAACCACCAGGAAGCGCAGGATGGGGTCAGTGCGCAGTTTGTGCCAGGCACCGGACAGCGTCATCATGCCGTTGATCATGCCGCCCCAGGAGGGTGCAAGCAGAATAAGCGACATAACCATACTGGCAGTCTGTGCCCAGTCTGGCAGGGCGGAATAATGCAGGTGGTGACCACCGGCCCATACGTAGGTCGCAATCAGTGCCCAGAAGTGAACAATGGACAGGCGGTAGGAGTAAACCGGGCGGTTGGCCTGCTTGGGAACAAAGTAGTACATCATGCCCAGGAAGCCAGCGGTCAGGAAGAAGCCCACAGCATTGTGACCATACCACCACTGTACCATTGCGTCGGTTACACCGGCGTAGGCTGAGTAGGACTTGAAAGCACTGACCGGTATCGCCGCGCTATTCACAAAGTGCAGCACACCGATGGTGAGGAGAAACCCTCCATAGAACCAGTTGGCGACGTATATGTGTGGCGTGGCTCGCTTGGTTATCGTGCCGAAGAACACGACACCGTAAGTAACCCAGACCACAGCAATCAGAATATCGATGGGCCATTCGAGCTCAGCATATTCTTTTGTGCTGGTTAAGCCCATTGGTAGGGTAATAGCTGCGGCAACAATAACGGCAGTCCAGCCCCAGAAGGTAAAGGATGCCAATTTGTCGGAAATCAGGCGTGTTTGGCAAGTGCGCTGAACTACGTAATAGGACGTGGCAAACAGGGCGCTACCGCCAAAGCCGAAAATGACCGCGTTGGTATGCAGAGGTCTTAGGCGACCAAAGTGGGTAAAAGGGAGGTCGAGGTTGAGAGATGGCCAGACCAGTTGTGCTGCAATCAGCACGCCTAGGGCCATACCAACAACACCCCATACCACTGTCATGATGGCGAACTGTCTTACCACCTTATAGTTGTATGTCAGGTTCGGATTTTGTGTGCTCATAGCCTTACCAATGGGTTCAAAGTGGGGAATTATGCGGGCGCAAGTATGGAGAAAGCATTAGCTGTTTGCAATGATGCGGATCAACTCCTGACATCTATCAAATGTGCCCGAACCAGCGGCATAGCGCCCGTTCGGAACGCTTTGCAGCAGACCCCCTATAATAGCCCTGAAGTCGATCAAGTTGAACTTGGCAAACTTGATTAAGAACAAAAACCGCAGCATTTAGGCGAAAGTAATTGTTCTAACTCTCTGCTGTGGCGGTCTGATTGCGTCCCCGGGCTTTCGCTTTATATAGTGCGTTGTCTGCGCGCTCAAAAAATGCCTGCTGACCTTCTTCGGGTAGCAACGAGGCGATGCCCGCGCTCATGGTGAGTTGGGCTTTAGCGCCGTTGGGAGCTTCAACGGAGGTGGCGCGAAGATCCTCGAGCAGGGCTTCACATACTTTTTGCCCACCTTCAAGGCTAGTACCGGGTAGTACTAACGCAAACTCTTCGCCGCCAAATCGAATAGCAACATCCCGTGGGCGTTTTACATGCCTGGAAATAATGTCTGCAATGAGTTTCAGGCAGGTGTCGCCAAAGCTGTGGCCCCAGGTATCATTGACCGCCTTGAAGTGGTCGGCATCTACCAGGCCCAGTGACAGCGGCTGGCCGGTTCTACGTGCTTCAGCACATAGTTCGGGCAGGATGTTATCCATGTGGCGTCGATTATAGAGCCCCGTGAGTGGGTCGTTGAGGCTCAGGGTCGCGAGCTTTCGGTTGGCGCTTTCCAACTTCCGCATGGTAGAGCGCAACTGAGCGGTGCGTTCATGCACTCGGAACTCCAAGTTAGTCCGCGTGTTCTGCTCCACCTCGAGTAATTTATTGTTCAGAAGGCGCCAGCGCTGAACCATAGCGTAGTTAAGCAGAATGATCTGGCCGCCGATAGCTCCCTGCATCAGCGACTCCCGGGCCAGGAAGTCTGCAAGGTAGCCAAATGCGGCGGAGGTGTAAACCAATGAGCCTGTAGCCATAACTACCCACGCCAGAACATACCACTTGGCCGGCTGATATCCTTGGCGCCACCGATTTATGGCGATGATTGAAAGTATGAATATGGTGACCAGTGCGAGCGCGGTATTAAAAAGAATGGCCTGACTGTATGGAAATATCAGTGTCAGCCCGATAAAGCCGGTGCAGATCCATGCGATCGCCTTCAATGTTTTATCTGCGCGAGTGCGCTTTGGTATTTCAAGAAATGAGCGCCCGAATAGCGTCATGGCCAAAGCGCACAGTATGAGGGTCAGTGGAATGGCGGTGTTCGCGAACTCTGGGCTCTCAGGCCAGAAGTATTGGTTGGCAAAACCACCCATAGTAAACAGGAAAAGCCCCATGGCACCCATATAGAGCGCGTTGTGCAAGTAATATAGGGTTCCGGAGCTGAAAAACAGAAGCAGGTTGAAAATGGCGAGTACCAAAACAGCGCCATAGAACAGGCCATGGGTGATGGCTAAGTGATTGCTTTCGGAAACTAGCTCATCGGGCGTTTCCAGTCGCAGCGGGATATTCAAAGCACCGCTACTGTGTATGCGTATGGTAATAGGGCGGATTTCGCCGCTGTTGAGTAGAATCGGAAAAAGGAAGTACCTGTGATCGACCGCTCTTGCTTGAAATGGGTGTTGGTCGCCGGTTACAAGCGTGTCATTGGGATCGTCGCCCTGCCAGAAGATGACCTCATCCAGTAGTGGGTAGTTAAGATTGAGGTACCATAGTTGTCGATCGCTACCGTTGTTTTGAATGTTAAGCCGCACCCAGTAAACCGATCGCGTTTGGCTGAAAGTCAGTTCATGCCCGCGAGAGGGCGTCCAATCCAGGTCTTTTGGCAGTTCATCGGGTTGCGTTGCGCTATGAGCCGGGTCACCCGGCCGTGACTGGTGGTAGCACACATAGTACATCAGTGAGTTGCGAGCCTGGGGGTCGTTGGCGTCGAGCACAGGGCACTCCGAAACCGGCAGTGTTGCTTGTGCCAGGGTCAATGCAGGTATCGCACAGCAGGCTAGGAGAAAAAACAGGCGCGCACATCGTGTCATTAAAGACTTCCGAAACTATCTAGAATTCGGAG
This sequence comes from Marinobacter sp., assembly GCA_052089485.1. Taxonomy (GTDB): domain Bacteria; phylum Pseudomonadota; class Gammaproteobacteria; order Pseudomonadales; family Oleiphilaceae; genus Marinobacter. Next base: position 15,943 of record JBQCZX010000023.1, on the reverse strand, counting down.
TGTAGCTAATGTAGACGCTTTATACTGTCAAACACTTTAAAATTATGTGAGTTGTTACAGGGCAACTGTACTTAGATCAAACGCCGCTCTGTTTCAGCACTGTTATGGTTTCATTCGTATCCATCATGGGAATCAGCTCTGCCAATAGCTCGCGACGGTCGTCGGACAGGTACCAGCGATTCCAGTCGACTTCGGAGCGCCAGTTGGCAAGGGTGATTCGATGGTTGGGGTCGTTACTGGCAACCAGCGTTTCTCCAGAAATGAACCCCGGCGCTGCGACGGCGCGTTGCAGTACCTTGCGAGAGCGTTCCTCGTAGGCAGTTTCAAGGGATTCGGCTATATGGCGTTCAATCAGAACCCGGATCATAAAAATCTCCAGACATTTTTCAATGATAGAAACAGTAATTTAGCACGTATTTCGAAAAAATCAGATCAAACTGAAGGAGATAGTATATGACAGAGGCTGAGTATGATGCAGAACTGGATGCATGTGGCCTGTTTTGCCCAGAACCGGTGATGATGCTTCACAATCGCATTAAAGATGTGGCACCTGGGAAGGTTCTGCGGGTTGTCGCAACAGACCCCTCCACAACCCGAGACGTGCCCAGATTCTGTCAGTTTCTAGGGCATGAGTTGGTCAGCAATACGGAGCAGGGCGATCGCTTTGTCTATCTTATACGTCGCGGCGATTGAACCCGGGGTTGCCGGGTTCCATAACACGTACGCGGTTAGATTGCAGAGGGTAGGGTGTTGATGTGATCCAGGAACTGACCCTTGTCCATTTCACCCAGAACCCGATGGGGAGCCATCTCTTCACCGTTTTCGCCATAGAACAAAATGGCTGGCGGTCCAAATAGCCCTAAGCTGTCTAACAATGCTTGCTGAGCTTTGGTGTTATCTGTCATATCAATCTGTAGCAGCGTGAAGGGTTCGAGCGAGCGAATCACGTCTGCGTCGCTGAACACATTTCGCTCCATAACTTTGCATGAAATGCACCAGTCGGCATAGAAATCCAACATAACCGGGCGCCCCTGTTCTTGGGCCTGTGTCAGCATTGTCTCGATTTCTGACGGTGCCTCCACTCGGGCAAAGTCTGCGTGGCTGCTGCTATAGTTTGCTGAGTTGGCTGGCGCTCCGGTAGGCGCTGTTTTCGCGATGAAAGGATCCAGGGGGGCGAGCGGGTCATTGGCGCCAGCCATTGCACCGGCCAATAATGCTAAGCCATAGGCAAAAAACACCAGCCCCAAGCCTTTTCTTGTGCGTTCCCAGCCGGCTTTGGCCGCGTCGAAAGCTCCCAGCTGTACGCCAGTTATGGCAATCAGGATACCCCAAAGGGTAAGGCCAACCCAGCCTGGAACCAGGCGTTCAATTAACCAGATGGCGACCGCAATCAGCATCACACCATAAAAGTGTTTTACGGTTGTCATCCAGCGCCCTGTGGTTGGCAGTAGCTTGCGGCCGCCAACGGCTACCAGAATGAGCGGGACACCCATGCCCAGCCCAAGTGCTAGCAAAGCAATGCCGCCGATCACGGCATCCTGTGTGGTGGATATGTACAGAAGGCTGCCTGCAAGTGGGGCAGAGACGCAGGGCGATACGATTAACGCGGAGAGGGCGCCGATGCCAAAAATGCTGATCACCCGGCCGCCGGTCATGCGCTGGCTGGCGTCGTTCAGGGGCTCGCGAATGAAACGCGGGAGTTGAATCTCGAACACGTCAAACATAGACAGTGCAAAGACAACAAACAGCAGCGCAAACACACCCAGTACCCAAGGCGATTGCAACTGTGCTTGCAGATTGAAGCTTGCGCCTAACAGCCCCGTAAGCACCCCTGCCGCGGCATAGGTAAGGGCCATACCCAGGACGTAACTGCCGGAAAGCAACAGCGCGTGCTGGGTTGAGCGAGTGTTTTGCCCAGAAACCAAGGAAGAGATAATCGGAACCATGGGTAGCACGCAGGGCGTGAAAGTTAGACCCAGGCCAAGTAAGAAAAAGACGCCAGCAATAACTAACGTTGACTGCTCCGAGAGAAAACCCGCAAGCCCAGTTGCCGAGCTGGTATCAACTTGTGACGTTGTTCCGGTTTGTGCGGTTTTGCTCTGGTTGCTGGTCTCTTTGGTAGAGCCGGATTCCTCGCTTTGGTAAAACAACACTTCCCGAGTCTGGGGTGGGTAGCATAGGCCTGCTTCTGCACAGCCCTGGTAGGTTACTTCAAAGCGGGCTTCACGACTGTCGGCGGGTAGAGTTACCGGCACCGTTGCTTCTACAGGATCAAAGAAAACGGTGGTTTTACCAAAGAACTCGTCTTCAGTTTCGGTGCCAGAGCTGGTGTACTCGATGGCACCGGCGGTTGCGCCTTCATCCAGTGCTTTAATGCTGATGCGATCGCGATAGAGGTAATGTCCGGGTGTTATGTCCCAGGACAGCACAACGGCATTTTCTTCGGTGGTGTGGCTGAACGGAAGGGCCTCATCCACTTGCAGAAACTGATCGCCTTGGCCACCAAAAAAGGAGTTGTTGTCGCCAAATGCCCAGGCTGCGTTCGTTGCAGTCAACAGCAGCGCGAACACAAATAACAGGGTGGATGGGCCGGTGAGGCGACGAATACGACCAAGTGCAGTGGATGGAGCTGTCATGAAATGCGCAATTTCCGGTAGGTTGAAGACAAATGAGCTCGCCGGCTATGCCGGATGAGCTCCTGATTTGGTAATGTTCAGCCAGCCAATGGACACAAAGGCGCTACAAAAGTTCCCTCTGGCATTGGGCGCGTTAAAGTCGCACAATAGCCCCCCAATGAATCACAGTCCAAACGATCTTATTATGCTGTTTAATGACCTGTTTCGGGAAGCTTTCCGAACAATACTGGTCAGAGGCTGCGAAGAACCTGAATACCTGCCTGCAGGCAGTGCCAGCGAACCTGCTCAGATTGTGTTTGCCCATGGCTATTATGCCAGCGCTCTACATGAAATAAGTCATTGGTGCGTGGCGGGTGAGTACAGACGCACACTTCACGATTACGGTTATTGGTACTGCCCGGACGGGCGAACACCCGAGCAGCAGCGAGCGTTTGAACAGGTTGAGGTTAAGCCCCAAGCGATGGAGTGGCTGTTTTCCGTTGCCGCAGGTTCACGTTTTCATATCAGCGTGGACAACTTATCTGGAAACGGCGCATCTGACGACCATAGATTCCGTTGCAACTTATTGGGGCAGGCAGAGGACTATCTGGCCGGAGGCCTGCCAAAGCGGGCACAATCCTTTTTTGATACGCTGAAATCGTTTTATGGAACCGGCGATACCTTCAGTAAAGCTTGGCGCGATGACGTTGGGCGCGTGGTTCCTTTATATTCTGAAAAGAACATTATGAGGCAAACTGAGACTCCATGACATCTGACTCAAAGCACACCGGCGATCTGAGATTCAGCGAGCTGAATCTGGATAAGCGCCTGCTGGACGCCATTGCTGCCATTGGTTTCGAATACTGCACGCCCATACAGGCTGAAACTCTGCCGTGGACACTGGCGTGCGAAGATCTGATAGGCCAGGCCCAGACAGGAACAGGGAAAACCGCTGCGTTTCTTATTACTGCTATCCAAAGCCTGCTGGAAACCCCCATACCGGAAGGCGACCGTTTTGCATCAGAACCCCGTGTTCTCGCGCTGGCACCTACTCGCGAACTGGCCATGCAGATTGCCAAGGATGCCGAGGAGCTGTGCCAGCACACAGGCCATAACGTAGTGACCGTGGTTGGCGGTATGCACTACGACAAACAGCGTGAGCAGCTACATAACGGCGTTGTTGATATTCTGGTTGCCACCCCTGGCCGCTTGATTGATTTTCTGGGCTCCCAGGATGTGTTCCTTGATCAGCTGGATATCCTCATTCTGGATGAAGCGGATCGCATGCTGGATATGGGTTTCATTCCGGACGTGAAGCGCATTATTCGCAAATGCACACCGAAGGATGACCGCCAAACCCTGCTGTTCAGTGCCACGTTCAACCAAGACGTTCTCAATCTGGCCTCGATGTGGACCAGCAACGCTGAGTTTGTGGAAATTGAACCGGAGCAGAAAACCGCTGAGCGGGTTGAGCAAACCGTTTACCTGGTGGGCGACGACGAAAAACTCCCAGTGCTGGTGAACTATCTGAAGCGACCAGAGGTGGAAAAGGCGCTGGTTTTTGCCAATCGTCGTGATCAGTGCCGTGACTTGGAAGAAGATCTACGTAATCAGGGGGTTAAAGTAGCCCTGATGTCTGGTGAAATTGCCCAGAATAAACGCCTGAAAACTCTGGAGCAGTTCAAAGCGGGCAGTATTCAGGTTCTGGTGGCTACGGATGTGGCAGGGCGCGGCATTCACGTGAACGGCGTCACTCACGTCTTCAATTACAATCTGCCTGATAACGCCGAAGACTATGTTCACCGCATCGGTCGTACCGGTCGTGCTGGCAGCACCGGCGTGTCTATTAGCTTTGCAGGCGAGGATGACTCGTTTGGTCTTCCTGCTATTGAGTCTTATATCAGTCAGAAGCTCAAAACCGCCGTACCGGATGAAGTGCTGATGACCGCAATGGAAAACCCACCCATTACTCGTAAGCGCGGTCGGCGTCCGCCTCAAGGCCAAGGTGGCCGTGGGCCGGGTGGTCGTCATTCGCGACCGCGCAGGAACTAATAAGGCTGGCAGCTACTATGTTGATCGTCGCAGATGAGAACATTCCGCTGTTGGAGGCTTTTTTTGGCGATATCGGTGAGGTCCGGCGCGTGTCTGGTCGCACCATGAGTGCCGAAGAGGTTCGCGATGCAGATGTGCTACTGGTTCGGTCGGTCACACGGGTAGATCGCTCTCTGCTTGAAGGCAGCCGTGTGCGTTTTGTCGGAACGGCGACCATTGGTACCGATCATATCGATCTGGGCTGGCTTAAGGAAAACGACATTCAGTTTTCCGCCGCGCCAGGCTGCAATGCCAATAGTGTTGCGGAGTATGTGCTTGCAGCTTTGTCTCTGTATGCAGAGCGTTGTGCGCTGAGCGATTGGTCGCGGCTAAGCGTCGGTATCGTTGGTGTCGGAAATGTGGGCAAAGAGCTGGCTGAAAAGCTGGGCCGCCTTGGTTTCAGTGTCAAACTTTGTGACCCGCCCAGAGCTGAACGCGAGCCCGAAGCTGCCGACACGTTCGTTGATCTGGATGAGGCGCTTGGGTGTGACGTGGTCTCATTCCACACTCCGCTGACTCGTGATTCCGCTCATCCCACCTACCATATGATCGGCGAGCGAGAGCTTGCCGGGTTAACAGCTGAGCAGCTGATAATCAACGCTGGTCGAGGCGAAGTGATTGACGGGGCAGCGCTGACCGAACGGCTGAATCGAGCCAATGCACCACTGGTTGCACTTGATGTCTGGGAGCAAGAGCCGCAGATAGATCCCGATTTGGTCGGTAAAGTATGGCTGGCTACGCCGCATATCGGCGGCTATAGCCTTGAGGGCAAGGTTCAGGGCACGGAGATGATTTACCGGGCCATGAGCCGGTTCCTGGGTCTGCCAATACGTAAACAGGCAGGGCAGTTCCTGCCAGAGCCTGCACTGAGTAAGGTGTCGTTTACCAGTGCAGCTGAGGAGCGTGCTGCCATCCAAATCGCATTGCGGGCCTGCTACGACCCGCGCCAGGACGATGCGCGCCTGCGCCATACGATGAGAGTGCCTGCTGACGAGCGTGGTGCGGCTTTTGACCGCTTACGGCGGGATTATCCGGTGCGCCGGGAATGCTCCAGCCTGAAAATACAGCTCAAAGGCACGAGTAAATCACTGCAGGACAGCTTTCGTGCAATCGGGTTCAAGCTGAAAATCTGACGACAGCTAACGCTCTGACGATTTGTCCGCAAAAAGTGTGGCCCGAACAGCGTAACCAATACGCACGGAATGGCGGCTTTTTAGAGCGATGCGCACAAGGTGTATATGGCTGGAGAGATCCTCCTGCACAGAAGGTGGCAAAGGTATTTTGGTGGGGGCACCTGGCCCCCTAAGCTCTTGAACGAGAGCGTCTGGTGCTGGCGAACTCAGGCGAGAAAATGCTTTCTTGGTAAGTACCGCCTGATCAAGAGCGTCCTGCCTGATTGTATCTACATAACGTAAAAAACCTTCCTCTGCCAACCAGAGCAGTGCGCCAAAGCATGCCATGTGGCGCTTGCTGTGCAAACCAAATTCATCGGTTTCGTCTGGGCCGGCAATATCCTCTACAAACAGGTTTACCCGCCTTGGGAAAGCACTGTAAAGCTGCGCTAGCGCTACGGCTGCGTCTTTGTAGAACTCTTCAACGTGGATGTCAGCCATGGGCGGATTCCTTTTTCTTTTTACTTTTGTTGCTGGGGCGTGCGTTGCTGACGCTATTACTGTCGATAGTCAGTCAGAAAGTTACCCAGCCTGCCCATGGCGTCTTCCAGCGTGTCTTTGCGGGGCAGAAATACAACCCGAAGGTGCTGCTTGTCATCCATATTGAATGCCGAGCCCTGAACCAGCAGAATTTTTTCCTGCAGCAGTAAATCCAGCACCAGCTTTTCATCATTTACCACTGGGAACTTTTTTGGACACAGCTTGGGAAACAGGTACAGCGCGCCCTGGGGCTTTACGCAACTGACGCCAGGAATGTCATTCAGCATTCGCCAGGCGGTGTCGCGCTGCTCGTATAGGCGGCCGTCCGGGGCTACCAGGTCATTGATGGATTGGTAGCCGCCCAGTGCTGTCTGTATGGCCAACTGCGCTGGAACGTTGGCACACAGGCGCATGTTGGAAAGCATGTCGATGCCTTCAATCAAATCTTTGGCCAAATACTTGGCGCCGCTGATAATCATCCAGCCGGAACGGTAGCCGGCCGCACGGTAGTTTTTTGAAAGACCGTTATAGGTAAAGAACAGTACATCGTCGGCTAAGGATGCAGTGGGCACATGCTGGGTGCCGTCATAGAGAATTTTGTCGTAAATTTCGTCAGAAAGCACAATCAGGTTGTGCTTGCGCGCCAACTCAATAACCTGCTCAAGCAGCTCCTGGCTGTAGACAGCGCCCGTAGGGTTGTTGGGGTTAATAAGGACAATGGCCCGGGTGCGATGAGTGATTTTTTTGCGGATGTCGTCAATGTCCGGGAACCAGTTCTGCTCTTCGTCACAGTGATAGTGCACCGGCTTACCGCTTGAAAGTGTGACAGCGGCTGTCCAGAGCGGATAATCGGGCGCTGGAATAAGTACTTCATCGCCGGTATTGAGCATAGCCTGCATCGACATCACGATCAGTTCGCTGACGCCATTGCCAAGAAAAATGTCGTCGATATCAACTTTGTCGATGCCGCGCTGCTGGCAGTAATGCATCACCGCCTTGCGAGCAGAAAACAGGCCCTTTGATTCCACATAGCCCTGGGCCTGATGCATGTTGTAGATGACGTCTTGCTGGATCTCTTCGGGAACATTCAGCTCAAAGGCGGCGGGGTTGCCGATGTTAAGCTTGAGTACTCGGTTACCTTCCTCTTCCAGTCGACGAGCCTCCCGCATTACTACGCCACGGATTTCATAACACACGTTATCCAGCTTGGCGGATTTGTAGTAATTTTGCATAAGACCCGGGCTTCCTCAGTCAGTAAACGTAAACAGGCACTTGCCGTTCAGACAAGCTACTATTCTAGCGGAGGCGGGGGCGACGGCAACAGGGCAATTGTGATCAATTATGGCGAGTTAGCTCTATATTCCATAAATTCATACCCTATAAAACAATTGTGTGGATGGGTTTCGCTGTATATCCTCAAATCACAGTGCGTACAATCCACGTGTGCACATTTTAAATTGCGCCTGTTTTGAGCAGGTATTCATGGTTTTTGCCAAGGAGACACCCGTGGCCAGTCATTCGATTTATGACTTCACAGCTCGAGATATCAAAGGTAATGAAAAAAAGATGGCCGACTATAAAGGCCAGGTGCTACTGATTGTGAATACCGCGAGCAAGTGCGGCTTTACGCCTCAATTCGAGGGGCTGCAGTCTTTGCACAAAGAGTTGGGCGAACAGGGGTTGGAGGTTCTTGGGTTTCCCTGTAATCAGTTCATGAATCAGGATCCTGCGGATGATGATGAGATCAGCCAGTTTTGCAGTCTGAATTATGGCGTGGATTTCCCTATGTTCTCGAAGGTGGATGTTAACGGTGAGAATGCCCATCCTCTGTTTCAGTTCCTGAAAGGCGAGGCCAAAGGGCTTCTGGGGTCGGGGAAAGTAAAATGGAACTTTACCAAGTTTCTGGTTAGCCGTGATGGCCAAATAGTAGATCGTTACCCGCCCACGACCAAACCTGAAGACATCAAGGCCGATATTGAGAAGCTTTTGTAGAACTCGCCGTCCAGCGGGTAATCGCCGCGCTCAGTTGCTGGCGGTTATAGGGCTTGGTGATGTAGTCGTTCATGCCGCTGGCAAAGCAGTCATCCTTGTCGCCCTGCATCACGTTCGCGGTAACGGCTATCACTGGTAAATCTTTCCAAGCCTGGTTTTCGCGGATTTTGCGTGTGGCCTCGTAGCCGTCCATTACCGGCATCTGGCAGTCCATGAGTACCAGGTCGTAATGCTGTTGCTCCAGAGCCTCGATGGCCAACTGGCCATTTTCAGCCGTATCAGCCAGGTGCCCCATTTTCTTCAACAGCATGCCTGCGACCATCTGGTTGACCTGGTTGTCTTCAACCAGAAGTATCCGGAGTGAGCGTTTTGGTGGGGGGCTGCTTTCGGGCAAGCCGGCGGGTTCGCAAAGCTGCTCTGGGCTGTCGGTGGTCAGGTTGCTGTATACGGGTATTGGCAAGGTGACGGTAAACCGGGCTCCTTGTTGCTCCTTGGAGCTGACCTTGATGTCACCATGCATGCGCTCAATCAGCTGGCGGCAAAGCGTTAGCCCTAGCCCTGTGCCGCCGTACAAGCGTGAGGTTTGCGTATCGGCCTGGGAGAAGGGTGAAAATATCCTACGCAAGCCCTCTTTGCTTATACCAATGCCAGTGTCGGTCACCTCAATGGTCAGAGAGTTTTCGGTATATTGGGCGGTGATGCGTACATTGCCGGTATCGGTAAATTTAACGGCGTTGCTAAGCAGATTGTTCAGAACCTGGCGAACCCGAGTGGGGTCGCCCAGAAACTGATCCGGGAATTTTTGGCCTGTCTCTGCAATCAGCTCAACACCTTTGTTGCGGGCCTGCTGAGTGTACAGCATTGCACATTCATCAACTAGGCCGCGCATATCGAATGGAATGCGTTCCAGATTGAGTTTTCCGGCCTCAACCTTAGAAATATCCAGAATGTCATTGAGTATGCCGAGTAGGCTTTCCCCCGTCGATAAGGCGATTTGAAGGCGGTGACGTTTGGCAGAATCCAGCTCACTTTCCACGGCAAGCCCCAGCATCCCCAGCACACCATTCAGAGGAGTACGTATTTCGTGACTCATGCTGGCGAGAAAGTTGGCTCTGGCCCTGGCTCGGCGCATGGCGCCTTCTTTGGCCTTTACCAGCGCTCGGTTACCCCGCTGTAGCGCGTGGTTTTTATCGGATATTTCACGGGTTCGGCTTTCGACTTCCTGTTCCAGTTCGGTGGAGTAGTTTTTCGTGGCACTTTCCGCTAGGCGGAGCTGGGCGAGGGTGGAGTCTATGGCTTCCAAGTGCTGGTTGATAATTCCCACCATTGTGCCTATTTCGTCCTGTTGATGACCTAAAGGAACGGGCAAACGGATCTTCTCTGGTGAGCTGGCCTTAACCTGGCTCAGTGCGCTGATGACGCTAAGCATGGGTCGTGTGAGAGTCAGATAGAATATACCAAGCAGCGAAACAGAAAGAATAAGGCTTTTTAGTAGCCCGCTGATCAGCGTGTAACTGGCGCGCTCCAGAAATTGCAGGCCATAGTGATAAGTGTCAACGGTTACCACAAGCTGGCCCAGAGGAAGGTCGTTGAGCTGCGAAACACGCAGGTCTTGGCTAAACACGCGGCTAGAACCAAAAAGTTCATCACTAATCCAGCGATAGGGCGAGACCGGGCTACTCTTGCTGGCAGCTGCCATGGTGGCGTTTTCGCTATCGACAATTCGGGCGTCAATGGTGGCTGGGTGCCTGATAAGGCCGTCGAGCAGCTCTTCTGCCAAGCGCACATCAATGTTGTAGGCAATTTGGGAGGCGGGGCTGTGGCTGACTTCAAGCAGCGCCTGAATGTCCTCGTTCATAGAATGGCGGGCGCCGAAGTAATCCAGAGTGATTTGCACAACGTTTAGAATCAGCCCCAACACCATGGCGATCAGCACGGTATCGCGGGTCAGTCGGTAAGAAAGCCGGTGTTTGAAGCCTTTGGTCACGGATATCACAGTCCCTGTTCATGGGCAGGATTGCTGCCTGACTCATATCTTCAGTCGTCGTAGTCGGCTTTTTTCTTCCACTCGTCATCGTGAAGAAAGTTATCCCACTGCTTGTCGAGTTGTGAATCCGGCTCTGTAGAATCTGTGTTATCACCATCTGCATTCAGGGCTTCCAGCTCTTTGATCCGGATACGGAAACTTTTGACCGCTTTCATGGCAAGTGGATTGTCTTTGGATTTGCCCATTTCTGTGCTGGCCAGATGATAGGCGTGAATAGCCTTGCGTATTTCATTTTGGCGGATAAGATCGCGGGCTTGGAATACATGCAGATCCGCGTGGGTTTTGTGTACCAGAAACAGAACATACTTCAGGTTCTTTTTGGCGGTTGCGCCATCGATGCGGCCACTTTTATGCGTGGCTTCAATCAATTTGAACAGATTTTGAAGTAGTTCTTTAACATAGGTGGATTTTTCAGCTGAATCAATTCTGACCGGTCGCACGTCATCCCGGTTTTCCTGAATTTTAGCCTTTCTTTGTAACGCGAACTCACGCCACTGCTCAACCGGTAGACCAGATTTAAGCCCCGCCAAGTCGTTGCACACATCTTCCATGCGCTTGAGTAATAACAGCTTCAAATCGCCTGTCAGGTACTGCGCTGGAAGCTCAGAAAGCAGAAGGTTGCACCGTTTGTAGCTATCTTCCAATGCCGTGATTCTGCGAGCACGTTCAATTCGGGCTTTTTCGCGCATCTGGCTGATAACTATACCGGCAATCGAAATCACAACGATGACCGCCAAGACAACAATAATGGTAGTGGTATTCATTTTTTTTGTAACAACTCCGGCTTTTTGGGCAACTCATGCCTCATACAGACTTCTTGCTCAGTGTGCTGATTTTTTCCGGCAAGTGTCAGAAATATTAGCAGAAATATGACACTGAATCTGAAATCAAATGTGAAAGTTCGTTCGGTTATTTATTTAATGAATTATAATTATTCAGTATGTTGCGCTGATGAATAGGGTGTAGGCGCTGTACCCCACCAATGATCTGAATCGTGTTCCGGAGCTGTTCATGGATATTTCCCGCATTGATCTCAACCTACTGGTTTATCTGGATGTTTTGCTAAGGGAGCGCAATGTAACCAAGTCTGCGAACCATCTGGGTATTACTCAACCGGCCATGAGTAACAGCCTACGCCGATTGCGTGACCTGTTCGGTGATCCATTGCTGGTAAGAACCAGTGAGGGGATGACAGCCACCGAGCGCGCCCGAGAGTTGCAGCCGTTGGTGCGGAGTATCCTTTCCGACATCGAACAGGCGGTGCAGGAAAAAACACCGTTTGCGGCGTTGGAAAGCCAGCGGGTGTTTCGCATTATGGCCAGTGACTATGCCGAATCTTGCCTGATGCCCAGGGTGTTGCGGCGGATCCGCCAAGAGGCCCCGCATGTCACTCTGGACGTGCTGACCCCAAGCGATGTGAGCTTTTTGGATGTCGAGCAGGGGCGTCTTGATATGGCGATTAACCGCTTCGATAAAATCCCTCAGTCGTTTCATCAGAAAACGTTGTGGACCGAATATTTTGCCTGCCTGATGAACGCTCGTAACCCTATATTGAAAGAGCCATTCACCCTGGACACCTACCTGGGTGCCAGCCATATATGGGTTAGCAAAACCGGCTTCGGCGTGGGGGTTGGGGTAAACCCGAAAGACGTCCAGCGACTTGGTTGGGTAGATGAGGCGCTGTCTAGAATGGGCAGCCAGCGACAGATCTCGGTGTTTACCCGGCATTATCAGTCGGCCATGCTGCTAGCGGAACAGCACGATTTGATCGCCACGCTACCGTCCCGCGCGGCCTGGCTGCAAAAAGACAACGCTAATCTGGTGGTGAAAATCCCGCCCTTTGAGATCCCGCCCTTTGAGCTGAAAATGGCATGGAGCCCGCTATTGCAGCACAACTCCGACCACCAATGGCTGCGCAGGCTTATTTCAGACGTTGCGGAAGAGGTCGATGTGGAATTTGCGCCTTTTGGTGCTCGCTTTGAATCTGCAGACACGCCTTTGGCGCATCAGTCACAGCGGTAGTTCGCGCAATTCAAGCGAACTGCGCCCGGCGCCCCACATGCGCTGGAAGTTTTCGGATAGTAGTTTTACCCGACCGCTGTCGGCGAACCCGGCAAACCCTGAAGGCTGGGTGAAGTCATGCCGGAGCACCACACCCTGCCGGTCTGCGAGCATAAAAGGCTGATCTTCGTGGGGGTAGTCTCGGTTGATCAGTCGCAGTTCGATGCGGCTGGGCAGCCTCCTCATGAGCTCTACGAGTTGATGACGGCGCTTTATAAGTGGCTGATCATCATGAATCAGTAGTCGAATCTCGGTAAGCCTGTGGCGGCGTGCAAGGCCGGATACCAATTCTCTGAATCTGTGGCGATCGTATAGATCGTGATCCAGTACTCGGTCATACAGCCATAGCCGCTGCCCCGCCTGGTCTACCATAGAGTCCATAAGATCAAGCATGCTGCGTTCATTGTCGAAGAACCAGGATTGAGTGTCCTCGCCCAATAGCATAGGGCGTAGTCGTTCAGAGTCGGCTTGCGCTTTAAGCAATACCGGAGCAAGGCATCGCATGTCTAAGTGGGGGATACCTGCCTCATCGTAGAGTTCTGAGCACACATGGAACCCGGCGCGCTGATAGAAGGCTACGGCGTGTTGCTGGGCAGAGAGCTTCAACTCTTGGTACTGCCCAGCGGATTCGGTGATGAGGTGCTGCAGCATGGCCTCACCAATACCACGGCCCCGAAATTCCGGCAGGATAGCCATGCGTCCAATATGGCCGGTTTCGCCCAGCGTTGAGAACAGCCGTGCTGCGCCTACGGGGGTGTTGTCGGGAAGTACCGCAAGAAAATGATCGGCGATTTCGTCGGTGTCGTCCCATTCCAGCTCAGGTGGCACGTTTTGTTCTTCGACAAACACTTTCTGACGGATGCTCCAGATAGTATCCGGAGCAAGTTGCCGGCTGTATTTTAGAATCCGAACGGTCATGGCATCACTCGAAATATATGGAGCCTTGGTTGTAAAGAGTTGTCAGCAGGCCGAGTAGGGCCGGGTCTTCGGCAAACTGAGCCAATGCGCTCATATCAACGCGGGCGCCTGCACACAGTAAGGGTGCCAGTGGGCGAGCCTCTCCGTTAAGCAGAAACTGCTCTCCGTCTGCAAATAGGGCCGTTTGATCACCTTGTTCATGATAAGCAAAGCGAGAACCTTCGTTCCAGCGCAACTGTTCGCCAGCCCGGATAGCTTCGGCGAAGTCTTCCCCGGCGGCTGGTTCATCCGCCGGTGCCACAACATCCATGCTTTTGGGTGCGGTTGCATACTGGCCAAACCAAAGAGCCAGTTGGCGTTTGTCTTGTAGTTTCTGGGCCAGGATAGTTTGAAGCCGATCAATAACTTCCGGTTTGATGGTGCCCGGATTATCCTGAACCTGCAGATCCGGATCATTCAGGTGATTGGCGGCGTCTGGCTGGTTACACAAGAAATCCGTAAACCCGGTAAGAAGATCGTCGACGGTGGGCGCACGGAAGCCTACGGATAAGGTAATGCAGTCGTCTTCAGCAACGCCGTGATGGCCAATGCCGGGCGGCAGGTACAGCATGTCGCCCGGCTCAAGGGTAACGGTCTCTTCGCCCTGCCAGTTGCTGAGTATGCGCAGTGGTGTGCCTTCTACTCGCGGGGAGGCTGGGTCGCAACGACCGCCGAACGTCCAGCGTCTGTGTCCCTGTGCCTGCAGTAAAAACACATCATACTGATCGTAGTGGGGCCCAACGCTGCCACCTTTCGGTGCGTAGCTGGCCATGATGTCATCAAGGCGCCAGTTAGGCACAAACCGAAAGTGTTCGAGTAGGTCTGCTATTTCAGGAACCCAATGGTCAAGCCCTTGTACCAGCAAGGTCCAATCCTGTTTGGGAAGCTCGCTGAAGCGCTCTTCAGAGAACGGGCCGTTGTGTAGCTGCCAGGGCTTGCCGTTCTCGTTCTCGATGACGATGCGTGATTCCACGCCTTCTTCACAGGCAAGGCCGGCCAGTTCGTCTGCATCAACAGGGCATTGAAAGCCGGGGAATGCCTGGCGGATGACCAGTGGTTTTTTTTGCCAGTAGTCCTTCAGAAAGTCAGAAGGCGAACGTCCGCCAAGCATATCCATCGTGGTGCTTCCTCAATTCAGATGTTGCGCGCTTGATCAACCGCGTTGCCAATGTAGTTACCCGGTGTCAGGGCCATCAGTTCTGCCTTCGCGCTATCGGGCATCTCAAGGTTTTCCACAAAGCTTCTGATCACTTCAGGCGTCATCGCTTTGCCGCGAGTCAGGGCTTTGAGTTTTTCATAGGGCTTTTCAATGTTGTATCGGCGCATCACTGTCTGGATTGGCTCCGCAAGCACTTCCCAGGCCTTGTCGAGATCTTCATTCAAGCGCGCCGGATTGATTTCCAGTTTGCTCAAACCTTTCAGTGTGGCCTCGTAGGCGATCAGGCTGTGAGCAAAACCCACGCCCAGGTTGCGCAGCACGGTGGAGTCGGTCAGGTCGCGCTGCCAGCGTGAAATGGGCAGCTTGGCGGAAAGGTGGCCCAGCAATGCGTTGGCAATGCCCAGGTTACCTTCTGAGTTTTCAAAATCGATTGGGTTAACCTTGTGGGGCATGGTAGAGGAGCCCACTTCGCCTTCAATGGTTTTCTGCTTGAAGTAGCCCAGCGAAATATAACCCCAAATATCCCGGTCTAAATCGATTAGGATGGTATTGAAGCGGGCAACGGCATCGTAGAGCTCTGCGATGTAGTCGTGGGGCTCAATTTGCGTGGTGTACGGGTTGAAGTCGAGGCCCAGGCTTTCAATAAAGGCTTTGGCGTTGGCGGCCCAGTCTATGGCTGGATAGGCCGAGATGTGGGCATTGTAGTTGCCTACGGCACCGTTGATCTTGCCTAAAATCTCAATGTTACGGACCTGCTTGATTTGCCGATGCAGGCGGAACACCACGTTTGCGAGCTCTTTGCCAACGGTGGTGGGTGAAGCTGTTTGCCCGTGGGTACGGGACAGCATGGGCTGTTCTGCGTGTTCTTGCGAAAGCTCAGCCAGTTTGTCGGCAACCCGGCTCATTGCAGGCAGTAGGCCGTTATCTAAGCCTTCACGAAGCATCAACCCGTGGGAGAGGTTGTTGATATCCTCAGAGGTGCACGCAAAGTGAACAAACTCGGTGACCGCGTGAAGCTCAGGCACGTCGGCAATTTTCTCTTTGATAAAGTACTCAACGGCTTTTACGTCGTGGTTTGTGGTGCGCTCGATTTCTTTGATGCGCTGCGCATCCTGCAAGCCGAACTCACTGATCACTTTATCAAGGGACGCATTCGCCTCTGAGCTGAATGTTGGCACCTCAATAACTTCGGGATGTGCCGCCAGTTGCTGCAGCCATCGGATTTCGACCGTTACGCGGTTCCTGATCAAGCCATACTCACTGAAAATGTCACGAAAAACGCTGACTTTGCTGCTATAGCGTCCATCGACCGGGGAAATGGCGGTCAGGGCGTTAAGTTCCATCGAAAACCTCTCAAATGATCAAAGAA
>JBQCZX010000022.1:0-34908 GCA_052089485.1 Marinobacter sp. | reverse complement strand
CTATCACCAGTTTGCCATCCTTCAAGCGTGTTGGCGGTATTGAGTAATTCTGACTATTTTGGAGTTCAGCTGTAATGAAGAAAAATAATCTCTCCGCCATGGGTCGTCAGGATGGTGCCTCTGCGCTCATTGTCTTAATCATGGTGCTGTTTTTCGGCAGTCTGCTTACGTTGGTTATCAAGGTAGGCCCAGCCTATATGGATGACCTTACGATTCAAGAGGCGCTAGAGAGCCTGGATGGTAAAGAGGGCTTGTCACAAATGGGGCCGGCGCGAATTCGCACACTGATCAACAAGAGCCTAAGCGTTAATAATATCCGTGGGTTTGATGCCAAGGATATTTCAGTTGAAAAGGACGGCGGGCTTGTGGTGATCAATGTGGACTATGAAGTTCGTAATAACCTCTTTCGCAATCTGGATACGGTGGTTCATTTTCAGCACAGATATGAGATGAAGGGCGCGTGAGTTCACAACCGGATCTGGATCAGTTACAGCGGCGCCTTGGATATCGGTTCAATTCGCCTGAGCGCCTCATGCTGGCGCTTACCCATCGTAGTTATGGTAATCAGAATAATGAGCGGTTGGAGTTTCTCGGTGACTCCATCGTTAACATGGTTATCGCAGAGTATTTGTTCCTGAATTTCGATAAAGCCCGGGAAGGGCATTTGAGCCGTTTGCGTGCCCGAATGGTGAAGGGCGTCACCCTGGCCGAGATTGGCCGGGAATTTGAACTGGGAAGCTATATGCGGCTGGGTTCTGGTGAGCTGAAAAGCGGTGGTTTTCGTCGCGAGTCTATACTTGCCGATGCAGTAGAGGCGGTTATCGGTGCGATTTATCTCGACAGTGACTTTTATACGTGTCGAGAGCAGGTGTTGCGTTGGTTCGAGCTCCGGCTTAAACAGCTCGACCTTCAGGATACCCAAAAGGATCCGAAAACCCGCTTGCAGGAATATCTGCAATCGAGACAGTTCCCATTGCCCAAGTATGATGTTATTTCTGTCGATGGCGAAGCTCATAACCAGACATTTCATGTGTCCTGCGCGTTGTCATCGCTGGATCGAAACACCAGTGGCGTAGGCAGTAGCCGCCGCGTAGCGGAGCAGGAGGCTGCCCGTAGCGCGCTGAAAAAACTCGGCGTGGAGACACCCTAATGAATGATATTACTCGCCCGGAAAACCCCGACAGCCGCTGTGGTTTTGTAGCTATAGTTGGCCGCCCAAACGTGGGCAAATCTACGCTGCTGAACCATATTCTCGGGCAGAAGCTGAGCATTACCTCCCGTAAACCACAAACTACACGCCACCAGGTACTGGGTATCAAAACCATGGACTTGGTGCAGGCGATTTATGTGGATACGCCGGGTATGCACGAAGACGAGCCCAGGGCTCTGAACCGGTATATGAACAAGGCGGCAACTTCGGCGCTTATCGATGTGGATGTGGTGATATTTGTGGTGGATCAGCTTGCCTGGACCACCGCAGATGAAATGGTTCTGGAAAAACTGAGCAGCCTCAAATGCCCGGTTATTCTGGCGGTGAACAAGGTAGATCGGATTGAAAACCGGGAAAATTTGCTGCCGCACCTCGACATGCTTTCCAGAAAGCGGGATTTTGCGGAAATGATTCCCATGTCGGCGCTGAAGGAAAGCAACCTGAAGCCGCTGGAAGAAGCGGTGGGACGATTTCTGCCCGAGAGCATACACTTTTACCCGGACGACCAGATAACCGACCGAAGCGAGCGCTTTATGGCTTCGGAAATCGTTCGCGAGAAAATTACCCGCCAGCTTGGTGACGAGTTGCCATACTCCGTGGCTGTGGAGATTGAAGAGTTTAAACGCGACGGTAAAACGCTGCACATTTCTGCGCTGGTTCTGGTGGAGCGCGAGGGGCAGAAAAAGATCATGATTGGCGATAAGGGCGAGCGGATGCGGCGCATCGGCCAGGAAGCTCGGATCGATATGGAACGCCTGTTCGACAGCAAAATCATGCTGCGGCTTTGGGTGAAGGTAAAGCGTGGCTGGGCAGACAGTGAGCGCGCCCTGAAGAGTCTGGGTATGCACGACCGCTGAGGCCACTATGCCCTCTGAGGCACTATGAGGAAAGGAACGCAGGAGCAAGAGCCGGCTTATGTGATTCACCGCCGGCCCTGGCGGGAGACCAGTCTCATGGTGGATCTGTTCTCCTTGAACCACGGCCGCATATCTGTGGTTGCCCGCGGTGCTGGCAGCAGTAAAAGTGCGCTGAAAGCACAGCTTCAGCCCTTTCAGCCGCTGCTGTTGGGCTGGGTAGGGCGCGGCGACTTGAAAACCCTGACTCAGGTGGATGTGCGCGATGGCCCTGCGCTGCGTCGCACCGTGTCCCTATACAGCGGCCTGTATCTGAATGAGCTGGTGCAGCGTGTGTTACCTCAGGCAGACCCCCATCCCACACTTTTTGCCGCCTATATCGAAACCCTTGCCTTGCTTGCGCAAACATCCGACGTAGAGCCGGTGTTGCGAAAGTTCGAGCAGGCGTTTGCCGCAGCTTTGGGCTACGATTTCGCCTGGGATCTGGCGATGGATACTGGCCAGGCCGTCTGCGCTACTCAGGCATACTGCTATGCGCCCGAACAGGGTATTGTCAGCTCAAATTCTGCCGGGGCGCGGTTGCAAAACCTGCCCGGAGACACACTTTTGGCCCTCGCCGATGGCGATTTCGAAACCACCGCAAGCCGTCGGGTGGCGAAAAGGGTTATGCGCGTACTCACAGATTATCTGTTGCAGGGGCGCCCATTGAACAGTCGCAGTCTTTTCACTCACCAAAGGGGAGAACGACATGAATCCTAGAGTATTGCTTGGCATCAATATTGATCATATTGCCACTCTACGCGAGGCCCGGGGAACGCGTTATCCCGATCCGGTACAGGCAGCGTTGCTGGCGGAGGAGGCCGGGGCAGACGGCATTACGATTCACCCCAGAGAAGATCGGCGCCATATTCAGGATCGTGATGTGTTGCTGCTCAAGGAAGTGCTGCAGACCAAAATGAATCTCGAGATGGCCGTCACCGATGCCATGTTGGAATTCGCCGAAAAGGTTAAGCCCGAATGTGTGTGTCTGGTTCCCGAAAAGCGCGAAGAGCTAACCACCGAGGGCGGTCTCGATGTTGAGGGACAGGAAGAGCGTGTAGCGAATGCCTGTGAGCGTCTTGCCAGGTCAGGCGCGGAAGTTTCTCTCTTTATTGATCCAGATCGCGCGCAGATTGATGCCGCCGTACGCTGCGGCGCCCCGGTTATCGAGCTACACACGGGGGAGTATGCCGAGGCCGTAGGTGCCAAAGCTGCAGATGTGGCGTTCAATGTTTTGACCGACGCGGTGACTTACGCCCTTAAAAAAGGGTTGGTCGTGAACGCAGGTCACGGCCTGAACTATCACAACACGGAGCGGGTTGCGGCGATTCCGGGTATCAATGAACTCAACATTGGCCACGCTATTATTGCCAGAGCAGTATTCTGTGGCCTAAAAGAAGCGGTTCGGGATATGGCTGCCATTCTTGATCGTGCCCGCGGCCGAGCCTGATTCGGTCCGGCGAGGTCGCAGAAGCACTATCAGTTGGTTTCAGCCTGCTGATGATGCTGCCGGAACATCTGTTGCCAGTCGGTTTGATCGCTCCAGATCTGCAGCCTCTCAATAGCTGAGGTTAGCTGGTTTTTCTGTAGTCCCATGTCCGGTGCGGAGCACTTGAGTGCTGTTTCCAGGCGATTCGCGGCAGAGCGCAGCTCCGGCACGCCGCAGTAACGCGTAGCGCCGTGCAGCTTATGCACGCATTCTAACAAGCTCTCCAAGTGCTCCCCATTCCACAGACGTTCAATCGTGTTGAAGTCTGTAGGTAGCTGCTCCAGTAGCATACTGAACAGCTCTTCTGCCAGATCTGCCTTGCCTGCGGCCAGCTGGATGCTCTCATCCACGCTCACACAGTCTCGCTGCATTTTACGGGTGGAGGGACGCAAAGCACGTCTCGTATCTCGTACTTCTGGCACCGGAATCCGGCCAGAGTTACCGACACTCTGGCACTCGTAGCCGGTGCATTCGAGTATGGTTTCTGCTAGCTGTGCGCTGCTGATGGGCTTGGGCAGATAGCCATCAAACCCTTGTCGAATCAGGCGCTCCTGCTCATCAGCCAAGGCGTGCGCTGTGAGCGCGATGATTGCCGTTCTGTGGTTGTTGTTATCCATCTCACGAAGGCGGGTTGTGGTTTCCACGCCGTCCATGCCCGGCATTTGAAGATCCATGAACACAAGGTCAAAAGACTTTTTCCGGGCTTTACTTAGCGCTTCAAAGCCGCTTGATGCACCTTCGGCGTCTATTTGGTAATCCTGCAACAGGGTCATGACCAGTTTCAGGTTGGCTTCGTTGTCGTCCACGGCCAGCACTCTGGGCGTATTAACGGAGGCTGAGGGGCGCGCTGTATGATTCTGGCGAGAAATTCCCTGCCCTGAAGTGTTGATGCCATGTACCAGAAGAAGCAACTCATCATAAAGCGCCTCACGACATACCGGCTTGGTCAGGTGGCCGCTGGGCAAGCCCGACAGCGGTGTGTCATGAATTTCCAGAGTGGGTGTAAGCAGCAGCGTACGGCAGTCACGCTCAATCTCCAGAGTCCGTACCAGCCCACAATACTGGCTTGAGTTAAGCAGGTACCGGGTAATCCCTATAATGGCGGCGGCATAGCCCGACTGGCTCTTCTGGGCCTCCTCAATCTGTTCTTGCATGGCGCCAGGGGATGAAGCGCGATCAACCGTCATGCCCCAGTCACGTAAAATGTGCTCAATGGCAAGGCCGCAGGTTTTCTGATGCTCCAGATAAATAACGCGTTCGCCCCGCAGAGCGTCCCGGGGGGCAATAGCCTCTCCACCTGAAGAAAGCTCTGATGTTAGGGTAAACCAGAATGTTGAGCCTTTGCCCAGCTCACTGTGCAAGCCAATCTGGCCTCCCATTTCTTCTACCAAGCGCTTGGAAATGGCGAGGCCAAGGCCGGTACCACCGTACTGGCGCGCCGTTGAGGCGTCGGCCTGGCTGAATGCATTGAACAGGGACTGCTGCTGAGCACGGGAAAGTCCTACGCCGGAATCGGTAATGCTCAGACGCAGAGTGACCCGGTTGTTTTCCTTATCTTCGTCTTCAAGGCTTGCGCGCAGTACCACTTCGCCGGTCTGGGTAAACTTGATGGCGTTGTTGACCAGATTGGTAATTACCTGTTTAACCCGCAGCGGGTCGCCCATGATGTTATCCGGCACGTCGTTGTACACCAAGGGAACCAGGTCCAGGTTTTTGCTGTGGGCGGCGGGGGCCAGCATAACCATCACTTCTTCCACAATGTCCCTGAGCTGGAAGGGCACGCGATCCAGGATCAGCTTGCCGGCTTCAATCTTTGAGAAATCCAGAATATCGTTGATGATGGTGAGCAGAATTTCTGACGACTTGCGAATGGTGCTCAGGTGATCCCGTTGCTGGCGGGGCAAGTGGCTTTTGAGCAGTAGCTCGGTGAAGCCGATAATACCGTTGAGTGGTGTTCGGATTTCGTGGGACATGTTCGCCAGAAACTCAGACTTGATGCGACTGGCCTCCAGAGCCTCCTTACGCGCGAAATCCAGCTCAATGTTCTGAATTTCAATGGTTTCCAGTGTTTCTCGCAGGTCCTCGGTGGCCTGATCAATGTTTTGCTGCATTTCTGCCTGGGCTTTGCTCAGTTCCTCCGCCATGGCGTTGAGGCCTGACTCAAGCTGTTCGAACTCCGGGCCTGCGCCTGTATGGGTGCGGGTATCAAGCTTGCCTTCTTTCAGCTTTGCCACAGCTTCGTTCAGTTCGAACACCGGCCCGGTGAAGGCTCGGCTCAACCGGAGCGCAATCAGTAGGCTAAAAACAACCCCGCTGAGTATCAGCAGCACAGAGATCAGCAGTGCCTTGTATGTCTCTCTTTCGGTGCGGGTGTGTGACATCTCCACGGCCACCCAGCCTAAAGCCGCGCGTTGTTGCAAGGCAGACTGTCGGGCCTCCGGGTCAAGGATGTTCTGAACCATCAGATCGTGAAGAAAAACCGGTGTAACAAAGCGGGTGCTGGTTGTTCGGGCAATACGGCTCGCCTGTTCGCTGGCCAGCTCCTTACTGTTGAGACTGTCAGAGCTGCCAGGGCCGGTATGCAGCAGGCGGCGGCGATCGCTGTTGAAGAAGGTAATTGAGCGCACATCCTGTTCTTCCAGCAAGGCGCTGGAAAGGCTACTTAACAGGCTTCGATTTGCCGTGAACAGGCCATATTCTGAGCCGGCAGCAAGCTGGCGTGAAAGTGACTCGCCACGATCTTCCAGCAGGCTTTCAATATTGGTAACCCAGCTGTAGGTAAAAAACAGCCCCAGCATCAGAGTCGTGAGTAGGGTGGGGATCAGAGTGACCACCAGCACTTTTTTCCGAATGCCCCAACGTCGCATACGAGATTCCTGAAAAATAATTTAACGCCGCTTTATGATGCGGGCTACGTCCTTGTAATAGTAGGTGGTCCGAGCACAGATAGTCTTAGTATCAGTGCCGGCCAAACCGAGAAACACGCTATTCATATAGCCTTCAGTCATGGTTTTAGCGAGAAGCCGTATTGGGCGACTGGGGCCATAAGGCGTATCATGCCAACCCAAAAGTGTACCACAGGGTTCTCATATGCATTTTCCCACCATTGAAGATTATGTCGGGCATACGCCTTTGGTTCGGTTGCAGCGCCTTCCGGGTGATACCAGCAATGTGATTTTGGCCAAACTTGAAGGTAATAATCCCGCCGGGTCCGTAAAAGATCGGCCCGCCATGGGGATGATTCAAGAAGCCGAACGTCGCGGTGAAATCAAACCGGGCGATACGCTGATTGAAGCAACCAGTGGCAATACCGGTATTGCTTTGGCCATGGCTGCGGCTATCAAAGGTTATCGCATGATCCTTATCATGCCAGCCAATATGAGTGAAGAGCGCCGGGCATCCATGAGAGCCTATGGTGCCCAGATTATTACCGTGAGCAGCGAAGAGGGTATGGAAGTGGCCCGGGATATGGCGCTGCAGATGGACGCGGATGGCAAGGGCAAGGTGCTTGATCAGTTCAGCAACCAAGACAACCCGCTATCCCACTATCGCACCACTGGTCCCGAGATTTGGGAGCAGACCGAAGGGCGGGTCACCCATTTTGTCAGTTCCATGGGCACTACTGGCACCATTATGGGTGTTTCGCGGTACTTCAAGGAGCGTAATCCTGACATCAGCATCATTGGCCTGCAGCCCACAGAAGGCGCTTCTATCCCTGGTATTCGTCGCTGGCCGGAAGCCTACCTGCCCAGCATATACGATGCAGCTCGTGTGGATCAGGTGGTCGACATTGGCCAGCAAGAAGCAGAGGACACCATGCGCGCCTTAGCAGAACGGGAAGGTTTGTTCTGCGGTGTGTCATCCGGCGGCTCTATTGCAGCCGCGCTTCGGTTATCAGAGCAGGTTGAAAACGCCATTATCGTGGCCATTATTTGTGATCGCGGCGACCGCTATTTATCAACCGGTGTATTCCCCGGCGCCTAAACCTGACGACAGTAAGAGAACAGACTATGAGCAGACGACGCAGGAAGGTACTTCCTACGGAACCCGTGCACTGTGATGTGGAAAATCTTAGCCACGATGGTCGCGGTATAGCTCGTCAGGACGGCAAAGTCCTATTTGTGGATGGCGCCTTACCGGGCGAAAAAGTCATGGCCAAGGTGGTCTCCACCCGAAGCAAGTTTGATGAGTTGCGCACGCTTGAGGTGCTGGAGTCCGTGCCCGACCGGCAAACGCCCCCCTGCGAGTTTGCCGACTTGTGCGGTGGTTGCAGCCTCCAGCACATGAGCAGCGATGCGCAGATTCGCTTCAAGGAAAACACCCTGCGTGAGCAGTTTGCCCACTTTGGCGGCATAGAGCCGGAAGAATGGATTGCACCACTGCGCCCTGACAGCACTTTGGGGTACCGCCGCAAGGCGCGCATGGGCGTGCGCTACGTTAGGGCGCGGGAATCGGTGCTGGTTGGGTTTCGCGAGAAACGAAACAGTTTCCTTACGGATATCGACCGCTGTGTGGTGTTGGATCCACGGATTGGCGAACGCATTATTCCGCTACGCGAATTGCTGCATGGCATGGATGCCTATGCCCGCATTCCGCAAGTTGAGGTTGCCTGTGGCGACGATACCGCCGCGATGGTTTTCCGCAATATGGATGATTTGAGCAGTGGCGATCGGGAAAAACTGATTGGTTTTGGCCAAGTCCACGACCTGCACATCTATCTGCAGCCCAAGGGCCCAAATACCGTTCACCGTATTTGGCCGGAATCTGCGGGCCGCAATGATGAGCGCCTGAGCTACCGGCTTGATGCTTTTGATCTGACTATGAAATTTCATCCCATGGACTTTACCCAGGTCAATGCAGACATTAACAAGACCATGGTAAACAGGGCTGTGGAGTGGCTGGATGTGCAGCCAGGTGATCGGGTTCTGGATCTGTTCTGCGGGTTGGGTAACTTCACCTTGCCGCTTGCACGCCAAGGCGGCCAAGTAATTGGTGTGGAGGGCGACGATGCTATGGTCATCCGAGGTCGTGAGAATGCGGAACTGAACGGGCTCGAGAATGTCGCATTTCATGGCGCGGACTTGCACGGCGATTTCACCGGCCAGAGTTGGGCACAAGAGGGCTTTGATAAAATCCTTATTGACCCGCCGCGTTCCGGTGCAGAGGAAATCTGCAAATACCTGACCGCGTTCGGTGCCCGTAGCATCGTGTACGTGTCTTGCAACCCCGCCACTCTGGCTCGGGATGCGGGTGTGATGGCCAGTAACGGGTACCGTTTGGTGCGCGCTGGTGTGATGGATATGTTTCCCCATACCACGCATGTGGAGTCCATCGCCCTGTTTGAGCGGGATGCACACTGAATATTGTTGAGCGCGGCGAGGGATTGCTGTGTGAATAACCTGGACTAACAAAAGAATATGGTAAAAGTTCGCGAAGACTATGCAATGACTGGTGATGGCCAGGTCGATATCGAAGGCTGGGTACAGCAGATTGCCTCGCAGACCCATCTGGATGATGTGGGGCAGTTTCGCCGGGCCTGTGAAAAAGCCGCAGAAATTGACCTGCAGGCATTCCGGGAAGATCGGATGTGGACGACGGGTTCCAGTAGCTTCCGCACCGGCCTTGAAATGGCCCAGGTGCTTGCTGAGCTGCGTCTGGATCAGACTAGCCTCGTTGCCGCGATTCTCTACCGCGCCGTGCGTGAGGAGCGGGTTGCTCTTGACGTCATCCGCAAGGAATTCGGTAACGAGATCGCGGGGTTGATAAATGGCGTGCAGCAGATGGCGGCCATTTCCTCTATCCATCACCCCCTTAAGGGCAATGTGCTCGGGCAGAGCGAAGGCCAGTTGGACAATGTCCGTAAAATGCTGGTTACCATGGTCGATGACGTTCGGGTTGCTTTGATAAAGCTTGCCGAGCGCACCTGCGCTATCCGGGGCGTTAAAAATGCGCCGGAAGAAAAGCGTATGCGAGTGGCTCGAGAAGTATTCGATATATACGCGCCGCTGGCTCATCGCCTGGGTATCGGGCATATCAAGTGGGAACTGGAAGATCTCTCGTTCCGCTACTTGCACGAAACGGCTTATAAAAAAATCGCCAAACTCCTGGACGAAAAACGCCTGGATAGGGAAAGCTATGTCCGCAGTGTGATTGCGACCCTGCAGGGGGAGCTGAAAGCCTCTGGAATTGAAGCTGAGCTTTCCGGTCGCGCCAAGCATATCTACAGTATCTGGCGGAAGATGCGGATAAAAGGTATAGATTTCTCCCAAGTGTACGACATAAGGGCTGTGCGTATTTTGGTGCCAGAAGTGCGGGATTGCTATGCCGCCCTTGGGATTGTGCACACGCTCTGGCGCCACATTCCCAACGAGTTTGACGATTACGTTGCCAACCCCAAAGAGAATGGCTATCAGTCCCTGCATACGGCCGTGATAGGGCCGGATGGTAAGGTAATGGAAGTTCAAATCCGTACCCACACCATGCACGACGACGCCGAGCTGGGTGTGTGTGCTCACTGGCTTTACAAGGGCACAGACAAAAGCAACAAATCGTCTGGCTACGATGCCAAAATCAACTGGCTTCGGCAGGTGCTGGAATGGCAGGAAGAGCTGGGTGACCTCTCCGGGCTGGCGGATCATCTCAAATCCGATATCGTCTCGGATCGGGTCTATGTTTTCACTCCCGAAGGGCACGTTGTCGATTTGGCCCAGGGCGCTACACCGGTTGATTTCGCCTATCGGGTTCACACCGAGATTGGCCACGCTTGCCGTGGTGCGCGGGTGAACAGCCGAATTGTTCCCCTGACATACCCGTTGAAGACCGGGGAGCAGGTATTCATTCTTACCTCAAAAAATAATCCCGCTCCTAGCAGGGATTGGCTGAACCCCAATCTTGGCTACATTCATACGACTCGGGCGCGGGCTAAGGTAATCCACTGGTTTAAACAGCAGAATCGCGAGCGCAACGTAACGGATGGCCGCGCCATCATTGAAGATGAGTTCCGGCGCTTGTCGTTGCACGATGTTGGCTTGGGTGAGTTGGCGGCAAAAGTGAATTATCACACCGCTGAGGATATGTTTGCCGCCGTGGGTGCGGGTGACCTTCGCCCTGCACACGTGGCCAACGTAGCCCAGCAGATGCTGGAGCCTAAAACCGAACAGCTGGACTTGAAGCTGGCGGCCCAGCGGCGCAAGCCTTACGATACCGAATCGGATATCCAGATCGTGGGCGTGGGTAAGCTCAAGACTCAAGTGGCTAAGTGTTGCAAACCACTGCCTGGTGATGCCATTGGTGGGTACATCACGATCGGGCGGGGTGTAACCGTTCATCGTCGAGACTGCCTCACGTACCTCAACCTGCAAGAGGTAGAACCCAACCGGATTATTGAGGTGAGTTGGGGCGGCCAGCAGGCATCTGTGTACCCAGTGGATATCGAGATTGAGGCCTATGACAGATCCGGCCTGCTGCGAGATATTACACAGGTGCTGTCGTCGTCAAAGAGTGATGTCGTATCCCTTAATACGGTAACGAACCGTAATGACAACACAGCAACCATGATTGTGACTGTGGAGATTTCCAGCCTGGAGCAATTGGCGCGGTTGCTGGCCCAGATTCGCAACCTTCCGAATATTATCGACGTCAGGCGCAAGCGCTCATGAGCTATTTTATTGATGATTTGAAAGTTCTGATGGCCAGGCTACGAGACCCAGAGACCGGCTGTCCCTGGGATACCAAACAGACGTACCGACTCATTGTTCCGCACACCCTGGAAGAAGCTCACGAAGTGGCAGATGCCATTGAGCGGGAGGACTACGGCAACCTGAAAGACGAATTGGGCGACTTGTTATTTCAGGTGATTTTTTACTCCCAGATAGGGGTGGAAGAAGACCGTTTTAGTTTTGATGCCGTGGTCGACAACCTGGTACGCAAGCTTGTACGTCGGCACCCCCATGTGTTTCCAGAGGGTACGCTGGAGAGCCGTATTGATCCGGATAACCGGCCAGATGAAGCCTGGATCAAAGAGAGCTGGGAGCGCATCAAAGCTGAAGAGCGGGCCCAGACGCAAGCGGAAGGCACTGCAACGCTGCCCAGCCGGCTTGATGGCATCGCCCGGGCTTTGCCTGGCATGGTGCGGGCGGAAAAGTTACAGAAACGTGCCTCAAGGCACGGGTTTGACTGGCCCGACGTTGGCCCGGTGTTCGACAAGCTCCATGAAGAAATCGACGAGTTGAAGGAAGCCTGGCAGGCCGTCGAATCCGGGCAGGGTGATCACGACGCGGTTGAGGACGAATTGGGTGATTTGTTGTTCGTGTGCGTGAACCTGGCGCGCTTCATGAAGGTTAACCCAGAGCAAGCGGTTGGGCGTACCAACCACAAGTTTGAGGCGCGTTTCCGGGCTATCGAGCGGGTTTTAGAGCGAGAAGGCCGCTCGTTTGACGAGGAAACCCTCGAAGCGCTTGATGAGATTTGGCAATCTGTTAAGGGTGTGGAAAAGAAGCGCTGACAGGCCCTTCCTCCCCCAAACGCCAATAGACTTTTCCAGTCATTCCTTAGTATCGTGAGTTTACTTTGTCTCCGTCAATTATAAGGGCGCCAATGTGACCGAGCTACACCCTGATCTCCGTGAAAATGTCCGTATGCTGGGCGAGCTGCTGGGCCAAAGTATCCAGCGCCATCCTGGTCAAGGCTGTTTTGAGCTTATTGAGGAAATCCGGGCTGCGGCCAAATCCGACCGCCGACAAGAGAGCGGCTCTGGCCAACGACTGGTCAACCTTCTTGGCAAACTGCGAGATGATGAGCTTTTGCCGGTTACCAGAGCATTTAACCAGTTTCTTAATCTCGCGAACCTGGCTGAGCAATACCACGGTATTCGCCGTAGGCGTGATCACCACTCCGATCTTATGGTTGAGCCGCTGGCCGGCGTGTTCGATCGCCTGAAAAACAGCGGCGTCAGTGCTGAAACGCTGCATCAATGTGTGGCGGAATTGCGCGTAGAGTTTGTGCTGACCGCCCACCCCACGGAAGTGGCACGTCGCACGTTGATTATGAAGTACGATGAAATATCGGAGTGCTTGGCTAGCCTGGATCACGGTGATCTGTTGCCCGATGAGAGGGAGGCAATTACAGGGCGCTTGTCTCGGCTTGTTGAAGAAGCCTGGCACACGGATGAAATTCGACATGAGCGGCCCACAGCGGTTGATGAGGCTAAATGGGGGTTTGCGGTCATCGAAAACAGCCTTTGGCAGGCGCTGCCACGGTTTCTCGATGACCTGGATACCTCACTTCAGGACGCGACAGGCAAAGGGCTGCCTTTACGGGCCTCGCCTGTGCGCATTGCTTCGTGGATGGGCGGCGACCGTGACGGCAATCCGAATGTTACCCACCAGGTAACCCGCAAAGTGTTCCTTTTGGGGCGCTGGATGGCGGCGGATCTGTTTCTCCGCGATATTCAGTCGCTAAGGGCAGAGCTTTCCATGTGGCAGGGAAATGATGAGCTGCGGGCCCTTGCAGGTAAATCCCGAGAGCCATACCGACATGTGTTGGCAGAATTGCGGGATCGGTTGATCAAAACCCGCGACTGGGCCGAGGCCCGGGTAAACGGTGAGCCTGAGAATACCACCGGCATCCTCTTTGAAAATGAAGATCTGACCGCACCGTTGGAACTGTGCTATCGCTCGTTGGTGGAGTGCGGGCTTGAACATATCGCGAAAGGCGCGTTGCTGGATACCATTCGTCGCGCCCATACCTTTGGCCTTCCCCTGATCCGTTTGGATATCCGACAAGAAGCGACCCGCCACGCCGAGGCTGTTGCCGAGATGGTGGAGTACCTTGGCTTGGGCGATTACCTGTCCTGGACTGAAAAAGAGCGCCAGGCATTTTTGGTGCAGGAGCTTCAAGGGCGTCGCCCGCTGGTTCCCCGAAACTGGGAACCCTCCGCCCCAGTACGTGAGGTGCTAGACACCTGCGAGGTGGTTGCACAGCAAACGCCAGAAGCTCTGGGCTCATACGTTATCTCCATGGCCAGTAAGCCTTCGGATGTGCTCAGCGTTATCTTGCTGCTGCGCGAGTCGGGCATGAAATTCCCCATGCGGGTGGTGCCGCTGTTTGAAACCCTGGACGACCTGCGTGGCGCGCCAGACAGTATGGCAGCGCTGTACGAGGTGGACTGGTATCGGGATTATTGCCAGGGGCGGCAGGAAGTCATGATTGGCTACTCGGATTCGTCCAAGGATGCAGGCCAGCTGATGGCAGCTTGGGCTCAGTACCAGGCGCAGGAGCAGCTCACTCAGGTGGCGAGTCAGTACGATGTTCATCTGACCCTGTTTCACGGCCGAGGCGGCACCGTTGGCCGTGGCGGTGGCCCGGCGAACCGTGCGATTTTGTCCCAGCCCCCCGGGTCGGTGAACGGCAGCTTCCGCATTACCGAACAGGGCGAAATGATCCGATTCAAGTTCGGCATGCCCCGGCTTGCGGTGCAAAGTTTAACGCTATACACCTCGGCGGTCGTTGAGGCGACTTTGGCACCACCGCCTGAGCCTGAAGACACCTGGCGTGAGACCATGGACTGGCTTTCAGAGCGCTCCCTTGACGCCTACCGTGAAGTCGTTCGAGAGAATCCAGATTTCGTGCCCTATTTCCGCCAGGTGACTCCTGAACAGGCTTTGGGGAAATTGGCACTGGGCAGCCGGCCGGCACGGCGTAAAGCCAGTGGTGGTGTGGAGAGTTTGCGGGCTATTCCCTGGATTTTTGCCTGGACTCAAATGCGTCTGATGCTACCCAGTTGGCTGGGCAGTGATGTGGCGCTGGAAGATGCAGCCAAAGAGGGGCGATTGCCTGAGCTGCGTGAGATGATGCAAGGGTGGCCCTTCTTCCGTACCTACGTAGACATGCTTGAAATGGTACTGGCCAAAGCGGATTTGCGCATCGCGAGTTATTACGAAAAGACCTTGTTGGATGATGATAAACTCAAAGCACTGGGCGCCAGCTTGGGCAAGCGCCTTGAGGGCTGTGTTCAGCGTCTTTTGGAGCTCAAGGAACAAACTGAGTTACTGGAAGATGAGCCAGTGTTTGCTCACTCCATGCATGTGCGTAATCCCTACACGGATCCACTGCATTACCTTCAGGCGGAGCTGCTGAAGCGCGACCGTGAAAGTGAAGGCAAGGGCGAGGTGCCAGAGCTGGTAGAGCGCGCACTGAAGGTTACAATGGCGGGCATTTCCGCCGGTATGCGCAACACCGGTTAAAATGACCGAGAACGGATTAGGGGGCGCACAGGCTGCCCCTGCCATGGATAACAGGAGTATTCGCTTGGCTCTCGCAGCGCGACTGGAGCAGTTTTTAAATCAACAGGGCATAGCTTACCAAGAGCGAAAGATCGCCCAGGCTTCCAGCCTGGATGCCGCTGTGGCGGGGTTGGGTCAAGCCCGGGACAACGTCATCAAGGCAACCCTGCTGATTGATATCAGTGGCATTGTGATGGTGGTTCATAGGTACGACAGCACCCTCGACTCAGAAGCCCTATGGCAACTGACTGCTCGCCACCTGCAGCCTCTGACAGGCCGCCAGGCCATGCGGTTGTTCAGCGATTGCGACCCTGGGTTTACGCCGCCCATCGGGAATGCGTATGACCTGTCGGTGTTGCTCGACGAAGGCATCGCGCAAGCCCAGTGGGTTCTGCTCTCCAGTGGCACAGACCACTCGCTCGTAGAAATGGATGGTCGCTCTTTTCGTTTAGCCATGGCGGGCTCTCGGGGGGGAAGTCTAGTGATTCGCGGCCCCGGCAATCAAGGTGCACGGGATGCACTCACGTTGGCGGAAGTGGCTAGCAAACTGAAGAAATTGTACCGGCTGCCGCCCATGCCGGCGTTGGCCCTGCGCATTCTGCGACTGACCTCCAACACCGAGGCGACAGCCCGCGAACTGGGAGAGCTTATAGAGTTCGACCCCAGCCTGACTGCGCAGGTGATGCGCTATGCACGCTCGGCCCTGTTCAACTACCCCGGCCAGATCAACTCCGTACAGGAGGCGGTCACCCGAGTGCTGGGCTTTGATCGCGTGGCTCATATTGCCTTGGGTATTGCCTCGGTTAGGGCGTTCGACGTGCCTAGAGCAGGCATACTGGGGATGGATAATTTCTGGCGCCACTCACTGTACTGCGCCTTTCTGTGCCAGCGCCTGGCCGCTCGCTGCGGAGCAGATAAAGGTCTGGCATATTTATGCGGTTTGTTGCACAACTTCGGCTTGTTATTAGTGGGCCATCTGTTCCCGACAGAGTTTAAAGAACTAAACAGGCTGCGAGAAACCAATCCTGAAACCAGCATGCAGTCGCTCGAGCAGCAGGTGTTCGGGCATAGTGACGAACAGGACATTCTTGCCGTAGGGCACGGTGCCATTGGCGGAATCCTGCACCGACTCTGGGAGTTGCCTGGCCCGGTTATTAAAGCAGCAGGCGTACACCAGCAGCCAGGTTATCAGGGTGAGTATGAGAATTATGTGATGATGGTTCAGCTGGCCAACGCGCTCTTGAAAGAGCGAGGCATTGGTGACGAATTCAATTCTGATGATATTCCGGCGTTGCTGCATGGATTGGAGCTGAAGCCTGCTATCTTGGATGAATTGATCTCTGAAATTGATCAGGTTGCGCCGGAACTGGACGCTCTAGCATCGTCATTGGTCACCTGACGGCGCTCTCCGGTTTCGTTTCATCCCCGTTTTTTGAAGATGATACAGAGGTCGACTTTCTCTGAAGTGCCTGACTTCGTATAATGCGCCATCGCGGAATTCAGCCGACACCTTTTTTTTGTGGAAGAATGGGTGGGAGAGGTTGTCGCAAAGGCGCAGGTTTTTGCCGCAACTTTTTAAACGATAATGACGAAAACGGGAGCACAGCGTTATGCGAATCATCATGTTAGGCGCACCAGGCGCGGGGAAGGGTACTCAAGCCAAGTTTATTACCGAACGCTTTAGTATTCCCCAAATCTCCACTGGTGACATGCTTCGGGCGGCGGTGAAAGCCGAATCTGAGCTTGGCAAACAGGTCAAGGAAGTGATGGCAACGGGCGGATTGGTGTCTGACGACATCATTATTGCGCTGATTGAAGAGCGGATTAAGCAACCAGATTGCAAAAATGGTTATCTTCTGGACGGTTTCCCCCGCACCATTCCCCAGGCAGAGGCCCTGAAAAATCAGGGTATCGTTATCGATTATGTGGTCGAGATTGCCGTGGATGATGAAGAGATTGTTAGCCGCCTGTCGGGCCGTCGCGTACACGAGGGCAGCGGCCGCATCTATCATGTTAAGTTTGATCCGCCCAAAGCTGAGGGTAAGGACAACGAAACCGGTGAGCCGCTGATACAGCGAGCGGACGACGAAGAAGCAACCGTTCGCAAGCGCCTGGGAATTTATCACGACCAGACGGCACCTTTGATTGGCTATTATCAGGGTCTGGCTAAAACACAGCCAGAAGCGGCCCCTGAGTATGTGCGTGTGGAAGGCGTAGGTAGCCTTGACAGCATTCGCGA
Organism: Marinobacter sp.; assembly: GCA_052089485.1. Taxonomy (GTDB): domain Bacteria; phylum Pseudomonadota; class Gammaproteobacteria; order Pseudomonadales; family Oleiphilaceae; genus Marinobacter. Next base: position 17,795 of record JBQCZX010000022.1, on the reverse strand, counting down.
TCAAATTCGCGCTAGCCTCAAGTAACCCAATGATGTTCGACCGAGGCCCTTCACGGCTGTGAAACTTTTGGCACTGGACACCTCCTCAGAGGGCTGCTCGGCAGCCCTTTTTGTTGATGGTAACGTTATCGAGAAGTTTGAGGTTGCCCCAAGGGGGCATACTCGCCTGCTAATGCCCATGGTTCGTGAGTTGCTGGCGGAGCAAGGGTTTAAGCCAAAAGATCTTGATGCGCTGGCGTTCGCCTGCGGCCCCGGTTCCTTTACCGGCGTTCGCATCGCCACGGGCGTGGTTCAGGGGCTTGCGTGGGGTCTTGGCCTGCCGGTTGTGCCTGTATCTTCTCTGGAAACGGTCGCTCTAGGGGCAATTGAAGCTCTGCACGTAGGTGAGGGCGAGGGTATTGCTGTCGCCTTTGATGCCCGCATGAGCGAACTCTATTGGGGTTGTTTTCAAAACCGCTCAGACCTACCCGAACTGCTAGGCGAAGAGCAGGTTTGCCCGCCTTCCAGGGTTATTCTGGAAGCTGGTATTACACGCTGGAGTGGCGCAGGCCAGGGGTGGGTTTTTCGTACCGACATGCCTGATGAGGTCTCAAGCCAAATCAACTTTGTGGATGAGACCCTCATTCCCAGGGCAAGTTGGGTCGCACGTCTAGCCGCTGTAAAGTTCCGCAACGGCCTTGCGGTGCCCGCAGAACAGGCGCAACCGGTATATATCCGGGACGAAGTTGCCTGGAAAAAACTGCCGGGCCGCAGCTAACCTGATGTCACGCTCCAAAGCTTCGAACGCTCCCTCCGAAAACGACGCCATTCCGCTGGCCATTGCCAGAAGCCCGCTTGGTGATGAACACCAGGCCCAGGCACTCAGTTCAGATCTTTCCTTGCCTTATTTAGGCGTTGTGCTTCCAAAAGACGTTCAGCGTGCCAGTGCCCTGCTGTTTCTGGACGAGAACGGCTTGGGCCTTCAGGTAACAGGAAAGGGTGCCCCAGGCCCGGTAAGGGCGGAATTTGTGACAGGAAAGATGGGATACCGCCGCGAACATGGCGGTGGCGCGGGTCAACTTGTGGCGCGCGCTGTAGGCTTACAGAAAACAAAGGCCGGCTTGCATGTTGTGGATGCAACGGCGGGGCTAGGACAGGATGCCTTCGTGCTTGCCAGCCTTGGTTGCCAGGTAAGTTTGTTTGAGCGTAACCCTGTGATTCATGCATTGCTGGCGGATGGGCTGGTTCGAGCGGCACTGAATGTGGATTGCGCGCCCATTGTTGCGCGAATGACGCTGCAGATTGGCAGTAGTATCGATTGGTTGGCCCGTGCGGGGGAGGGGAGCGACGCTGCGGATGTGGTCTATCTCGACCCTATGTTCCCCCACAGGGACAAATCGGCGTTGGTTAAGAAAGAAATGCAGGTTTTCAGAACCATTGTGGGAGATGACGACGACTCGGAAGCGCTGCTTATAGTTGCTCTAGCAGCAGCAAAGTACCGGGTCGCGGTGAAGCGACCCCGCAAAGCACCGGCAATCAACGGCCCGGAGCCGGGCACCCGCATAGAGGGCAAAAGCAGCCGCTACGATATTTACCCTATCCGCGCACTGCCGCCGCGCTAGCTGCTACCTCGCAAACCCCGCACTGCTGTGGCGCCCAGCCTGAGTTATATGCCTAACATAGTCACTTGCTGAATGGCCTGGCGTTTTTCTACGCTGAGTACCAACCGTGCATCGTCGGCCACCTCATCCAAGCCCTTGCCATAGTAGAGCAGCCCTTCATCACTGGTGCTGATAACACGATTTTTCTGCATGTTGGCAATGAAGTTTCGGAACAGCGACTTATCAAAAAACTCGGGTGCATTCAGCCCAAATAATATGGACATGCGCTCTGCCAATAGCGTGCTCTGTTCTTCCAGTTCTGCCGCGGTGATCTTGCCCGAGCCGTACTTACGCAGTATGCCCAGGGCAATGTGATAACGCTCCACGGTTTGGATGATAAACCGCGACAGCACTCTCAAGCGCAGCATGGCTTCGGTGCCTGCTTCCGGGCGGGCGACTCGTTCATTGTCCAACGCAATTAGCAGGCCCTGATCTACTAGAACATCAATCCACTGGTTGATAACCGTTTTTGCTTCCTCGGGCTGATACTTCAGGAACAGTTCCGATTGAATATAGGGGTAGGCGACACTGGCGAGATCAACAATTCTGTCTCGGGCGAGTGAGCTCTTGTTCTCGAATAGGCTGGCCGCCAATGCTGGCAATGCGAAAAGATGCTGAATGTTGTTCCGGTAGTAAGTCATTAGAGTCGCATTGCTGCCTTCCAGCCCGATGATATCCCCCAGCTTTTGGGGCTGGCGCGAGATCAGGCCCATGGACTCGCAGTAGGCAACCCAATCCTTGCCACTGCCTTCGGGCAAGGTAACGGTTTCGGCATAGGGGAAGGCTTTCAGGAGATCTGAATATTGATCCGCAAGGCGGATTAGCTGGCCCTCATCCATCGCCAGTCTCTCGGTGCCAAGCAGTACCGTTGCGATCATACCAATGGGATTAACGGCAACAGACGCGTTGATATTGGAGGCGACCCGCAGTGACAGTTCAGAAACCGCCTGGTTCAGCCAGACAGGGCGATACGCTGAATCGTAAGCCTCATCACGCCAGCTGCCGTGGACATCGTCCAGTACTTCAGACAGGTGTATGGCTTCGCCAAAGTTAAGTGCCACCCGACCAAAAGAGCTGCCGAGTTTACGGGCGGTTTTGGCAAGGCCGAATACGCTTTCCTTTTGCTTCTTCTTACCTCTGAGTTCTCCGAGGTAAGAGCGCCCCTCCATAACTTTTTCATAGCCGATGTAAACGGGAATAAACACAATGGGTTTGCGGTTATCACGCAGGAAGCTGCGCACTGTCATGGAAAGCATGCCTGGGCGCGGCTGTAGCATTCGCCCGGTACGGCTACGACCGCCTTCCACAAAGTACTCCATTGAGTAGCCGCGGGAAAACATCACATGCATGTATTCATTGAAAACTGTGGCGTACAGAGGGTTATCCCGGAAGCTACGGCGCATGAAGAAAGCGCCACCCCGGCGCAGGATAGGCCCTAAAATCGGCATGTTAAGGTTAATGCCCGCAGCGATATGCGGGGGCATGAGCCCGTTTTTGTAGAGCACGTAAGATAACAAAAGATAGTCGACATGGGATCGATGACAGGGCACATAAACCACCGCGTTGTTCTGTGCCGTCTCTTTCACCACTTTAATATTGTTAACGGCAATACCTTTGTAAATACGGTTCCACAGCCAGGCAAGGGCGACTTCAAAAATGCGAATGGTGACGATGGACATGCTGGCGGCAATCTCATCGGCGTACTTATAGGCCTGCGCGCGCACTTTTTTTGGTGCTATGTCTTCTTTGGCAGCGGTTTCCCGGATGGCTTCTTTCACTGCTTGGGTTCTTACCAAGCCCGCAACAAGAGTTCTGCGGTGGGACAAATCCGGACCCACAACCGCCTGTCGCACCTGGCGGAAATGGGTGCGTAAAATACGCGCAAGTTTGCGGTTGGCGCGTTCTTCGCTATGGCGGTACTCGTCTATAATCTGTTTCAGGGAAAGCGGCTTGTTGAACTGCACGTAGGTATTTCGGCCGTGCACCAGAATGATCAAGAGCTTTTGTAGCCGGCCTGCCACAGCCCAAGTGTCTGATAGCAACAGTTTCACCAGAGACTTTTCTTTATCGGGAGAACGGCCCCAGAACAGAGACACCGGAATAATCTGGACATCCTGATCGGGATGCTCAAGGCCGTAATGCACCAGAGCCTGGAATTCAGAGGTGCGAACCGGTGTCTGGCGCTTACGGAACAGCCCGCCAGTGCGGCGATATAAGAAAAAGAATGAGTGCGCTGGGCCGTTCTTCACCGGGAGCGACGTAGTGGCTCCTGGCAGTTGGGCTCTTATCACTTCCTGTTCAAGCACCAGGCGACTAGACAGGGAACTGTACTGCAATACGTAACAAACCGGTTTGTTGGGCGACAGTCCCAGTGCTTCAGCGGTGTTCCCGCTGACATCTGTTCTGACCCACAAAAACAGAATTTTCCGGGAAAAGGTCAGAATCAGGCTCCGAATACCCTGGTAAAGACGCATAAAATGTCGCTCTGATGAAAACAGGCGCCAAGTTTACTTGGTTGAGTAAGAGCCGGGAAGCCACGGTAGCGTTCTTGATGGCCATCGCACTATGTTACATTCCTGTTTGGCCCGTTTATTAATAAGGTGCGATGGCACATGGCGACATCAACGATACATTGGAGCCCCGGCTGGACGACCAGGGCACCCGAGCCGGGCGATCTTTTGCTGACGCTGTCTGGTTCCGGAATCCTCAAGCCGGATGGTGGCTGGTTACAGCCGCTGGAAAACATACCTGGTAAGGGTGAATGCGCCGGTTTTGTATCCCTGGGAAGTGCCGATGGTCGCCAGGTTTTCGTAACGCAAGTGCCGGAGGCTTTGGTTGCAAGCCAAAGTGTTGTTCCCCTGCGGGATGCGCTGATGATGATCAGCGACGTACCGGCAGCTATGCTCAGCACCGGTTTTCAAGTGTGGCAGTGGTTTCAGGACCATAAATACTGTGGCCGATGCGGTGGCGGAACCGGGTTCCACCCGCGGGATCGGGCAAAGTGGTGCAGTCGCTGCAATATTCCGTGGTACCCACGACTTGCCCCCTGCGTGATTGTGGTTATCCGCAAAGAGGGCCGTTACCTGCTGGCAAAATCATCCCACGCAAAACGTCATTTCTACAGCCTGATCGCAGGTTTCGTTGAACCTGGCGAGAGCCTGGAGTCGGCGGTTGCCCGTGAGGTGAAAGAGGAAACCGGTTTGGATGTGGCCAATATCCGTTACCAAGCCTCCCAGCCTTGGCCATTTCCACACCAGTTAATGGCAGGGTTCTTCGCAGACTATGTTGGAGGGGAGCTGGTTCTTCAGGAAGACGAGTTGGCAGATGCAGGCTGGTTTTTACCCGGCAGCAGACCGCCAATACCACCAGACACCACCATTTCTGGGCGCCTGATACGCAATATGGAAAGAATGATCGCAGGCGGAGGTGCTGGGTCTTGAGCGAAGTTGAGGCTCCCCAAATTCTGATTTTTGATTCTGGCGTGGGAGGCCTGAGTGTTGCCGCCCGTGTTCATCAGGCAATGCCCCACCTATCGATTGTGTACCTGGCCGATAACGCGGCTTTTCCCTATGGGGACCAGCCAGAACCTGTGGTGATTGAGCGCTGTTGTACTCTCATTGCCGGGGCACTTGAGCAATACCCCTGCGATGCCATTGTGATTGCCTGCAATACTGCCAGCACCATTGCTCTGCCGCACTTGCGTGCCCTAACAAAGGTGCCTGTGGTTGGTGTAGTGCCGGCAGTAAAGCCTGCAGCTGCACAAACCCTAAACCATCGCATAGGTCTACTGGCCACTCCGGCAACCGTTCGCCGACCCTATATTGATCAACTGGTCGAAGAGTTTGCTGCTGATTGCCAGGTTGAACGCGTGGGACACCCAGGGCTGGTACAGTGGGCAGAAGCTCTGGCTCGGGGCGTGCCCGTGCCGCAGGCCGAACTTGATCTTGCTGTTTTGGGGCTGCGTGAGGCGGGGGTTGATACCGTCGTTCTTGGCTGCACCCACTATCCGCTTTTGTTGGAGAGCCTAAAGCGGAGCCTGCCAGACGTAAAGTTCTGGGTTGATTCGGGAGAAGCCATTGCCCGCCGTGCAGCCTGGCTTCTGGCGCAAGTGTATCCACCTGTAGCCGCGGTTGAACTCGGTAGCGCTTCGTGCCCGCCGGTGGTTGCAGCTTTGTTCTCAGGTAGCGCACCGGAGGGTGCCGCCGGGTTTATGGCGGGGCTGGGGCTGCAACCGCGTGCGGTTACTGGGAACTGGTTAGGGAAATCATAATACCTGAGTCAGTTTGAACATGGCTAGAAACTCCAGAACCGGAATGCCCCGCTTATGGCAGCAGTAGGTTTTGAAGTTGTCACCCCGGAACCGCGATTTTGTGAACTCCAGCCCCTTGAAGTTATAGAAAAAGCTCCCCCTGTTGTAGAGGCCGTGCAGAATCCGCTTCAGAAGCGGACTTTCCTGATGTTCCGTCGCGGAATCAAGAGACAGCGGGATGAGACCCAGGTCCAGATAAGGAACGCCCTCAGCTTTGAAAGCCTCCATGGCGTGTGCCATCAGGGTGTAAAAAATGCCCTGTCGAAAATCTGCATTCGCGCGAGAAATATTGGGCACATAGCTGATAATTTCGTTGTTGCGATAGATTGGGTCAAAGTAGACAAACCCAACGGCTTTGCCATCTTGATAAGCGTAGAAACGGCGCTCGTTCTCGCGATATTCCATCTCCATGGGGCGGATCAGAAAGCGAATCTCATTGCTCTTGCATTTTCGGGTACGGATCCAGGCTTCTGAGATTTCACGGGTGTGATCGTCACTCAAGCGCTCCTGCACCGTTATCCCGCATTTTTCTGCCTGGTTCAGCGCTGTGCGCAAAATCTGTTTTTTCTTGCCACTGAGAGACCATCTGCCCAAATTGATGCGGGATTCGCTGCCAAACTGCGTTCCATAAAGGCCAAAGCGCAGATGCATGAAGTCGACCACCGACTTAGAAACCTGAACATAAGAGGCGTTGGGATACCGCTTATGGAACTGCTCAAGAATATCGCCGAAATTTTCTGGCGCACACACAGGGTCGGACAGAACAAATGTACCGCCCCACTTGCGCATGTAGGCCACGTAACCCAGGCCGGGTACATCGAAGTACTGCATGCCTGGTTGCAGAGTGGAGAAGGATTGGGAGTGGGCACCAAACCTCTTCAGATAACCCACTCTTTCGGTGAAGGTAAACGCAGTGCTTTGAAGCTCTGTGGCCTGTTCGAGTGCAAGGATCTGTTCCGACATGGTGACTCTCCCCAGTTGTTTTTATTTGGCAGGCAGCCGGTTACACCTGCTTGCGGCCGAGAATTGACCAGTAACAGTCCATGTTCATTAGCTTGAAGTGTTTTTTCTCTTTAACCTCAAGTCCTAGGCGTCGCATGTGTTCTGGGTAGTTGTAGATTTTGTGAAAGGCATTGTTGGCAAACAGCCAGAATGTGAATACAGCCATGTACCAGTACATTTTTTTGAACATGCGTGAGAACACATTGCCGGTGGGGTAGCAGAAGTCGCCCACAACAATGTTGGCGTCAGCCTTGCCAAGATGAATCAAGTGTTCCAGAACCCGTACCATCATGGTTTCGTCGAATACATTAAGAAAAAAGTTGGCGACGACCATGTTGTACTGGCCGTATTCTTCTACTTTCATGATGTCGCTGTGGATACGGTGAATGGTTAGGTGCGGGGCTTCGCTTTCCTGAGCGTCTGCAAACTTCCGTAACATGGTTTCGGACAGGTCAACAACGGTAACGTCGGCGCCCAGCTCAGCTGCGCGTATGGCATCACGGCCATGGCCAACACCGGCAAAGAGAATACGGTCTCCGGGCTTTACGGTCTCCACATCCAGCATGGCGGTTTTACAGCGATGGATATTTTTACCGCTGTAGAGGTTGCTGAGAAAATCGTATACGGGGCCGATATAACGGTACTTGTCGCGCATGATAACTGCTGCCTGTTCTTGTTCGCTGGGATATTGCCACCGTTGTTGTGTTGTTGCCCTGACGACAGATGTCGGGCGTTTGGGTGGCCAATGTCTTATGAATCCGAGCTTAGTGAACGGCGTAGATAAAGAATGTGCAGCAATGCGCATTTCCAGATACACAACGTAACGCAAAGCAATACTTTGCAAACAGGGTCAAGGTTTTGAATAGGAATGTCGGACAATGCTAGGTTGGGTCTGGCGGCGAGATTAGCTGGATAAAGCCGGTTGAGCAATTGTTTGTGCCAGTAGTTTGCTGATGCCCATGGCAGGCAGTGCCGGGCCATAAAAGAAGCCCTGTACTTGGTGGCACCCAAGGGTGCGTAAGTACTGAAGTTGGCTCTCTGTCTCCACACCTTCAGCGACGATTTCCAGCTTCAGACTATGAGCCATAGCCACAATGGCGTTTACGATACAGGCTTCATCCACACCACTGCGAATGGCCTGAACGAAAGACTGATCCACCTTCAGCGTGTGGATGGGCAGTCTGTGCAGGTAGTTAAGTGATGAATAACCCGTTCCAAAGTCATCGATGGCGATGCGAACGTTCATGTCGGCTAGTTCCTGGAGCTTTTGGCTGATCTGTTCCAGGTCATTCATGATCACATTTTCGGTGATTTCGATTTCCAGATTGCAGGCAGGAAACTGATTGGCTTTAACCCGTTCTACCAGGGTTTCTACAAACTGGGGGTGCTCCACTTCAATAGGTGAAAAATTGATGGCCAAGCGTAGGTCTCGGTGGCCAGCTCGGATCCAATTGCCCACGTCCCGACAGGCTTGATCCAGCACCTGCTCGCTAAGCTGGCTGATCAGCTTGGTTTCTTCTGCCAAGCTCAGGAAATCCCGCGGGTAGAGTAGTCCGCGTTCAGGGTGCTGCCAGCGCACCAGGGCTTCGAGCCCCACAACCCGGTTTGTGTATGCGCAAACCTGGGGCTGATAAAATACTCGTAGCTCCTCTCGTTCAAGTGCCAGGCGCAGATCCCGCTCCAGGTGCAGGCGGTGAGTGCGGTCTATGCTCATGCTCTCTGAGAAAAAACAGTAGCTGTCTTTGCCTCGGGCTTTCACATGGTACATGGCGGTATCGGCGTTCTGGATCAGCTGATCCATGCTGCTGCCCGCCTCCGGGTAAGTCGCGATACCAATGCTGACACCCACGAACACTTCATGTTCGCCTAATATAAACGGCGCCTTGAGCGTTTTGATGAGTTTTCTGGCGATCTGGCTGGCATCTTCGTGGCCATGAATCGAAGGTAGTAATAAGGTGAATTCATCACCGCCAAAGCGTGACAATGTATCGCCCTTGCGCAGACAACTTTCGAGGCGCTGGGTTACTGCCTGCAGCAGACGATCGCCCATGGCGTGACCAAGAGTGTCATTAATGATTTTGAAGCGATCGAGATCCAGAAACATGACCGCCAGCTTTTGTTTTCCCCGCTCCGCGTGGGTAATGGCCAGCTCCAATCGGTCTTTGAACAGCGCTCGGTTAGGGAGGCGTGTGAGCAGGTCATGGTAAGCCTGGAAATTGATGAACTCCTCGGCTTCTTTTCGCTCGGTGACGTCTCGGGCGGTTCCGTAGTAGCAGGCGTTTTGGCCACTACCACCGCCCCGGGTGCCACCGCTGTGGGTCCAGGTTTGGGGGTCGATGGGGAACGCGGTAATTTCAAAATGCCGCGTGGCCTGTTTGCTGCCACGGGTTTTGAGTCGGATTTCCAGCGTGCGGGGATTGTCTGCGCTGATATCTGGCGCATTGAGCGCGTAGGTACCCCTGGCAACATCACGGTCGTCCAGAATATGCCGGAAGTGTTGGTTGCACAGCTCAGCCGGCTTGTAACCCAGCAGGTTTTCTATCTTGCTGCTAATAAAGCAGAAGCGGCCATCTGCATCGAGCATAAAAACGATGTCGGGCGAGCTATTTACAATGTATCGATGAAGGGCTTCGGATTTCTCAAGCCGCCCCTGTATGTCGTCATGGGCCTTGAGTAACGATTGCTTGCCAACAACGCGTTTTACCGTGGCGATCAGTTCTTCCGGGTCAAAGGGCTTGCGAATGTAGTCCAGTGCGCCATTTCGGAGCGCCCGGCTGACAGTTTTAAATGAGCTTCCTCCACTGATCACGATAGTTCCGCAAGCAGGTTGCTGGCTTTCGAGATGAGCCATAACGGCAAAACCATCGACTTCTGGCATGCGCAAGTCCAACAGAGTGAGGTCGAAGGGTTGGGTGTCGATCAATTCACATGCACGCACCCCGCCATGGGCCTCTGCGACATCGTACCCGTAGCTGCGCAGTAGGCTAGCCAGTGTGCTCACTAGTCGTGGCTCGTCATCAACCACCAGAATGCGCGCTGCTGACCCCTGCGAAAAGTGCCTGTTGATACGTTCAGATGCCATCGATGTGTATCCGTTCTACTGTGTCAGGCGGATGTGGTTTCTCATGGTTGGCCATCGGTAGCAAAACCCGAAAAGAGGTTCCCTTTTGCCCCGTGTGGCAAGCAACGATGCCATTCATGTCATCAACAAGCTGCTTCACAATACTCAGGCCCAAACCGCTGTGGCCTTCTCCTTTTGTGGTTTTCCCCGGGGTGAACAGGGCTTCTTGAACGGTGGCTGGCACGCCTGTACCTGTATCGGTTACTTCCATTTCTACCCAGTTGCGACCACCTTGCCACACTGGTGCTAGTGTTTTGATCGTAACCGTGCCGCCAGAATTTGGCAGGCTTTCAGCGGCGTTTCGAATCAGGTTGATCAGAATCTGGCGAACAGCAGAAGATTCGGCAAAAATAAGCGTCGCAGTGCTACACAGTAGCAGGTTCAAGTGCAAGTTGCTGGCACTGAAAAGGCTGTCTTCGAGCAATCGGGCGAGGCTTTGCAATTCGGCATTGAGATCGGAAGTTGTGTTACTTGCATCACCTGCGGTTTCATGGCTCATCTGCAGTAACAAGTTGCCTGCACGATCCAGTTCTTCTTGTACAATATCCAGCTCTCCCCGGGCGTCGGGATCATCAAGCCGGTTTCGCAGTTGATGAATATACTGCCGTATTATGGTTAGCGGATTGCTGATCTCATGTACCTGACTGCGCAGTTTTTCGATGGCAGCGTTCTGATTTATTTCAGTGTGCGCTGTTTCGTTTTCAGGGGCAGTACTCTTTTCCTGAAGAACGGTAGACAGTTGGTGGATAAACAAGCGTATAAGCTCATTGGTTGTGTCGGGCGTGCGGCCATCGGTACCCAGCACAAACACACCACGACAACAGTCATTGGTGACGACCGGAATGGCGGCCAGTGAGTGAGTCCGTAGCAGCGATAAAAGCTGGCGGTCGAGCACTGTTGGCGTGCGCTCGCTCAGCCTGGCAGGTATTTGTGAGATGAAAGCCTCGGTAAGCATACTGCCGCCGGCTTCTGCGGTTACAGCCAGATGTGGGTGTTGTCCTGTGGTGCTGGAGAGCAAAACAAGATTGCCATTGTCGTACCCAAACCATAACGCAGGCAGACCGGTGATCAGTGTCAGGCTGCTAACGGTTTCGGCGAGAACCGCGCCGCTCTTACCGGCAATATTGGCGAAGCCGATTGCTTGCTGGGCGATGGCCTGCCGTAAAACGGTTTGGCGCAGCTGCTGTGACGCTGGCTCGGCGTTGTAGCTGTTAATTAACGGTATTCCCAAGGATTCGGCTATGGTGAAAACGTCATGGCCGATGCGTCGGTTGATCTCCCGGGTTAACTCTTCGCTGAGCCCGAACATGGTGCCTGCAGCAGCAATGCCTGCCGAATCAGACAGTGCCAAGCGGGTCGCAAGGCTAATGATCTTGACCAAATGCTCCGCGTCCCGCAATTCTGAGGGCAGCGCCTGTTGATAGCGCATGGCATCGGCTGCCAAGGAACCTAGTCCCCAGGATGTAACCAGCTCCGCCGCGATATCAGACTGCTGATCCATATACTGCTGCCTGGTTTCCAGATCCGGCGTGTTAATGGCAATCAGCTCTCCGATGTTGTGGAGCATACCAAGCATAAAGGCTTCGTCTGCCTCTGGATAACGGGTCAGGGTTGCCAAGGCTTGCGCCGTCATAGCCGTGGTAAGGGCGTGCCGCCAGAAGTCTCGAAGCTGCTGCCAGGCACCGCCACCCAGTTCGAAAAGGACCTGGCGCAGAGCGGCCGTGAGTACGAGCGTCTTGAAGCGTCGGGTTCCAAGGCGCATCAAAGCTTGGTCTATTGATCGAATTTCGGAGGTGGGGCCGTAAAGAGCGGAGTTGGCTAATGCCAGGATCCTAACCACAAGGGCCGTGTCTGACGCGACGATTTCGCTGATTGCGCGGTAGCTTTTATCCCTCTGGCAGGCCTCAAGCGCGCGCAGAGTGACCTCCGGAAGGCTTGGGAGCTGAAGATCCGGTACCGTATTCATAGATTACCTGTCAGCCCAGAGCTTCACTTTATGAAGCGCTGTTCATTTTGTTATCGGTGGTTGAGCTTAGACAAAAACACGCGGATATCAAACCGTAGATGCTGTTTTTTTGATCGGCGTGTTCATGGGGGTGTGATGTGTGTATAATATTTACATATTAAAATGCTGTTGGTGTCATTGCAAGGATGTAAGATCAGCCCTCATGAGAGCTCAGGAACCTCGCGTTCAAAAGGAAAACCCACCCAGAACCATCGCTGTAACAGGCGGGAAGGGCGGCGTGGGAAAAACGTCTATAGCCCTTAACTTGGCGCTTACTTTGGCTCGCCAAAACAAACGCGTTCTGCTTCTGGACGGTGACACAGATCTAGCCAACGTGAGCATCATGCTGGGACTCTATCCTGAGCGAACATTGGCCAATGTGATTGCCGGTGATTGTCTTCTTGAAGACATTTTGCTGGAGGTAGATTACGGACTGCATATCGTACCGGGCGCGTCTGGCGTCCAAGAGTGCATGGACATGGAGCCTGAAGAGAGTTTCCGTGTTCTGCGAGCCCTTTCGGCACTGGAGCGGCGCTATGATTACGTCATAACAGATACTGCCGCCGGTCTTCAGCCTGCTGGCATGCACATGATTGCGGCGGCGGAACTGGTGTGTGTTGTGGTAACACCAGACCCTGCCTCACTGACAGACGCGTTTTCTCTGATCAAGATTCTAAAGCGTCGTGGGTATAGACGAACGCCCAGCGTGTTGATCAATATGGCGCAAGGGGCAAGCCAAGCCCGTTCGGTTTTTCAGCGCCTCGATTCAGCCGCCCGGCGCCACCTGCAATGCTCGCTTCACTACATGGGCGGGATCTGGCGCGACGAGACCTTGCGTCAGTCGGTTTTGAGCCAGAAGCCCGTCGCGTTGCTACCCTTGGCCGACCCATCCTGCCGCCAGTTCAATACACTGGCGGACATGCTCGGTGTGCGCTTGTCACAGCTACCCGTTCGCAAGGCTGGCATAGCTGCCTACTGGCATTCAGTCTCGAAACGGCAGCTTTCTCGTGCACCAAAAGTAGACGCCGCGCCCGCTGTAGTAAGTTCTCAAGAGCGCTGCCTTCAAGCCGTTGGCCAACTGGAAGCTGTGTTCGAGCAGACAGCAGAAAGCACAATGTTGCGCTACGATGTCTTTATTCGCTTGTTCGAACTTTTAGGGCGCGCACCTGGCAACGACACCATCGAAATTATTCAGGCAGGGCTTGGCACCATCGCTTGGGAAAGTCTGAATCCAGAACAACGTGAGCATCTGGCGGCTCACCTGAGACACCTAGCAGATGAGATCTTGCCCACAGACAGCCCCGCAAATGAGCCAAACCTGCCTCAAACCGTGCTCCCCCAGCCCTCTTACGACCGCATCCGATTTGGTGATCAGAACAAGCTGATCAGCGCCTTAAAAGAACAGCCTTCTGATATCTCACTGAGCCAGGTGCTGCGGTCGCTGGCGGTTAAAGAAAACAACGATAGCTGAAAGAGCATTGCTGAGTGCGTTTTGATGGTAACTTAACAGCTTGTCATCGCACAGCCACAGAGATTGTGCAAGGATCGATTACTTTAGGCATCAACGAAAAAGGAGCTTCCACAATGGCAGAGCAGAAAAAGGGCGTCGGAGTGTCTTCGTCAAAGGTACTTGGGCAGTTGCGTGGTAAGCATGTTCTGGTCACGGGCACTACGGGATTCCTTGGCAAAGTCGTTCTGGAAAAACTCATTCGTGCGGTGCCGGACATAGGCGGTATACATCTGCTGATACGAGGCAATAAACGCCACTGCGATGCACGTAGCCGTTTTCTCGCTGAGATTGCCACCTCATCAGTGTTTGATCGCTTGCGTCAGGAAAACAACGACGCATTCGAGACTTTCCTGGAGGAGCGCCTGCACTGTATTACAGGAGAGGTAACACAGCCTGGTTTTGGCTTGCAGCCGGAGGTGGTTCAGGAACTGGCAGGCAGCGTCGATGCGGTTATTAACTCCGCTGCCAGTGTTAACTTCCGCGAAGAGCTGGACAAGGCGTTGTCTATCAATACCTTGTGTCTCGAGAATATTGCTGAGCTGGCGCGCCATAACCCATCCCTCGCGGTTGTTCAGGTTTCAACCTGTTACGTAAACGGGATGAATTCTGGCCAGATTACTGAGTCGGTGGTCAAGCCCGCCGGCGAAAAAATTCCCCGCAACCCAGCCGGCTATTATGAAATCGAAGAACTGATCCGACTCCTTAACGACAACATTGCCGACGTGCGCTCGCGTTATACGGGTAAAGAGCTGGAGCGCAAGCTTGTGGACTTGGGCACTCGCGAAGCAAACCGCTACGGCTGGAGCGACACCTATACCTTTACCAAGTGGCTGGGCGAGCAACTGTTGATGAAGGCTCTGGAGGGGCGGGCGCTCACCATCGTGCGTCCATCCATTATTGAGAGCGCTCTTGAAGAGCCCGCACCTGGCTGGATTGAAGGCGTGAAAGTGGCTGACGCGATCATTCTTGCCTACGCCAGAGAAAAAGTAACGGTATTCCCCGGTAAGCGCTCGGGCATTATTGATGTTATCCCTGTCGACCTTGTGGCAAATGCGATTATTCTCTCAGTTGCTGAAGCAATAGATGAACCTCCACGGCCACGGATTTACCAGTGTTGCAGCGGCAGCTCCAACCCGGTGTCTGTGGGTGAGTTTATCGACCACCTGATGGCAGAAGCTAAAACCAACTACGCAGCCTATGATCGGCTGTTTTATCGCCAGCCGGTTAAGCCCTTTATTGCGGTGAACCGGGCTTTATTTGATGCCTTGGTGGGCGGCGTCCGCATTCCGCTCACCCTGGCTCGACGCACGATGCGCATGCTGGGACAGGATCGCGAACTCAAAGTTTTGCGCAACTTGGATACCACGCGTTCGCTGGCAACCATTTTCGGTTTCTACACTGCGCCGGATTATATCTTCCACAATGGCGATCTGTTGGCCTTGGCATCGCGCACGGGGGAGATGGACAAGGCTCTGTTTCCGGTAGACGCGCACCACATTGACTGGGCTGTGTATTTGCGCAAAATCCACCTGGCCGGCCTGAATCGCTACGCGCTCAAGGCGAGAAAAACCAACCACTCCAAGTCATCCAAGGTTCGCAAACAAGCGGCCTAAGCGTACTGATCCCGCTTGGTGGGGTTGGTTTACCTCCCGGGTAAACCGCACTACTCTTTTACTTGCAGCTCGTGCTCTGGGCAAATTACCGTTAAGTTCTTGCAGGTTACTGAACTCTTTACGCTAAAAGTTCAAGCGCATTAGGACGTTAGTCTAATTCATTGTGTGGTGGCACACATGTTGAACTACAGCTATGTGTCCACAGGGCCTGCATGCCCTATCGCTCTGATTTAATAAACTCGACAATGACAATAATCTTTGATCAAGGGGGAACACTATGACTGATAAACACCTTTATCCGGTAAGCCCAGACGTGGCCAAACGGGCGCTACTCAATCGGGAACAATATGACGAAATGTATCGTCAGTCGATTGATGATCCAGATGCGTTTTGGGGCGAGCACGGTAAGCGCATTGACTGGATCAAGCCTTATACCAAAGTCAAAAACACAACCTTCGAATACGAAGACCTTTCTATCAAATGGTTTGAAGACGGGCAGCTGAACGCATCCGTAAACTGCTTAGACCGTCACCTGGAAACTCGCGGTGACCAGACAGCCATTATTTTTGAAGGTGATGACCCAGCCGACTCCCGTAACGTTACCTACCGTGAGCTGCACCGGGAAACCTGTAAGTTTGCCAACGTTCTTAAAGGCATGGGTGTAAAAAAAGGCGATACTGTTACCGTCTACATGCCTATGATTGTTGAAACCGCGGTGGTTATGCTGGCCTGTGCGCGTATTGGCGCTATGCACTCGGTGGTTTTCGCGGGTTTCTCTCCGGAAGCTTTGGCTTCACGCATCAAAAACGGCCACTCACGCTTCGTGATTACAGCAGATGAGGGGCTTCGTGGTGGCCGTAAAATTCAGCTTAAAAAGAATGTCGATGCAGCGCTTAAAATTGAAGGCGCCGAGGGCGTTGAGAAAGTTGTCGTTGTTACTCGTACAGGCTCCGATAGCATTGCCTGGAATGACAAGGTGGATGTGCGCTATGAAGACCTGATGAAAGCCGCATCTGAAGAGTGTGCGCCAGAGGCTATGAACTCTTGCGATCCGCTGTTCATGCTTTATACCTCTGGCTCCACCGGTGCCCCGAAAGGTGTCGTGCACGCTACCGGTGGTTATATGACCTATGTGTCTATGACCCACCAGTACGTATTCGATTATCATGACGGCGATGTGTACTGGTGTACTGCAGACTTCGGCTGGGTTACCGGCCACAGTTATATTTTGTACGGCCCGCTATCTAACGGTGCAACTACTGTGTTGTTTGAAGGTGTCCCTAATTATCCCGACATCTCCCGTATGGCACAGGTAGTTGATAAGCATCAGGTTAATATTCTCTATACCGCACCAACGGCCATTCGCGCACTGAAAGCTGAGGGCGATGCGTCTGTAGCAGGCACCACCCGAAGCAGCCTGAAATTACTTGGCTCCGTGGGCGAACCTATAAGCCCAGAAGCCTGGGAGTGGTACCACCGGGTTATGGGTAACGGCACTTGCCCGATTGTTGATACCTGGTGGCAAACTGAGAATGGTGGCATTCTGATTACCGCCTTGCCTGGTGCCATTGATCTGAAACCCGGTTCGGCCACGGTGCCTTTCTTCGGTGTGAAACCCGGACTGGTTGATGCGAACGGCAGCATACTGGAAGGCGAAGCAGAAGGTAATTTGGTTATTCTGGACAGCTGGCCTGGCCAAATGATCAGTATCTTCGGAGATCACGAGCGCTTCAAGCAAACCTACTTCAGTGCCTATCGGGGCATGTATTTCAGTGGTGACGGTGCTCGCCGTGACAGTGATGGTTACTACTGGATTACTGGCAGGGTAGACGACGTGCTGAACGTATCTGGTCACCGCCTGGGTACTGCCGAAGTTGAGAGTGCTCTGATTGCACACAGTAAGGTGGCTGAAGCTGCCGTAGTGGGTTATCCGCACGAGCTTAAAGGGCAGGGCATCTATATTTATGTAACCCTGATACAGGGCGAGGAGCCGACAGACGAGCTGAAAAAAGAGCTGGTTCAGTGGGTGCGCAAGGAAATCGGGCCAATTGCCTCGCCAGACATCATTCAGTGGGCAACAGATCTGCCGAAAACCCGCTCAGGCAAGATTATGCGCCGTATTTTGCGTAAGATTGCCGCTAACGAGCATGATCAGTTAGGAGATACCTCTACTCTGGCTGACCCAAGTGTGGTTGAAGACCTCATTAGTGGCCGTGCTTTCAAATAAGGCCTGAAAGTAGGCCGTAAACCTGTAAGGAATTGGTTTAATGACACAAACAATTATCGTCGCTGATGACCATCCGCTGTTTCGGGCCGCCCTGAAACAGGCGGTCAGTCAAGCGGTACCTGATGCACAAACTGTCGAAGTGGACAGCATCAAGGCACTCCAGGCGTCGGTAGATTCGCACCCGGATGCAGATCTGGTTCTGCTTGATCTCAACATGCCGGGTGCCCACGGTTTCTCCGGGCTGGTATTCATGCGTGGGCAGTATCCCGGGTTACCGGTAGTGGTTGTGTCAGGCTCTGAAGAATTGCAGGTGATGCGGCGCTCGATTGATTACGGGGCGTCTGGCTTTATTCCAAAGTCGGCGCCAC
>JBQCZX010000021.1:0-34947 GCA_052089485.1 Marinobacter sp. | reverse complement strand
CATTCAAAGCACAGATGACAACCTACCCTCAACTGTCTTCATATGTACCCGAAGCGCTCAAGCGAACCGTCAAAGCAAATTGGGACAAGCTTGAGCAAGACATTCTTGCCGAAGCCAATGCCCTCTGGCAGCCCTGTATAGATTGCCTGCGCAACGGCGAGCGGCCTCCAGAATATACCCTGCTGGCCCCCTTAAATCACCGAGCCAGCGTGAACCCGCATGTGGCGAAGGATTACGTTTTGCGTTTGAAAAAGCTTGCGGTGAATGATTGGGTGCCGGAGCAACCGCCGCGACCTGCGTTGGGGTATGTGGGGTTTGAGGAAGTTGCAGGCGAGAGTGCCTCCGCATTCGATGTGTTTCTTGATGAGGCACTGGCAACCGAGAAGTTTTTCCCTGTTGATCAGTCAAAATGGCTTTTTAGCCATTCGGGGATGCGGATTCCCACTCAAGAATTGTTCGAAGAAGCCTATCAGCGAGAAATCATGCAGAGCCGGTTACTGGCAAATTCAAAATTTGGACGTTACTGATGAAAAAAATCAATCTACGGGCGCTTTTGCTACTGGGGCTCAGTTTAGCTGCAGGTCTCAGCTTGTGGAATATTTATAACTCACCCGGCCCGGTCATGAGCGCCTCAGTTTCCTCCAACGGTGTATTCGCCATCACGGCTCACAAAGATCAGAAGCTGGTTCTATGGGATTTGGAAGGGCATAGCCGAAAAATCATCAGCCGCGACGCCAACATCTACAGCGCATACTTCATCAAACACCAGCCCACCTTTCTCTGGCAGGATCTCGACAATACGGTAACCGCCCAATCGGTAAACGGCGAGATTAAAACAGCTTTTGAGCTTAACAAGCCGACCTATGGTCACCTCATGACCCAGGATCTCACTACCTATTATTACTCCGGCATTGGCTGGGGTATATTTCGAAGAACAGAAGGCGGATCTACAGAGACTCTGAAGGCGACCGACCGCAGAGCTTTTTTTGGCTATTACAAGCTTTTCAATCTCTCAATGGACGAGTCGGAGCAGTCGATAGTTTCCGCAGGAAGTGGGGAACCTAAAGGATTTGAACCGCCTTATTATCGGTCACTACAAGAAGTTCTGGATCAGGGGGCAGATTACCAACACCTGTATAGCGTTGCTTTATGGAACCTCGAAACCGGACAGCCAACTGCCAAGCTGGATGGCAATTCTTCCAAAACCCACGCTACCATAAGCCCAGATGGTCAATGGGTGGTGAGCGCGGACGAGGCTGGAATCGGTCTGTTCTGGGACACAGAACAGCCAGAGACCCGAAACAGGTTGGCAAGATATCATAGCGGGATTTATCTTGATGATACGCCTTTTGAAGCGGGTGACCCGAGAAATTGGGACAAGAGTGAACTCATCGAAGATTCTGCTGGTCTCAACACTTTCACCATCGCCTTAGCCTTCATCCACAATAGCAAGTACTACCTCCGCTTCGGCAACAACAGCCATTTCGCCGCCTTATTCGAAACCGGAAGCCCCTGGCCTGTGAAATATTTTGACCTCGGTGAATCACCCAAACTGGTCACTTACGGCAGCCAGTACGACCGCAACACCGCCATCGCCACCTCACCCGAATCAGGCATTCTGGCGATGGGGCATCAATCTACTGGCGGTATCAGCGTGTATCAGTTCGACCCAGATGAGCTGACATTGGAACGGATCTGGGTAGTGAAGTAGGCGCTTAAATTAGCCTTCTCCTGGGTACACTTCGTCTTCCAGGGCATCAATCATAAACTGAGGCATGGCCAACGCGCCGTGATGAATGCCGGAGTTGTAGTAGCGGGTTACGAACGGGCGGTTATTTGCGTCGTCTTCACGGAAATATTTTACCAGGTTATCTTTGCTGGCCATGGTGCAGCTCCACCAACCGGTGGGATAGACAGGCTGCGGGAATGGCAGCGTTTGCACATGGGCGAAGCCGGCTTTGCGCATGTCGCTGTGAATGTCTTTAATAATGGTGTGGGTATGCAGCAGCGGCGACTCACTCTGCTGAACGATAATGCCGCCCTCACCCAGCGCCAGCATGGCATCGCGGAAGAAATCCAGGGCGAACAGACCTTCGGCGGGGCCAACCGGGTCGGTGCTATCAATAATAAGAATGTCGATGCTACCGGGATCCACTTCCCGCATCCACTGAACGCCGTCGCCAAAGAAAAAATTGGCCCGTGGGTCGTCGTTGGACTCGCACAGCTCGGGAAAGTACTTCTCAGACACGCGAGTAACACGCTCGTCGATTTCAACCTGCCAGGCTTCTTCCACATCAGGGTGCTTCAGAACTTCCTTCAGGGTGCCGCAGTCACCTCCACCGACAATCACTACCTTCTTCGGCTTTTTGTGAGTGAATATAGCCGGGTGAGTCATCATCTCGTGGTAGAGAAAGTTATCCCGGGTAGTCAGCATCACGCAGCCATCCAGCACCATCAAGTTACCAAAGGTTTCCGTTTCATAGACCTCCAACTTCTGGAACGGCGTTTGCTCTTCGTGCAGCTTCTGTCTCACCTGCAGGGAAAATGCGGTTCCCTGATCCTGAAATATCTCTGTGAACCAGTTGTTGTTCAGCGTTGTCATGGTGTTCTCCTGCAAAGAGCCTAGCTAGAAAGTGCCTGGGGCAATCGTTAATGCGCATATTGTAGGGACCCAAAACGGTCAACCATAGCATTTGTTGGCAATTACGGTGGTTTAGTAAGTTAGCAGTCGCGATGAACAGCAGCGGAGGCTTTCAGGTGCAAAGACTAAACCCTACAATACCAGCCACTCGGCAAGCCTGCGCGGCCCCGGTTTTCCCAGAAGGATAGCAGCCATGAGCAACTCCAGTGCCTCTCCGGCCCACAAGGTTTATAACATTGCCCAATGGAGCGATGGTTATATCGGCGTCAATCCAGAGGGTGAGGTTGTTATCCGGCCAAACCGAGGCGGCAGTGAGGCGGAGATCAACCTGCCGAAGCTCACTCGCTCGTTGGTGAACTCCGGGCTGCAGCTGCCCATGCTAATCCGCTTTACCGACATTCTGCACGATCGGGTGAATCAACTGTGTAGCGCGTTCAATACGGTTGCCACAGAGGAAAGCTACAAAGGGCAGTATACCGCCGTGTACCCCATCAAAGTAAATCAACAGCGTCGAGTGGTTGAAGAGCTGATTGCCGCAGAGCCAGCCGCCAGCAATGGGCAGATCGGACTGGAGGCAGGTAGTAAGCCGGAGCTGTTAGCCGTGCTGGCACTCGCACGGCAGAACGGCTCGGTTATTGTGTGCAACGGCTACAAGGATCGCGAGTACATTCGCCTGGCACTGATCGGCCAAAAATTGGGCCACCGGGTATTTATTGTGGTCGAAAAGCAGTCGGAGCTGCCGCTTATCCTGGAGGAGGCCAAAAAGCTTGAGGTGTCGCCGCTGATTGGTGTGCGAGTTCGCTTGGCAACCATTGGCAAGGGCAACTGGCAGAACACCGGCGGCGAAAAATCCAAGTTCGGCTTATCCGCCAGCCAGGTTCTGGATGTGGTGAATACACTGCGCAAAGCCGGCGCCCTGGATACCCTTCAGCTTTTGCACTTCCACCTGGGTTCTCAGATTGCCAACATTCGCGATATCCAGACCGGACTTCGGGAGTGTGCGCGTTTCTACAGTGAGCTGCGCCAGATGGGCGCGCCGGTGAATACCGTCGATATTGGCGGCGGCTTGGGCGTCGACTACGAGGGCACTCGCTCCCGCAGCGCCTGCTCGATGAATTACAGCATGCAAGAATACGCCTACAACGTGGTGCACGTGCTGCAGGCGGAATGCGATCGCCACAGCCTTCCTCACCCGGATTTGATCAGTGAATCCGGCCGGGCGCTCACTGCGCACCACTCGGTGCTGGTGACCAACGTGATTGATCACGAAGAACCGGAAAATCGGCCGACCAAAAAGCCGGAGCCAAGTGCGCCAGCGCCACTGCATGAACTCTGGCGCGACCTGGAAAGCCTGGAAGACCCGGCATCCCCGCGCTCATTGGTCGAAATCCACCACGATGTATTACACGCCATGGCGGATGTTCACAGCCAATTTGCCCACGGCCTGCTTTCCCTGCAGGAGCGTGCAGATTCAGAAACGCTCTATACCCGTTGCTGTCGACTGCTGCAGGGCCAGCTGGATAAGAACAGCCGAGCCCACCGCGAAATCATTGACGAGTTACATGAAAAACTGGCGGCGAAGCTATTTGTTAATTTCTCGCTATTTCAATCCCTACCCGATGTCTGGGGGATCGACCAAATCTTTCCAGTCATGCCGGTGAATGGCCTGAATCGCCCACTTAGCCGACGCGCGGTGATTCAGGATATTACTTGCGATTCCGACGGGCGTATCGATCGTTACGTGGACGGCCAAGGCACAGAAGCCACCCTGCCCTTGCCCGAGGACAAACCCGGTGAAGCGTTGCTGATGGGCTTTTTTATGACCGGTGCTTACCAAGAAATTCTAGGGGATATGCACAACCTGTTTGGCGACACCCACTCAGTAGATGTGCGCTTGAACGATGCTGGCGGTTTCGATATCGGCGCGCCCATTACCGGCGACACGGTTGGTCACGTACTCAAATATGTAAACTTTGAACCCAAGGCGCTGCTAGCGGCCTACCGGGAGAAGTTCGCTGCAAGCGGCCTGCCGGACCATGCGCAGGCACCCTTGCTAAAAGAGTTGGCCACCGGGCTTGAGGGTTACACTTACCTGGAAGACTAGGCACTCTCTGGAATAAAGGTAACGGACTGCCCAATTACATAACTACTCGCTGATCCGCTCAAAGAATGGACTCGTAAGTATTGGGACTGACAAACCCGAGGCGAGTGCATAGAATGATTAGTATAACGAATCTAAATCATGCGACTGTCGAGGAGCGTTCGGTGACCACACTGGATGAGAAACCAGCACGAGCCGAGGGCCGAAAGGATCCTTGGAGCCAGTTGTTGGTGAAAGTGGGGAAAAACCAAGATCGCCAAGCCTATCATTCGTTATTTGAGCATTTCGCCCCTCAGCTCAAGTATTACGCGATGGCAAATGGCATGGCCAGCCACGCAGAAGAGCTTGTGCAGGAAGTGTTTGTCTCTATCTGGAGGCGAGCCTGTCTTTACGACTGGCAGAAGGCTGCAGCCTCAACCTGGATTTTCACCATCGCCCGTAACCAGCGGATAGATATGCTGCGCAAAATGCGCCGCTCCAGCGCAGAAATGCATGTTGAAACTGAAGATCTGTGGCAGATCCCGGGCGAAGATGAGAACCAACCCGTCACCTCACTGCACCGCCTTATGTCCGAGCGGCGAGTAAGGGAGTCTCTAAGCCAATTGCCGGAAGAGCAGATTACCGTGATAGCCAAGGTTTACATGGAACAGAAGTCCCATCAGATGGTCGCGAACGAACTGAACATCCCTTTGGGAACCGTTAAAAGCCGAGTGCGCCTGGCATTGGGCAAGCTCAGAGTGATTTTGCAGGACCAGAACGTATGACACGGCACCACCCCGACAGCTTGAGCCTGATGGAATTCAGTGCGGGCAACATGAGCGAACCTCACGCTCTGTGCATCCGGTTGCACCTCGATAAGTGCGCCCTTTGCCGCAGCCGTGTCGATACGCTCGATAGCCTTGGCGCCGTGATGATGGAAAAACAGCCAAAGGTTAGCGTTTCCGAATCAATGTTCGACAGCATTCTGGCAAAAATAGATAGTTCGCCGGCCCCCGAGCGCCCGCCGAACGCGGCTCCCAAAATCAGCGTTCTTCAGAAGCTGCTGGGCGACGACATCAACAATCTTCCCTGGAAACACCAGTTGGGTGACGTTAGCGTATTGGACATTACGGAAAAGTTTCTTGGTCAGAATGAACAGGTTGTTCTGCAGAAACTTAACGCCGGGGGCAAAGCCCCGGTTCATACCCATCGGGGTGTTGAAACCACGATTGTGCTGCAGGGGGCATTTTCAGACCAGAAGGGTGTCTTCAGCCAATGGGACTTTGTTGTTCTCACCGACCAGGATGAACACAAACCCGTCGCCATCGGGTGCGATGACTGTATTACGCTTTCTGTACTGAGCGCGCCAATCAAATTGACCGGGGCCTTAACCCGGATGCTGAACCCGTTTATTCGCTAACATTCTTAGCCAAATGGTCGCTTCCTACCAGGGAATCCCTGAACCATCCCAATTCAGAAAGCGGCCGTTATCCTCTGGAACCATTCCCTCAATGACTGACAACAGATTCCCGGCAGTATCAGCGGCGCTGTGCACCTGAAGCTGCGCCAAAGACTGGCTGAAAGGATCACTCAGGGCCGACAATTCGCTTTAAATCGCGATGCCGAAACCACGGCAGCAGCGCACCGCCAATCGCACCGGATACGCCGGCTAATAGAATGTGCTTCATATTATCCCTCCATCTGGTTCTCAACCATATACGAACCGCTGGCAAAGCAGACCGCAAAATGGGTGAACCACAAAATTGAAAGGGCCATATGAGCTGGTACTGATTCGCTTGAAGACCAAAAATCACATTAAGGAGAAAGATCGCGCCTTGCGTGGCTTTTTACAGGTGTTTTCTGTCTGCTCCGGCACTGGGGTACAATTGCGCCCTTCCATCCACCCTTTGATAGTCTCCGGCTTGTGTCCGGATCTGAACGGAGACCCCATGAACGCCGACGATTACGCTTTCCGCTTTGGCGGTATTGAACGGCTTTACGGGCGCCGCGCCCTGCACGCGTTTCGTGACGCCCACATTGCTGTTATTGGTTTGGGCGGAGTGGGCTCATGGGCCGCTGAAGCTTTGGCGCGTAGCGGTATTGGCACCATCACCCTGATCGACATGGATGATATTTGCGTGTCCAACACTAACCGTCAGCTCCATGCTCTGACAGGCCAGTACGGTCGCACCAAAACCGATGCCATGGCCGAGCGGCTAAAAGCCATTAACCCCCATGCGAACATTCGGGTTCACTTTGGTTTCCTTACCCTGAAAAACCTCACGGAGCTGATTACGCCTGAGATGACGGGCGTAATCGATGCCATAGACAGCGTTAAACCAAAGGCAGCACTGATTGCCCACTGCAAACGCGGAAAACTTCCGATCATTTGCGCTGGCGGCGCAGGTGGCCAGATAGATCCCACCAAAATCCTGGTAGCCGATCTCAGCAAAACCACCCAAGATCCTTTGCTGGCAAAGGTGCGCAACCTTTTGCGCAGGGAATACGGGTTCTCGCGCAATCCCAAGCGACGCTTCGGCATTGAGGCCGTATACTCAACAGAACAGCTAACGTACCCTGCCGAGGATGGCGAAGTTTGCCTGCAGAAGCCGGCAACCGCTGGCCCCTCTCGGCTTGACTGCGCCACTGGCTTTGGCGCTGCCTGCCCTGTTACCGCCAGCTTTGGCTTATTCGCAGCCTCCCGGCTGTTAAATCGCATTGCACGACGCACTAACCAATAACCACACGGATCCCCGTTTTATGCCAGTCAGCACAGTCCTGATTCTTGCCAGTATTGGTGTCCTTTCGCTGTCTTTTCAGTGGCTCGCTTGGCGTGTGCGCGTGCCCGCCATTCTTTTTCTGCTTGCCGGTGGGATACTTGTAGGCCCGGTACTCGGCTACCTCAACCCAGATGAGGTGTTCGGTGATCTGCTTTTTCCGATGGTTTCTCTGGCCGTGGCCATCATACTGTTTGAGGGCAGCCTGACCCTGCGGTTTGAAGATATTCGCGGGCACAGCAAAATGGCTCGCAACCTTATACCCATCGGCTCCATCGTTACGGGCATCATTGGTACCTTGGCTGCGCGCTGGGTGCTGGATATTTCTTGGGCGGTCGCGCTGCTGTTCGGCGCCATTTCTATTGTGACTGGTCCCACCGTTATTGCTCCCTTACTGCGTTCGGTACGCCCAAGCGCAAAGCTGGCCAATGTTTTGCGCTGGGAAGGCATCATCATCGACCCAGTGGGCGCCTTGTTGGCGGTACTGGTGTTTGAGGGCATTGTTTCCTGGGGACAAGGCAACGTATTTGGCCACTCGCTGTATATTTTTGGCAAAACACTGCTGATTGGTTTTGTGATCGGCGCCTTAGCCGGCTATCTGAACGGTTTGGTGCTGCGTAAACATCTGATGCCGCAATACTTACACAACGCAGCCACGCTCACCTTCATGTTGGGTGTGTATGCGTTCTCTAATGAATTGGCCCACGAATCCGGTCTGCTCACGGTCACGGTGATGGGCATCTGGATGGCCAATATGAAACAGGTGTCTGTGGACAGCATTCTTGAGTTCAAAGAATCCCTGAGTGTTCTGCTGATATCGGGGCTGTTTATCATTCTGGCGGCGCGGGTGGAATTCGCTGCGATTGCGGATTTGGGATGGGGGCTGGCCATAGTTCTGGCGGTGCTCATGCTGGTTGCCCGGCCGCTCAGCGTATTTTTATCCGCCATTGGTACCGACCTGAACTGGCGGGAAAAACTGTTTCTTAGCTGGATTGCACCTAGGGGCATTGTGGCTGCGGCGGTTTCTGCCCTGTTCGCGTTTCAACTGCAGGCGCTTGGCTACGAAAGCGCGGCGGCCCTTGTACCTATGGTGTTTATGCTGATTATTGCCACCGTTACCCTGCAAAGCCTAACCGCACGCCCTATCGCCCGGTTGCTGAAAGTTACCGAGCCGGCCGAATACGGTTTTCTGATTCTCGGTGCCAATCCGGTTGCCAGGATGATCGGCCAGGCTCTTAAAAAGCATGAGGTTCCGGTTGCCCTGGCAGACACCAACTGGGAGAACGTACGCCAGGCGCGCATGGACAATCTGAAGGTGTACTTCGGCAACCCGATTTCCGAGCATGCCTCAAGCCATCTCGATCTCACCGGGATCGGCAATTTGCTGGTCATCTCCCCGTACAAACACATGAACTCTCTGGCGACTTACCACTTTCTGGACTGGTTTGGCGACACCAGCGTATTCAGCCTTTCGGAAGGCGATCAAGACCAGAAGGCACGGCTCCAAACAGCTGAAAAAATCCAAATGACCCGTGGTCTGTTCGGTGATGTGAGTTATGCAAAACTGGCCAGCTTAGCGAGCCAGGGCTACACCATAAAAACCACTCAGCTTAGCGAAGAATTTGAGTACAACGACTTTCTCGAAAAATACCAAGGCCAGGCTCTGGTGCTGTTTGTATTCGACAGCAAGAGCCGCATCAACCCGGTTCGAAGCATGGACGACCTGGAACCGGATGATGACTGGATACTAATCAGCCTGGTGCCGCCCCAGAACCACAAAGAAAGAAAAAACAGAGATAATGGGAAGGGAGTAGAGCCTTCCGCAGAAGGCTCAATGCCGGAAAACTGAAAACTTAACGGCAGTCCAGGACCAGCTTGCCCCGCACATGCCCACTTTCCAGCCGCTCGTGGGCCTGAACCACTTCGTCCAGAGTGAAGGCTTTCTCGATGTGTACCTTTACATCATCGCCTTCAATCAACTCTGCAATTTCGTCAAGGTGGAACACGTCCGGGCGCACGGTCATGCCGTGGGCCCTTAATCCCTGCGCTTCGGCAGCGCTGACCACCTCATCGGCCGTCACCGTAGGAATGGTCACTAACATGCCCTTATCACCCAGGGTGCGCAGCGATCGCTTGCCCGTCTCGCCACCAATTAAATCCAGAACAACATCCAGCCCAAAGCACTCATCTGCGAAATCTGTGGTGTGATAATCAATCACTTCGTGCACACCAAGCTCTGAAAGAAAATCCCGATTATCGGCAGATGCAGTTGCAATAACATGGGCACCCCGCGCCAACGCAAACTGCACGGCAAGGTGCCCTACCCCGCCTGCGCCCGCATGCACAAGAATCTTCTGCCCCGGCTCAAGCTCTGCAACTTCAAACAGCGCCTGCCAAGCGGTAAGCGCGGCAAGTGGCAACGCCCCCGCCGTTACCAAATCAAGTTCATCTGGCACAACAGCCAGTTCGTCTGCAGTCGCCAAGGCATACTCAGAGTATCCCCCACCATTCAGTGGAAACCCAACCAACCCCATAACCCGGTCTCCGGGCGCCAGAGTGGTTACCCCCTTCCCGATGGCTATCACCTCGCCGGCCACGTCATAGCCAGGCGTCCACGGCAGCGTGCTTTCAATCTGCTTTGCGACAAACCCCAACCCTTTACGGGTTTTCCAATCAATGGGGTTAATCCCGGCGCCGTGTATACGAATCAGCACATGACCATCTTGCGGCGAATGAATAACACAGCTTACACCCTGCAGAACATCACGCTCACCATACTGGTGGTAAACCACTTTTTTCATGGAAGATTCAGAATACTGATCAATGGCTGTGTCCATGGGTATCTCCGACAGAAGGCGCTGGTTGTGATGAAACAGTGATGAAACAGTGATTGGCAGTGATGGGGTGTTCTGCTCTTCATTCAGATTAGCAGAAGTGGACAACAATAGTGACTCAGCCGAGCTACAGGCTTTTTCCTCCCGTAACCGTTGCGGCCTTCAGAATATCGGCAAACTCTTTCGGTGCGCGTGAGGGACGCTGGGTTTTCAGATCGACACAGGCGTGGGTCGACACCGCCCGCATAAGAGTTTTGCCATCTGCCAGGCGCACCAACTGAAACTGCCTTGCGGAACGAAAACGGCCATCGAAACCGGTGAGCCATGTCCCCATCACCAGCCGATCACCGGCGTTGGCAGAGGCCAGATAGTCGATTTCTGTGCGGGTGATCGCCATGGCCTTACCCGTAGCCTCATGCATGGCCCAATTCATGCCCAACTCATTAACATGGGCCCAGCTGATGTCTTCCAGCCAACGCACATAAACCACATTGTTAGCATGCCCAAGTTCGTCTGTATCGTCTTCAACAACTTGGATATCCAGGGTGAAGGGGTCTGGAAGATCCCATTGTATTAGCTTGTGCTCTGTCATTATGCTCCCCAAGGCCCGGAATAGCCTGCAACAGTAACCGGCCTATACGATCATTGTGAAGTGAACCAAAGTACAACTGGCCATCGTGGAATTTCACTGACGTAATTTCCTGCAAGTGAGTGCCTTGGGCACCATGCAGGACCGTCGGCGGCAATATCAACATCATCGGTAAACCGGCCATCAACCACTTCATACAATCAACCTCCTTGTTTATTGTTTTAAAGGCTTAGTCGCCATCCTGGCCTTTCAGAAACTGTTGGCACAGCGCCACAAAGGTATCCGTTTTCTCGGCATGCAGCCAATGCCCGGTGCCCTCAATAACCTGCAGTTGTGCAGATGGAAATAAGCGGTCGATTTCCTCTCGATGCTTTTTCTGAATATAGGCCGAATCTGCACCCTTCAAGAACAGCACAGGGCCGGTGTATGGGGCACCCTCTTCTGGAGCGGCGGCCAGGTTCGCATAACAGGCGTCGATTGCTTTCAAGTTCAGGCGCCAGCGGTACACAGGACCGCCTTGTGACTGCTCTTCTTGGGGAATGCGCTCAAGATTCATTAGCAAAAACTGCCTAACTCCAGGCATCTCTACAAACTCTGCCAACTGTTTATCAGCGTCTCGGCGGGAGCGTACACCCGTAAGATCGGTCTGCTTCATGCCCTCAAGAATCGCATCGTGCCCGGGCTTGTAAGAAATCGGCGCAATGTCAGCAACAATGAGCTTCTCGACCCGCTCGGGCGCCTGCAAAGCAACCTGCATCGCCACTTTGCCTCCCATTGAGTGCCCCAGTAGACAGGCCTTGTCGATTCCCTGTTCGTCCATGTATGCAAGTACATCCGCCGCCATAGACGGGTAATCCATAGTGTCGGCATGGAAAGAGCTACCATGATTGCGCAAATCCAAAGCATGAACCTGCCAGTCCGTATGGAATTGCCGGGCAATAGCACCCAGATTTTCATGTGCCCCGAACAGGCCGTGTAACAGAATCAAGGGGGCGCCTTCTCCGGTAATTCTGTGGTTCAGTATCGCGCTCATGGGTAGGCTGTCTCCGTTAGGAATCAAAATGTTTAGATTTTGATACATTAACATTGCCAGTCAGGTGAGCAAGGGAATGAGTGAAGATGGGCGTTTTTTGCAGACAAAAAAACCGGGCAGGGCCCGGTTCGTAGATCATATACTGCTTTGCTGCAGTTTACTTCCGCCTTAGCAGTAGTACATGCCGCGCAGGTATTCCGCCAAAGCGGCAACGTTTGTGCGCTCAAGTTCGGTATGCGGTACAAAAATATCACGTGTCATACAACACCTCCTGAATGGCCTTTCTATTGCTTCAACCTGATGATTAGATGTTATCGTTGTACAAAGCAGAAGCAGTTGACAGACTGTCTCACTCACTTGACATTTTGTATCAACACCCATGACACCTCGTTAATGAGCCTGCCAATGTGACTTCTGCGCCTACGGACACCACAACAACGCCCTTTGTTGCCGCATCCAGCACGCTGGCACTGGTTCACTACCTGAAACGCCAAGGTGTGCTGGACAACCGACGGCTTGAGCAGATTATCGGTCTAGGCCTCCCAGCACTTGAAGACCCGGATCGGCGTGTGCCGGCCGAGGCGCACTACCGGCTATGGGAACATGCCCAGCAAGTTACCGGAGACGCAGCTGTAGGGCTGAATGCTGGCCAAATTATTGACCCGGAGCGCATGGGATTGGTGGGGCATGTTTTTTTCAACTGCGACACCTTGGGCGAGGCAGTCACTCAGTATGTGCGTCTGCACCGATTGATCAACGAATCAGTAACACTGAGCTTTGAGCAGGCTGGCGAACACGCCATTCTCACCTGGCAAGCGGATTCACCCGAGCATTACTGCCGCCAAGATATGGATCGCACCTTAGCCGCGGCGCTGTGCCGGACCCGACACTTCATCTCGCCCGGAATACAAGCGGAATGGGCGGAAATTGCCCACCCGCAACCGGAGTACGCCGACAAATATCAGACACTTCTCGGTGGGCCAGTCGTGTTTGGGGCGGTGACGACCCGGCTGGCATTCAACATTCGCCATATGAGCGATCCGATTCCTCATCGTAACCCGTACGTGTACTCGGCGGTGCTTCGCCAGGTCAACGGATTACTGGCGCGCCTGCAGACTCGCCGATCATTCGGGCGAAAAATACGCAGACTAATCTCAAGACAGATGTCTACCGACAAAATCGACGCAGACACCCTGGCTCGCCAGTGCCACATGAGCCGCCAAACGCTCTATCGGAGGCTTAAAAAGGAGGGTCTGGGCTTTCATGACCTTGTAGAGCAAGTACGCAAGGACAAAGCTCTGCGTTATGTCGCTTCCGACTATTACGCTCTGGGGGAAATCGCTTTTCTACTGGGGTTTTCTGAATTGAGCGCCTTCAGCCGGGCTTTCAAACGTTGGACCGGCACCGCACCCGCCCAGTATCGGATACAGCACCGAGTACCCCAACTTACCCGGGACACCGATGAATGATGCCTGACACCTCATTGTTGGCAATTGTGCTTGGTCTGTTTTATTTGGGCTCTGCTGCCTGTATTTATCGCATTCTTCTGACCTACCGCACAGCCCAGGGTGCCATCGCCTGGATCATCGGCCTGCTGGCTCTGCCCTATGCCGCAGTGCCTATGTTTCTTGTATTTGGCCGCTCCCGTTTCGGTGGTTACGTAAAAGCCAGGCGCATGGGGGACCAATCCCTAACCGACCTGCTGAATCGCTTTGAAGGGCAGACAACGTCTCTCTCCACGCCCGACAGGAAACAGCTTGATAAACGGCTTCAGGTTCTTTCCAAACTCGGTCGACAACCCTTTACTGACGGTAATCGGTGCACCTTGCTACAAGACGGAGAGGCGACGTTTGAAGCGCTGATTAGAGCCATGGAAAACGCCAACGCTTATATTCTTCTTGAGTTTTACATTGTGCGCTCCGACAGGATTGGCCAACGGATCAAAACCATTCTTGAGAACAAGCTCGCAGAAGGTGTGCAGGTATGGTTTTTATACGATGAAATTGGCAGCGTCGGGCTGTCTCGCACCTACCTGAAAGGGCTCTCAGACGCGGGAGCCAGGGTCGCTTCTTTTGGTGATGGCAATATCCGGCGCCGGCGGTTTCAAATGAATTTCCGCAACCACCGGAAACTGTTGGTCTGTGACGGTCGGATAGGTTTTGTGGGAGGCATCAACCTGGGTGATGAATACCTTGGAACCGTGATAGACCAAGAACCCTGGCGAGATACCCACTGCCGAATCGAAGGCCCTGCGGTTACCGGGCTTCAGCTTGCCTGGCTGGAAGACTGGAACTGGGCCAGCAATGAGTTCCCCGCCCTGGACTGGGCACCACAGAACAATACGCCTGGCGATGAACAGGTTTTGGTGCTGCCTACAGGTCCGGCGGACACCTGGGAAACCTGCACCTTGTTCTTTCTGAACTGCATCAACAACGCCCAATCCCGTATCTGGATTGCCACACCGTACTTTGTTCCGGATTTCCAGGTGGTGAACGCATTGCAGCTCGCCGCCCTTCGAGGGGTGGACGTGCGAATCCTGATCCCCGAAAAGTCAGACAGCCAACTTGTCCGCCTGGCGGCCTATTCCTACCTGGTTCAGGCCAGCCGGGCGGGCATTGGCATCTACCGGTACCAACCCGGCTTTATGCATCAGAAAGTTGTTTTGGTAGACAATCACTATGCCGCTGTGGGTACCGCAAACCTGGACAACCGATCCATGCGCCTCAACTTTGAGATTATTGCGGTCAACACGTCCGAACCCTTTG
Organism: Marinobacter sp.; assembly: GCA_052089485.1. GTDB lineage: Bacteria > Pseudomonadota > Gammaproteobacteria > Pseudomonadales > Oleiphilaceae > Marinobacter. The sequence goes on along the minus strand of JBQCZX010000021.1, from coordinate 20,228 downwards.
TGTCCGAGGTGGATGCCATGCTCACAGAAGACCTTTCCCATTGCCGTAAAATGACCAAACATGATTACCAGGGCCGCTCCATCGTATTCCGGCTGACCTGCCGCGCGGTTCGCTTGCTCGCCCCTTTGCTGTAGTTGATGCACAGGCTAAGACATAAGTTGGGCCACGTGCGCTGGCTCCGCAACAGATGAATATGCGACTATCCCCACCTCATTCCGCCAACCGAGCCCTGTGACACCACCCATGAAGGCCTTCAAACCCAAAGTGACACTGACCGAGCAGGTCGCCCGCCATGTCGAAAACCTGATCGTTTTCGGCCAGCTTGATTCCGGCGAACGCATTTACGAGGCCGCTATGGCGAAGCAGATGGAGGTCAGCCACGGCTCCATCCGGGAAGGTCTTTTGCTTCTCGAAAAGCGTCATCTGGTGAAAAACGTGCCCCGCAAAGGCGCGTTTGTGACAGATCTGGACGATTATTTTGTCCGCAGCCTTTACGAAACACTGGAGCTTTATCTAACCCACACGGGCCGAAAGCTTGTCCGGCAATGGCAACCTGAGGATCTGGAACGGCTGGAACAGCTGTATCAGCAGATGGAAGATCACTTCAACAAAAATGATCTGATGGCATTTCTGAACCTGGGAGTTGAATACACCAAGGCTTCTCTGGCCTACGCCGATAATTATTTTATTATCGCCGCCGTTGATGATCTGTGGCCATCGGCAAAGCGCTGCGCTTTCGTGGCCTTCAAGTGGGGCGGCAAACGCGTGCTGGAAGACAATTTGGCACACATGCGGGAATCCATCAGTGCCATCAGGGATCGAGATGAAGACAGGCTGGCTTCCCTTCTCCACCGTTATGCCATTCAGCAGTGCCAGCAGGTGTGTGAAGCTAATAAAATAACTGCGTGAACGAGAAACCGAGATTCAAATAAGCCACCCAGTTGTCTTGGTTGTTATAGGCCGTTGCTATCTGCACTGGGCCTAGAAAAGTGTCTATGCCAGCAAAAACAGTCCAGGATTTTACTGAGCTGTTCCACCCGGCGTCGCTGAGCGACTCCCAGGCGTTTCCTGCTTCAAGCCCCATGCCGGCAAACCAAGGCGTAATCGGGCCTCCGAACGCTTGACTGGCATAAACCGATGTCATAGCCGCACTGTTGCCGGTAATCTGGCCAGGCGCATACGCAGACAGACGCCGAAACCCGCCCAGGCGTATTACGTTCTCAAGCCCGGGGTTCCCTCGGGTAACGGTATGGGCAAAAAGCAGTCCAGTGAGCGTGAGGCCCTTCCAGCTACTCGTACCAAGTGCCATCCCGGTTATAGAGTCAAAATGCCGGTCAGAGCCTAAATCCTCACGTTCCACACGGCCCCGTATTCCGGCAAAGGCTCCATCGCGGGGAAAGAACGGATCATCCAGGGAATCGTGCACCAACTGCAAACTGACATTGCCTTGATGCACCGCGCCATCGGGAGCGGACGCCTTACCAATCTGCTCATCCACGGTGGCGTACCCTCGAGAGTAGGTAAACCGGGCCTCAGCGTTGCCACCTAGCTCCATGCCCAGGCCAATATCTGCCTCGCGAAAGGTGACACCCAACTCGGCAACACGGGCGCCTTCAACACCATATACGCTGAACGAATCCCGGGAATACTGCACACCCGCCACCAAAAAACGCTCGTACCCATAATCAAGGGGTTGATACCACTGGGTACGAACTCGCGGTTCCGTGCCGAGCTGCACACCCGTCTGCCACTCTGCACCCAACTCATTCAGCTCGGTTACACGTAGAGAGGAAGCAAGGTTGAAGCGGGTGTCGCCGTCAAAGTTGTACTCATAGTTCAGGCCAAACGACAGATAATTAGGCCCCCAGCTTTTTTCCTGAACCTTGATAGTCAGTAGCGTTCCATCTGGCGTTGGCGACTGAGAATAAGACACGGTTTCATAATAGCCTAGCCCATAAATTCGCTTCAGATCTGCTTCCAGTGCATCCACATCCAACGGCTCGCCGATGTTTTGCCGTATCCGCTCCCGAAGGAACTCCCGGCCCAAACGGCGATCATGCTCTATCTCGATACCGGCAATAACGCCTGTACTAAGGCCGACAGAGGCCAGTCGCGACCGGTAGGCCTGCCAGGCCTCGCTTGCTACCGTCAGAGAATTCAGCTCCACCGCCTGGGTTCTGGCTTCCGTGGCCCCCAGCTCAAACAGTACCGGGGCGTTATAGAAATCTGCAGAGCTGTGGCCTTCCAGATCCGGCCGGATGAGCACATCCTTATCGCCGAGCAAGTCCAGTTGCCGTTCCGTGTTGCGGCGGGTCATGATCGTGGTCAGCTGGCCAAATATCGAGAACGCTTCCCGCAGCTTGTCGGGGCCCATCAGTGTGTCGGTGATATCAACCGCAATAATGACATCGGCGCCCATCTCGCGGGCAACACTGACCGGTAGGTTGTTTGCAACGCCGCCGTCTACCAGCAAACGATCATTTAAGTGCGCTGGCGCGTATACGCCGGGAATACTCATGCTTGCGCGTATGGCAGTGGCAAGGTTGCCGCTGCCGAGCACCACCATTTCACCGGTTTCCAAGTCGGTCGCGACCGCGCGAAAGGGGATGGGCAGGAGATCAAAATCTTCAACCAAGGCAACGTTGTGAGTGAGTTCATTGAGGATAAAACCAAGATTCTGACCAGCGATAATGCCGGCACCCAAATGCAGGCCTTTCAAGCTAACACCAAGGCCAGGAGTAACCGGATACCGCCACTCACCCTGTTTCCGGCGGACCGGTTTGAAGGCCCGGCCGGGGTCGTCCCGGAAGCTCGACAACCAGTCCATCTCAATAAAGCGTTGCTCAATCTCCGCGACTGGCATGCCAGAGGCATAGAGTGCACCCACCGCAGAACCTGCGCTGGTTCCTACCACCATATCCACCGGAATATTCATTTCTTCCAGCACCCGAAGCACGCCTACGTGGGCCATGCCTTTGGCCCCGCCACCACTGAGCACAAGACCAACCTTGGGGCGCTCGGCCTGGGCACTAATCGAGGTACCCGTCGAAGAACTACTAGCAGCTGCAGTGAACGGTATGAGGAAAGCTAAAATTAAACAAATGAGAGTGAATACCGATAATCGCTTCAAAACCTAACAGACTCCATGCCCACCACACTCACTGATTGTTTGATTCTTCGTCCACCAACGAAAGATGCGATACATCCGGCACCATAGGCGGCGGTAGATCCCGTTCTACGCCGATATCACTGCCGGCCGGCGCCAGTGTCCAGTCATCAAGATGCTGGAACATAGGTGGCTGCGCTTGTTCTGACTCCGCCAGCGCTACACCAACGGGATCGAGCCCAAGCACTGACCCGGCAAGAATGTTATCTACCTTGTCGCCTGCGACTTGCAAACGATCACCCGGCTCGACGTTTATAGCGCCGGTGCTCGATTGAGGGCTAGCAGTGGCGGAAGCCGGTTTTACAGGCTCTGGTGTGGTTTTAGCAGAAGCACCGGTAGACGCAGGTTTTGTCTGAGTCTGGCTACCCGGCATGGGTTGAACATAGGCAAGCATGCCGTGTTTTTTGAGCACCGCACGGTATTTTTCGGCCTGTTCTTCCTCCAGCTTATTGCGGATTACCACCGAGCCGCCGCTGAACATGCGCTCTATTTGATCAACACTGGCTTTGAACAGCGCGCGGGCATTGTTCCGTGCTGTTGCCATATCCGTGCCGGGGGCACACTCACCCTTGAATACCAGCTGAAACATGGGGCAACTCTCCTGCGGTCGATTTTCGTTACATGATAGTTGATAGGGCATTACGAAGGGAGCCCCAAGCGCCCGCACCCTGCGGCTAATTGCATGCAAACTGCAAACAATTGAAAAAAATCAGTAATACTGCGCGCAATAGGCAACAGTCTTTGTAATAATCAATCGTTACCAATAATTACACTTCGTTACGCGAATTCCGGAACACCATCCGGGGAGCCGACAACATGAACATCCAGAATCTAACCCGTGCTGCAGCCATGGTAGCGCTATGCTCTGCGCCAGCCACCCAGGCGGAGAATCTGGACATCATAATGAGCCAAGTATTCCCCCAGGATCACGCAACCTACATAGGTTATGAAAGCATTGAGCGGGAAGATATTCCGGTTTCCTCAGCCATTGAACGGAAATATTTGGTCGTCGATTTTCGCCTTGCCTCCGCTCAGGCTGCATCACAGCAACTCCAAGCCAGCGTTCACAAAGTTTGCATGGCGCTGCTGAAAGACCGCGAACTGATTCGCAGTCTGTCTAACTCGGGCTACGACATGGTTTCTGTGGCCTTTGATCGCCGCTCCCAGTTCGACTGCCTCTAGACTATTAGTCCTCTTAGCCCTCTTAGTCCTCTCGCCCCAGCAGTTTCGGAAACGCTTCAAGTGCACTGTTAACTGCATCCAGGTTGAATGCCTCTACGTCTGCCAACAGTTTCTCACCGTAGCGTGTCACCGACCGGGAGCGATAACGCTGCCCCCACTCCAGCACTCGCCCGGCAAATTCGCGCATTTCTTCCGGGTCACCACTTTCGCGCACGGCCTCCCATTCGTCTCCAAAATCTGCCGTCAACTGCTCTCTCAGCCAGCCCCGTTCCTGCATACTCAGGGTCTGGGCCAGTAACCGTTCAGATTCCTTGGTCTCGCCTTCGTCCTCGGCCTGTTCGTCGGTTATCACTACATTAGGCAGCGTAACCGTAAAAACAGATCCAGCCCCTGGCTCACTTTCCACCTTCAACTCGCCGCCCATCATCTGCGCCAGTTTACGGCTGATAGCAAGCCCAAGGCCTGTACCTCCATACCGGCGGGTATTCTGTCCCTCTTGCTGCTCAAACGCATCGAAGATACGGTCGCGCTGATCCGTTGGGATTCCGATACCCGAATCCTCTACTTTGACCGTCAGCCGATAGCTCTGGTGCTCTGGGGTTTCTTCGATTGAATCCTGCACCGGCACAACCGTTGCCCGAACCGCAACGCCGCCCTCATGGGTGAACTTGATGGCGTTACCCACAAGATTGAACAGCACCTGCCGAAAACGGGTTTCATCCAGTATCATAGCAACGGGCATATCCGAACCAACGCTCACCTCCAGCGTAATGCCCTGCTCCCGTGCCCGCAGATCAAAGATGTGGCGAACGTCATCAAGAAGCCGGCGCACAGATACCGGTGAGTAGTCCAGCCGCATTTTTCCGGCTTCAATGCGGGAGAGATCAAGAATGTCGTTGATCAGCATGAGCAGGCTGCGGCTGCCTGCCCGGATGGCGTCCAGGTAGTTGCGCTGCTGGGGGTCGGTAACACTGTTGCTCAAGAGATCGCTGTAGCCGATCACTGCGTTCATGGGTGTCCGGATTTCATGGGACATATTCGCCAAAAACTCACTCTTGGTTCGGCTGGCGGCCTCGGCCTCCCGGGCCAGGCGCTCGGCTTCAAGCTTGGCTGCCCGCAACTCATCCTCACTTCGGCGCAGGGCGTTTTCAGAGCGGATACGCTCGTCTACCTCTCGCGACAGCTTTCGGTTCCAGTATAAGAAGATCAGCACAACCACCAGGGCGATCAGAACAACCCGTCGCACCACGGTGTAATCGGCTTTTTGCTCGATATCCAGATGAATCCACCGATTGTATATGGCTTCGGTTTCGGCCGGTTTCAGGCTGCCCAGCGCTTTATTCAGAATACGGTGGAGCTCCGGGCTGTCTTTGCGAACCGCGAGCCGGAGATCGTACTGATACGGCGTGATACTGGTAATCCGCAGATTAGATAGCCCAAGCCTGGCAACGGTATAGCTGACCGCCGGAATGTGGGTCACCATGGCATCGAGATCGCCGTTGGAAAGTGCCAGCAGCCCGTCCTCCACCGTTGCCATTGGGTAAAGATCCAGATTCGGATGGTTGATTAGCAAGTAGTCGTGCGCCGCATGACGGTTGACCACGCCCACACGTTCACTGCGCAGCTCCCGCAGATCCCCGATAAAGCGACCATCATCCCGGATTGCCAGGGCTATCGGCACGTTAACGTAAGCCCGGGTAAACAAGAACGATTCCTCTGTTCGCGGTGTGCGCGACAAGCCGGGCAGAATATCCACCTTGCCGGAAATAAGCGCCTGCTCAGCGACCAGACGATCTTCCAGTATATGGTCTTCAAATTCTGCCCCAAGTTGATTCTCCAGGCGCGCAACAAGGTCAGGCACCAGGCCAGTGGCTTCGCCATCCTGTTCATATTCAAACGGCGGCCAATCAGAGCGATAAGCAACCTTGAGAGCGGGATGGCGTTTAAGCCAATCAACATCAGACGCAGAGAGCTCTACCCCATTTTGTTCAAGCGCGGAAAGGTCTACCTCCAGCCATGATTGCCGAATAACTCGGTGTTCGTTATGGCTGATTGCGTCTACGGTTTGATCCAGAACCCGGAACAGCGGCTCGTTGCGTTCATCCACCTGAAACACCACACCCACCGACTTTTGATCCAGCAGCTTCGACAAACCAATACCGTTAATCATGGCTGACTGAAGATAGTCCGAGACCACCGGCACCGCGCCTAGAAAAGCATCGGCCTGGCCGGACAACACGTGGCTAACAGCTTCGCCCAAGCCCTGAACCGGCACGGGCGTAAAGCTCTCAACAGGTTCAAGCATGGTGTACTGATTGGGGTCGCCCTCCACAACGGCTATACGGCTATTTTCCAGATCCGCCAGTGAACGGATGTTGGCATCACCTGCGCTCACAAACAGGCCATAGGTCAGAGTCATCAGCGGGCTGGTATAACGCTTGCCATTGGGCGCGGGTGTGCCCGGCAGCCGGGTGGTAAGCAGCGCGTCGGTTTCTGGCTGGTCAAGCACCGGCCCGGCATTGGCGCCTGGGCTGATAACAACAGGCTCAATTAGCAGGCCGAGCTTGTCAGAAAGTCGGGCAAGGTAATCAATGTAGGTGCCTGCAAGGTGCCCGTTCCCAGTATCAAACACCAGCGGCACCTGGTCTGCGCGCACACCAATTTTGAGCATTTCCTGCTCACTGACCCATTGCAGATCCTTGTTGCCCAAAACCGGGGCAGGAGATGCTTGCGGGGGATCTGCCAAGGCCGAAGATTGAAACACCAGCAACAGCCAGCATGAAAGAACTACAAGGGTGGCCTTCACTGGGTCGCCTCAACGGTTGTACTACATTTTTGGATACAACACCTGCACATGTGGGGAGTCTGTACTAGTCGGTTGGCTGACTGACTTTGATGCAATTACGGCCCATATCCTTGGCAACATAAAGCGCTCGGTCTGCCCGCTCAAAAACCGACTCCTCGGTATCACCAGGAACAAAGGCGGCAAGGCCGGCAGAAAAGGTAATCGTGACTCGATCGGCGCCAAAATGAAACGGCAAGGCACTGACGTGCGCCCTAAGTTTATCCATCACAATTTGCGCATCTGCGGGCAAGGTTACTGGAAACAGCAGCACAAACTCTTCACCACCGAAACGAGCAACAAAGTCGGTGGTACGCAACCGGGTTTGGATTTCCCTGGCGACAAGCTGAAGCACTCTGTCACCGGCTTTGTGGCCATAGGAATCGTTTACACGCTTGAAAAGATCGATATCCAAAACACCAATGGTTAGTGGGTACTGGAAACGCCGGCAACGATTGAACTCAAAAGACAGGCGCTCCTGCCAAGCTTCACGGTTAGGCAGTTGTGTAAGCAGGTCGGTCATGGCTCGTTCACGTTCCTTGCGAACCTGGCCCTGCATTTGTTCTGAGTGTGTTTCCATAATGGCGACTTTTTCCTGCATGGCCATCAGTTGCTCAGATAGCAGTCTTTCCCGCTCCGTCTCCTCCACTCGAAAACGGCCAACTGCGTGGCCAATGCATTCAAGGTGGCTACTAACAGACCGTTTCAGCCCATGGAGATCATCACTGGATTCAATGTGTCGGCCAACCTGCTCAATCTCTTCACGGATGTTGCGATCCAGGGTTTCGGCTGCGGCTTGGCGGCCGGTCTGAGCAGACGATTGCATGGAAAAATGTTCTTGCAGCACTTCAAGACGCTCATCAAGACGCTTTAGAAAGGCTTCGAACTCCCTCTGGCTACGGGTTACCGCGGCAACAATCAGATCAGCCACCTGGTTCAGCCCATCCCGTAACTCGTCCCAGTTATCACTAGAAAGCAGCGCTTTCTGAAGGTTTCTTGCTCGTGTCTCGGCGTCTGCTTCCAGAGAAACCTGACTAAGCAGCTGGCCTAAAAGGTGCCCGACACGCCGAGCGATCCGGAGCCGCTGACTATGAGAGTCTTCAGAATCCCCGTTGCCTGCCCCGCTGGTGTCATCCAGAAAGGCGACCTGCCGGTCGATCTGCCTCTGTAGCTCCCGCCAACTCTTCTCATCAACCTTTTTCTTACGCAAATCGGATCGAACCCGCTCAAGCAGACGATCCAGCTTTGGCGACAGGCCTTCGGAGGCAAGGCTGGTGCGCACTAGCATACGCTCGAGCGTATTGCGCTCGGCCTTCCATTGCTCTTGTTGCTGCTCAGCAGACTCAAGCTTCTGGAAGTATTTATCTTTCCAGGTTTGATCTGATGACATCACGCGCTTCCTTCTCGTCCGGAGCCCTGGTCGGGGCTATCACGCGAGTTACGTCGGCGCGCCCTGGGATGGCTCTGATCATATACCCGTGCCAGGTGTTGGAAATCAAGATGAGTATAGACCTGTGTAGTCGCTATGTCCGCGTGGCCTAGCAGTTCCTGAACCGCTCGCAAATCGCCACTGGATTCAAGCATATGACTGGCAAACGAATGGCGCAGCATGTGAGGGTGGAGCTTCTGATCAGCCCCTTTGGCAATGCCCCAACGGCTAAGGCGGGCCTGGATGCTACGATGGCTGAGGCGGTCACCTCGGCGGCTGACAAACAAGGCGGCCTCTGGCTCTGGTGCTAGCTCGGCTCGAACAGGTAGCCACTGAGCTATGGCATCAAGCGCCTTTCGACCTACCGGAAGTATTCGTGTTTTCCCGCCCTTGCCCACAACTCGCGCCTCACCACCTGTGCGATCAACGGCATGGAGATCCAAGCTGGCCAGTTCCGCCAGGCGCAGCCCGCAGGAGTACATTAATTCAAACATGCACCTGTCGCGCACTTCCAGTGGGTCATCTGGCGAGGCATCGAGGAGATAGTTGAGCTGGTCCACATCGGCCACCCCGGGCAGGCGCCGGCTAGTCTTGGGGGGGCGAATATCCAGTGCAGGGTTGTCGGTAGCGAGTCGCTCTCGCAACAGGTACTGATAAAAGCGCCTGATTGCCGACAAGTGCCGGGCGATGCTGCGACCGTTTAGGCCTTGGCGACTGAGGTTGGCAACATAGCGACGCAGGTCATAGCTGCTGACCGCCCGCCACTGGTTACTGCCCTGCTCCACAAGCCAGACAGCAAGCCGCTGCAAGTCTCGCTGATAAGCGTCGCAGGTTCGGGGCGAATGGCGCTTTTCGGACGCCAGGTGCTGAATGAAGTCCGTCATGCGCCCGCGCAGCTCATCAGGTAACTGAGCTGGTACGGGTGCCGCAGTCATTCTAGCGAGATTCCGTCGCAAAGTCGGCTACCGGAACGGCTGAGGTGTGGCGCCGAACCATTGGCGGCAGAAGTCTGCTGAGCGTGTCGCTGATGTAGCTCAGAAACAGTGAGCCCATGTTCTGGTCAAAATAGCCAGGCTGGCAACTGCCAACAGCGAAAACGCCCACCAATTCATCGTGGCGCAAAGGCACCAAGGCCACAGACGCAATGGGTATGTCCCTGGCAGGGAACAGGAACTCACGCTGGTTTTCGCGGAACTGACCACAAACAGCCTTGCTGCCCTCAAGAAGATTACCAAGACGATCCTGTGCCTCAGCTGGGCTTACAACATGCAACGCTCCCTGAGCACTTCCGGGCACTTCTGCGTCGGTAAACAGGATCACCGAGGCGGCATCAAGTCCAAAGTCGCCGCGAATGCTGTCATCAATGGTGGAGGCCATATCAACCAGATTGCGAGCTTCAATAACCTGCATCAGCAGGCGTTTGCTCTTTTCAAACAGGCGATCATTGTGGCGGGCGATGGACACCAGCTCCACCAATTCGTGGCGCAGCGTATCCCGTTGTTCGCGGAACAGATGTACCTGGCGTTCAACCAGGGAGATAGCCCGGCCACTGTCATGGGGCAAGGTTAGGCTGCGCAGAAGTTCATCCTGATTAACAAAAAAATCAGGGTTGTTCTTCAGGTACTCAGCCACCTCTTTCCGGGTGAGCTCATCGGCCTTCTGATGGGCCGTTTGGTCTGTCATCGTGCTCTCCTGGCTGTCAGGTCCATTGTTTATGTGGGCGGCTGGGCTTTCGGCGCCGACTACCACTTGAGTCACCAGGCAGTCTCAACTGCCCTTCAAATACACTTGTGGCAGGACCTTCCATCATAACAGGCGACCCTTCACCCCGCCATTCGATGACCAGCCGCCCGCCACGCAAGTCCACGTCCACGCGGTGATCGAGAAGGCCTCGCAGGCACCCCGCGACCACCGCCGCGCAGGCACCGCTGCCACAGGCGAGCGTTTCGCCAGAGCCACGCTCGTACACCCGCAAGCGCACATGGCTCCGACTAATTATTTGCACAAAGCCAACATTGGCCCGAGACGGGAACCGTGGGTGGTTTTCCAGACGCGGCCCCAGATCTGCGACCAGCGCCGTATCCACATTGTCAACCACAACCACGGCGTGGGGATTGCCCATAGAAACCGCACTGAACTCTACTATTTCAGCACCCGCTTCCACCGTATACGCATTTTTGCGATGCTCCGCCACAAAGGGAATGGCCGGTGGATTCAGCTCAGGCACCCCCATATTGACCATCACCATGCCGTCTTTGACAACCCGTAGCTCAATCACGCCACAGGCAGTCTGAACCCGTATAACCTTTTTATTGGTAAGACGTTGCTCCCGCACAAACTTTGCGAAACATCGAGCGCCATTGCCACATTGCTCCACTTCAGAGCCATCGGCATTGAATATCCGGTAGCGGAAATCCACATCCGGCAACCCTGGAGGCTCCACAACCAATAACTGGTCAAAGCCGACACCCACATTGCGATCCGCCAACTCTCGAATCATTTCGGGGCTCAGCCGGAATGGCTGGCTAATGGCGTCTACCACCATAAAGTCGTTGCCCAGACCATGCATTTTACTGAACCGGAGCAAGGGCCCGTGATAACGACGTTGCTGGCTCATCTCCTGCCCGTCATTCATTCCGGCAAGCAGTTTTCTGGCGCGAGCTGATCCTCGATCGTCTCGCGACGACGAGCAATGTGTACCTGCTCGCCATCAACCATCAGTTCCGGTGGACGGTTGCGGGTGTTGTAGTTGGAGCTCATCACGAAGCCATAGGCCCCGGCAGAGCGCACGGCCAAAAGATCCCCCGCCTTGAGTTGGAGTGGCCGGTCTTTGCCGAGAAAATCCCCGGTTTCACAGACTGGGCCGACCAAATCCCACATTTTCTCTTCTGCATCCTGATGAGGCTGCACCGGGACAATAGCCTGCCAGGCACTATAGAGCGCCGGACGGATCAAGTCGTTCATGGCGGCATCGATGATGGCGAAGTTACGGTGTTCGGTGCACTTCAGGAACTCCACCCGGGTAATCAGTATGCCGGCGTTGGCCGCAATAGAGCGGCCCGGTTCGAGAATCAATTCCAGCTCGCGGTCGCCTATGCGCTCATCCACGGCCCTGACATATTCGGACGGCAGAGGCGGCTGCTCATCATTGTAAGTAACACCCAGGCCACCGCCCATATCCAGGTGCTGGATGTGAATGCCGTTATCGGCCAAAGCGTCGATCAGTTCCAGTACGCGATCCAACGCATCCAGGAACGGAGACACCGTTGTAAGCTGCGATCCAATGTGGCAATCCACGCCTTTGATATTCAGATTCGGCAGAGTTGCAGCGCGGGCGTAAACAGCCAGTGCTTCTGCAATATCAATCCCAAACTTGTTCTCTTTCAAACCCGTGGAGATATAAGGGTGAGTTCCGGCATCAACATCCGGGTTCACACGCAAAGAGACCGGAGCCTTAACCCCTAACTCACCGGCCACGGCATTAAGACGATCCAGCTCGGTGTCGGATTCCACATTGAAGCAGCGAACGCCAGCTTCCAGAGCTCGGCGCATCTCCCATTCCTGCTTACCCACGCCGGAAAACACCACTTTGCCTGCATCGCCACCCGCGCGAAGCACCCGCTCCAGCTCCCCCGCGGAGACAATGTCAAAACCCGCACCCAGGCGCGCTAACACGTTCAGAACAGCCAGGTTGCTGTTGGCTTTCACCGCGTAGCAAACAAGGTGTGCGCGCTCTTTCAGGGCGTCGTCGTAGGCCTTGTAATGGCGCTCCAAAGTGGCGCGGGAATATACGTAGGCTGGCGTACCAAAGCGCTCTGCAATGGTAGAGACAGGCACATCTTCGGCGTACAGCTCGCCGTCACGGTAATTGAAATGATCCATTTGGTTCCTGATTCGTGTCACGGTGACTGGTATGCGCGAGACTATTTAGCGACTGAGTCGCGATCGTCTGGGCGCTCACTTTGCTCTGCAACGCTGGCTGTTTTTGCGACGGGCCCAGATGATGCTTCCGGGTTTTCCCGATATAACGGCCCTTTCTGGCCACAGCCACCAAGTGCCGCAGCCACAACCAGAATCGCCATCGGCAATGTCCACGCACGCATACTTGCCACCTCTGAGTTCATAATGGCCGAAGTATACCTGACCCGCGCCCTGCACGGCGAGGCCGTCGGGCTATCGAAACGCCTCCAGTTCACGGTTCAGCGCATCCTCCAGAACGGAGCGATAGTAAAGATATTGGGTGGTCTGTATATCCTGCTGATAAACCCTTGGATCCAAATCATGGGGCAAGTGCACATCCGTAAGATAAACCGGGTAGCGCTCTCGGCTCTGACGCAGTGAATGTATGTAGTGAGCCACGGCCGGAATCAACTGATCACCGTACTGCAGTATGGTAAATTCCTGCTCACCACAATAAAGGTCAAAGCGAACCCGGCTTTCACCTTCCTGAAGGCCCACAGCTTGCACCTCAAGCCCTGGCAAACGGGCCCCGATATCCGTTTGTGGCCGGTACACCGGGCGCCAGAGTCCATTATTTGCAACCATTTCGTAACACCGCACACCCGCCAACGCTGCGGGCTCCTCGCTGTAGCGCAGGGTGCGCCGCTCTACCAGGTTTTCCAGAAAACGCAGCAAAGGTGTCAGCAGGTAACGGCGGCTGGTGACTGGCTGACTCCAGCCGAACATTGAACCCCGCTCATCAATCACCCAAATTTGCGCTCGCCCGCCGCGAATCTTATAAAACACCTGAATACTGTTCGGCTCACTGGCCTGGCAGGCCGCACGCAGAGCCGGGTCATCCAACAAAGCGTAACGATCAAAAACGACTGGCAGGTAACCATCACGGGGCTGGGCCAGACACTCCATCAGCGCCGCTCGGCTTTCTAGTGCAATAAAACCAGGCTCAGCGCCACTAAACTCCAGCAGAAAATATCTGCGATCCACTTCAATAACGTAGCGCAGCGGGTGCGGCCCGGCGCCACCCGCGAAGAACTGGCGCAACACATCCGAAAACAAGTCCCGCACCCGCCGAGCGATGGCGCCACCGTGCCCGCGGTTGTGGCTGTGCACCTCAACGCCGGGAATAATGCGGGGGTCGAGTGCAACCGCGGCCAGTACATTCTTCAGGCACTGAATCAGGGTGTCTCCCGATGCGTAGTGCTGCAGACTAACCTCGTGCCAGCTGTTCAGGGTGATTTGATCAATGGTCACAACCAGGTTCTCACGCCCACCGCTGAAGCCCAACGAATCATGCCGGGCGCTAAGCTTGTGCAGCCCCCGTTCAGTCAGATGAGACTGTGGGTCCACACCTACATTGATCAATAGAAGGTTACGTATGGGGCGAACGCCACGGGCAAGCGCTTCTCGCTCTGCCGGCTCCACAGGAAAGCGCACAAAGCTCGCAAGTGCATCAAGCATTTCCCGCAGTTCACTGATGGACGCAACGCTCTGCCCAGCGCGAACATTCAGGCGAGTCGAGCGGGTTAGCAAGCCGTTGCAATAGCACCACACAACCAGTTCGGCGAGGTTGCCAGAGTGGCGGATAACCGGTTTCCAGAAGGCATCATAAGGATCCTCCAAATCCCGATACAACAGCCAGCCATTTCCGGCCCCTCCTTGCTCTGACTGGTGATGGAAGGCTAGGTTTTCCTCTACCAGCGACGGTGCCAGCCCCGGATTGATCTGTTCAATTTTACCGGCCTTGCGCTGAAAGGCTGCGTAGAGTTTGCGCCCTAGCAAATTAATATCGCTGGCGTTGATCGCTGACTGTTCGCCGTGATCCCGGGCCATTTTCGAGAGCAACCGGTAGCTGTGAGTCAGCTCAGACACCACCGTGCGGCGCAAAGAAGACACTTCTTCCGCACGCCATCGCTGGCGGTTATCCAGGGCGCTAATTTGCTTCTGCTTCCAACCCCAACCGGTTACCAGCCCCCGAAGTAACCGGGCTCTCCAGTGGTCTTCACTCTGCTCCCCCAACGCCCCCACGCGGGTCAGCGGCAGCCCGGCTTTGATATACAAGCTGCGGCGTACCAGATCCAACCTTGCTTCGGCGCCAGCCTCTATGAGCCACTGCTCCAACCGCTGATAGAGCATCACATACGGGTCCAAAACATCCACATCAATAACACCTTCAAACACCGCCTGCTTGAACACCCGCGACAACACCGGCCGGTCCCGGGTTTGGGCGTAACATTCAATCAGCAAAAGCTTGAGAATAGACTTCCAGGGCGCATCGATCCCCTTGTACAGTTGCCACACACCTGCACCGAGAAATTCCTTGGCTGGTATGGCCGGCACCGAGCCGAAATCGATATATTCATCGCCGCGAATAAACCGATAATCCACCAGCCTACTTACACACTCCTCGTAACGTTCCTCCTGCTCTGAAGGGATGAGCCACCAGACCGGATAACACCCACCCAGATGGATTCCGGTGCGATAAAACTCATCCAAAAGCAGGTAATGTTGGGCGCTACCGCAGTTTTCACCTTTCACCTCTGCGCGCTGCCGCCCGCCCCGCCAATCAGCCGCGGAGAATACAAACACGTGTAATTCAATGCCAAAAGAAAACGCCCACTCTGTCAGCTTTTCTGCTTTGCGCTCAAGGCGCTGAACACCTGGCTCAGGAAGGTCGTCCCGATGGCACAGCCAAACATCCAAATCACTGGCGACAGAGTGCCCCAAGGTGCCGGGGCTACCCATCAAAAACAGCGATTCCAAATCGACCCGGCGCTTGCCTTCGTCTCGCATATTAAAGGTGCGCGCCAGGCGCCGTGCGGCACTTAAGGTTGCAGAATCCGGTTGATAGTGGCTCAGGCCATAAGGACAGTTGGCATCCAGGTAGCCGGGCAAAGCCGGATGGTTGGTGTGAAATACCAGTGGCAGGATCTCCAACACCCCTTGCTGCCGATAGGTGAGCGACGACCGAGCCCTCTCCCAGCGCTGGCGATTAACCGTGAGAAACCTGTCCCGCAGGCGGCGCAGGGTTTTTCTGTCAATGCCCTCTTCAAAATCCAGGACAATAGGTAAAGTCTGAGCAGTCAAGGCAGCTCCGGGGGAGAGGTTCTTTCCGGTTTAATTATCAGTATGATGAACTCATCGTGGCAAAACCGTCAGAAAAATAAAAGCGGTATGCGCTTCAGAAAACCCGAGGTCCTGCCCAGTGAAAGAGTTTGTTATACAGCGTTATCGTGCCGATGCACTCGCCAGCAACGGTCGCCAAACCCTGTTGCGTATTGACGACCAAGGCAAGGTGCTATTTGCGGACCATAACGCAGAAGCCGTACTCGGATACGATGCCAGCGAGCTTGAAGGCATTATGGTACACCAGGTTCTGGCATCGCGGGAGGACGACCCTTTTGCGCCAGTGAACCGGCACCGTATCGAGAACGGCCAAAATGTGCGGGTCACCTTCCGCCATAAAGAAGGCTTCTTCTACACCGCCTGCCTTTCACTGCGTCTCAGTATGCGCGATTCGGACGAGGCCGCCAGCGCCCGGATCACTCAACAGGAAAGCTCCGCCATAGATCCGCGCCTACTGCGCTCTGCCGAAAACGCCGCAGGCTTCGGAATATGGGAGCTGAATATCGCCAGCAACCAAATTACCTGGACAGAAGGACTGTACCGAGTGCTTGAACTAAGGGCGGGCACAGATATCACCCCCGAACAGGCACTGTTTTACTGCCAGAGCGGCCAGGGGCGTATTCGGGCTTTGTTCCGCCGATGCGCTCATACCGGCGCACCTTTCACGATTGAGTTAAACCTACTGACAGCGCAGCACAAAAAGATCCGAGCAACCTTGACTGGCCGCGCACTTAAAGCGGGCGGCAGGGTGCGCAAGCTCGGCGGCACGCTGGTTGACCGCAGCGGCGAAATGCAGCGCGACCAGGCCCGCACAAGGGCTGAAAAAATTCTCAGCGCGACCACAGCTGCAAGCCCAGGGCTGATAGCCGCCGTAGACAAAAACCTGAACCTGCTGCACTTCAACGCGCCTTATGCTCGGCTGTTCGCCGGCATCTTCGGCGCAACGCCCCGGGTGGGCGACAACCTGAGCCAATTGCTGGAAAAATATCCGAACGAGCGGCACTTGGCCGAACAGCTCTGGCGACGAGCCTTTGAGCAAGACAGCTTTGTGGTGGACATGCCCATCACCCAGCAAAGCGGTGAATGGCCGGTGTATGAGTTCCATTATCAACGCTTAACTGACGGGCAGACTGACAGTAAGAGTGACAGTAAGAGTGAAACCACGGGCGCAGTCGTCGTCGCCAGCGATATCAGTAACCGCGCCAGTAACACAGGCGACAGCGAATACCGTTATCGGCATGACCCGATAACCGGTCTAACCAACCGAAGGGAGTTCACTGCCCGCCTTCAGCGCAGCATGGAAGAAAAGCACGAAACGGCAGCTCACAGCAGCCTTCTATACTTGAATCTGGATGCATTCGGACACTTCACTAACCTTGCGGGCAACGGTGCGTGCGACCGGTATCTCAGGGAGTTAGCCAGCAGCCTCGACATTCGCAGCAGGCCTCAGGATACGGTATCGCGGCTTTCCGGCGATACGTTCGCCCTGCTCATTGAAAACTGCACAGAATCTACCGCCCGCAAACTCTCAGAAGACATCCTAAGCCTCATCCGCAGCTTTGTTTTTGAGTGGCAAGGACACCAACTGCAAACAACCGCCAGTGGTGGCCTGCTGATTATGGGCAAAGACACTTCTTCGTATCCCGAGCAACTGCTGGGCCAGGCTGCAGATCTCTGCCACGATGCCAAAACATCCGGGCGCAACCGGGTTCATACTGCCCACGCTTCTCGCCCTATAGCGGATGACAGCGGAAGTAACGAATACGTCGATCAGATCCGAAAAGCTCTGAACCAACAAGCGTTAATACTCGAATTTCAAGCATTAAAGCCAGTTGCCAGCGTCACTTGGGGCGACCATATCGAAATTCTCTCGCGAATTCCTGGCAACGGTATACATCAACAATGGCTTCAGCCAGACCAGTTCCTTCCGGTAGCAGAGCGGTTTGACCTGGCTAAACGTCTAGACCGACAAGTGATACTGCAAACCCTCACTTGGCTGGGCGATCACCGATTGCTAGAGCCGAGACTGAAATACTGCGGCTTCAACCTGTCGCTGGCCAGCGTGCTGGACGATACCTTTGCAGATTTCATGGAGTCTGCACTCAGGGTTTCAAACTATCCGGCAGAATGCTTTTGCCTTGAAATACGCGAAGCCCACGCAACTCAGTACCCAAATGAGGTGGCCGTTCTGTGTGACGCCCTGCACCGGACTGGATGCCGGGTAGCATTGGATGGCGCCGGCGCTTCCGTGGAAAGCTACAGCCTTGCAGCAAAACTGCCGGTGGACATCATCAAATTAGACCGCAGCCTAATGCTCAGGCTGGGAGACGATCCGGTTCAGCAAATTATGGTGGAAGCGCTGCACCGGATTGCACAAAATTCGGGGAAGATAACCGTCGCCACTTTTATCGAGAACGACGACATTCTCAGAAAGGTCAGAACCCTGGGCATTCACTTCGGCCAGGGGTTCCGGCTGAGCCCGCCCAAACCCCTGGCAGAACTGACGCCGGTGGCGGTAGACCTTGCCACCGGACGCATTGGCGGCTAAGCCCAAGGGCAAAGCGGAAAGGGCATTAACCCAGCAGCTTACGTGCACGGGCCACTGCCGCCCGCACCTGGGCAGGTGCCGTGCCACCACGGTGGTCACGGGCCTGGACCGAGCCTTCCAGCGTTAGCACATCAAACACGTCTGCGCCGATGGTGTCGGAGAAGCCGGCCAACTCTTCCAAGGTCATATCTGAAAGATCCCGCTCTTGCGCAACACCAAAAGCCACGGCTTTGCCGACAACTTCGTGGGCGTCCCGGAAGGGCATGCCTTTTTTGACCAGATAATCCGCCAAGTCCGTTGCCGTCGAAAACCCACGTTTGGCTGCCACACGCATGTTGTTTGCTTTAGCGTGAATAGCCGGAATCATGTCAGCGTATGCTTTAAGACAGCCCTTGATGGTATCCACGGTATCGAATAAAGGCTCCTTGTCTTCCTGGTTGTCCTTGTTGTACGCCAGTGGCTGGCTTTTCATCAGCGTAAGCAAACACATCAGGTGGCCTGTCACCCGGCCGGTTTTACCACGAACAAGCTCAGGCACATCTGGGTTCTTTTTCTGGGGCATGATTGAGGAGCCGGTGCAGAAGCGATCCGGCAGATCAATAAAATCGAACTGTGCCGAGGTCCACAGCACCAACTCTTCGCTGAATCGGGACATATGCGTCATCAACAACGCCGCGAAGCTACAGAATTCAATGGCAAAATCCCGGTCGCTGACCGAATCCAGGGAGTTTTCCGAGGGCCGGTCGAAGCCCAACAGCCGAGCAGTCATGGCTCGATCAATGGGGTAAGTCGTGCCAGCCAAGGCTGCAGCGCCCAGGGGCATGATATTCACGCGCTTGCGGCAGTCTTGCAGACGCTCGCCATCACGCACCAGCATTTCATACCAAGCAAGTAAATGATGCCCAAACGTGACTGGCTGAGCCGTTTGAAGGTGAGTAAAGCCAGGCATAATGGTATCGGCTTCGCGCTCTGCCAGATCCAGCAGGCCAGTTTGCAGGCGTCGAAGCTCTTCGGCAATCACATCAATTTCGTCGCGCAGGTACAGGCGAATATCCGTGGCCACCTGATCGTTACGGCTGCGGCCGGTGTGCAATTTCTTGCCAGTGATACCAATACGATTGGTTAACTGGGCTTCTATATTCATGTGAACGTCTTCCAGACTCACAGACCACTCAAAGCGCCCTGCTTCAATATCTTCCTTCACGCCTTTCAGGCCATCGACAATACTATCGCGCTCGCCTTCCGTGAGAACGCCAACCTCTGCAAGCATGGTCGCGTGAGCAATGGAGCCGATGATATCGTGATGATACAGGCGCTGATCAAACCCAACGGACGCGGTAAAACGCTCTACAAACGCGTCGGTAGGCTCGCTGAAGCGTCCGCCCCAAGGTTTTTCGGAGGTTGTGGCCTGGTCAGGTTTTTTCTGATCCGTCATCGGTGTAGAACTCCTATTACATGTAACTAAATGGCGAGTAATTAATTTTATTAAAAATC
The DNA here is from genome assembly GCA_052089485.1 of Marinobacter sp. GTDB lineage: Bacteria > Pseudomonadota > Gammaproteobacteria > Pseudomonadales > Oleiphilaceae > Marinobacter. The sequence goes on along the minus strand of JBQCZX010000021.1, from coordinate 484 downwards.
AGGTAAGTAACGGCTTCCACAATGTTTTGGTGGGCAGTTTCTTTTATTGTAACGTTTAAAGATCCCATTATCGCTCTGAATGTCAGCGCGTTATCGAACCGCACCATCACTTCGGCCATTCGATGTGCTTGGCGAACAATTGGCGATCTCTTCTCTGGATCAGATATCAATAAAAGCCTAATGCCAAAGTTTGGGTGTGTGCTAACTGCACGAAGCGGCTCGGGTGGGGATGCACGGAGTGCACCAAACTATCTCGGCCAAGCGCGACGTCGGCGCGACCAACATCTAACCCGATATTGCATACTGCAGACACTTATGAAAAGAGGTTAAACGTACCCAGCGCCAATGACGTGTACTCTGAAGCTTTAAACCTAAAGCTCTGACCTCAAGCTAATGAACCCAGCCCTGAAGAAGGCGGGTTCAGAAAACCACAGGCGCTTTTCGTCATATTGTTCGCAAACAGCAATAGATCAACGCAATAGGT